>JAJPHS010000170.1 GCA_021325175.1 Terriglobia bacterium
ATTGCTTCCCCATAACTGGAAGCCAACGATTTCCCCAGCCCAACCTTAAGCAATCGCCGATAGCACAAATCGAGGATTTTTCCTGCGGCGGTTTACGAGACGCTTACAGAAGAGCGACTCGCCCCTGATCGGAGCTGCGAGCCTGGGAGCCGAAGACGTGGGAATCAGACTATTGGACGCGGGGGCAATAGCGAACCTTCGCGGACTGTTCGGTGAAACCGCGCTCCATTGGGCCGCGCTGCTCGGCGAGAATCGGCTGGCCGCACGGCTGATCGAAGGCTCGGACCTGAACCTTAAGGATGAGAAATACAAATCCTCGCCTCTGGGGTGGGCGACACATGGCTGGTGCAACCCGCCTGCCGGGAACCAAGGCCGGCAGCGCGAAGTGGTCGCGGGTTTGGTTGCAGCTGGTGCAATCGTTGAGCGCGAGTTGCTGGACTCTGACAGTGTGCAAGCCAATCCCGCGATGCTTGCAGCGCTGCAGCGCGAGAAATTCTAAACACGGCCGGATTGGGATCCGGAATCTGTTCAAGTTCCAGAAGGTGGATTGTGGAGATCACGCTCGCCGAGATGGAGCGGGAGCTCCCCCGATTGTGTTTGAATGCAGGCTAGTTCGGGAGGCGTTCCCTGAGTTTGGCACACCATTGGCACACATTTTGCCGCATGGCACATTGGCAGCGACACCAATGTATCAGCCCAACTTCTTTGTTATGTTTAATTTAAGCTGGAGCCACCCGCCGGGATCGAACCGGCGACCTGCTGATTACGAATCAGCCGCTCTACCAACTGAGCTAGGGTGGCCCTGTTTTTCAGGTCAGCTTTCTGATTTTAGCAAACGATCCGCGATGCCGTGGTGTTGCTCCGCCGGATTATGGAAGATGGTTCGGCGAGAGTTTTTGCCGCGCTTCCCGGACCATGAGCAGAAATCGGCGCGCCAGTTCCTGAATCCACTCCGGACGCCGGGCGCGAATGGCTTCCTGTGGGATCAGGTCGGAGCCGATGCCCAATCCGGACGCGCCGGCCAGGATAAAATCCCCGGCCGTCTGCTGGGTGACGCCGCCGGAGGCGATGAACCGGACGCTCGGAAACGGCGCCTTCAGCATCCGGATGTATGGCGCGCCGCCCACTTGCGAGCAAGGGAAAATCTTCACCATGTCCGCGCCGGACATCCAGGCGGCGGCAACTTCGGTTGGCGTCAGCGCGCCGGGAAGCACGGGAATTTTCTCGTGAACGGCGTATTCGACAATCGCCGGGACCAGGCCCGTCGTGGTGAGAAAGCGAGCGCCCGCCTCCAGCGCCAGCCGCGCGATATCCGGACGCCAGATGGTCCCCGCGCCCAGAATCATTTCCGGAATTTCGCGGCGCAGCGTGCTGAGCACGTCGAGCGCGCCGGGAATGGTCATCGTAATTTCGGCAATCGGAATCCCGCCCGCGAACACGGCGCGGCTGGCGAATAGCGCGTCTTCGGCCGTCGCCACCCGGATGGCGGGTATAATGCCGACCTGGTGAACCCGCGAGAGAATTTCCTGTTTGTCCATGGAGTTTTTCTTAGCGTAATCGAAAGCCGCTGCGCGCGTTGCAAGCGCGGGCGCGCTTAACTCCGTTGCGCGAAGCGCCGCGATAAACTTGAGGCGGATTATGGAAACACGCAAATTGGGAACTCAAGGACTCACCGCCGCGGCGATCGGGCTCGGCTGCATGGGCATGTCGCACGGCTACGGAACGCCCGGCGATGAAGCGGAATCGATCGCGACGATTCATCGCGCCCTGGATCTTGGCGTGACGATGCTCGATACGGCGGAGGTGTATGGGCCGCACACCAACGAGGAGCTGGTCGGCAAGGCGGTTCGCGGGCGGCGCGGCGGCGTGGTGATCGCCACCAAGTTCGGCATCGCGATTGACTCGGGGAAGATGCGGATCGATGGTTCGCCGGCGAACGTCAAGCGATCGGTGGAGGGTTCGCTGCGGCGGCTGGGCGTCGACACCATCGACCTTTACTATTTGCACCGCAAGGACCCGGCCGTGCCGATCGAGGAGACGGTCGGCGCGATGAAGCGGTTGGTGGAAGCGGGCAAGGTCCGCTATCTCGGGCTTTCCGAGGTGGGCGCGGAAACGCTGCGGCGCGCGCACAAGGTGCATCCGATCAGCGCGGTGCAGAGTGAATATTCGCTGTGGGAGCGGGGAATCGAGCAGGCGGTCTTGCCGGCGATGCGCGAGCTCGGCGTGGGCCTGGTGCCGTTCAGCCCGCTGGGACGCGGCTATCTGACTGGCGCGCTCGCATCGAGTTCGGCGTTCGTGGCGACGGATTTTCGCCGCAATCTGCCGCGTTTTCAGGACGAGAACATGCAAGCCAACCGGCGGCTGGTGGAGGTTGTCGAACGGGTCGGCAAACGGCAGGACGCGACACCGGCGCAGGTCGCGCTGGCATGGATTCTCGCGGTCGCCCCGGATGCGGTTCCGATTCCGGGCACGCGCCGGCGCAAATATCTGGAAGAGAATCTCGGCGCGATTGACGTCCGGCTGACTTCTCAGGACCTGGCGGAGCTGGATCGGCTGGCTGCGATGACCGCCGGCGATCGTTATCCGCCGGCGATGGCCAGCGCCGTCGAGCGGTGACGTGTCGAGTGGTGATTCTCTGCTAATCTGAAACCGAGGAATGCCGGGAAGGCGGTGCGAATCCGCCACTGCCCCGCAACTGTAAGCGGCGCCCCACGGCGCGATCGATCACTGCCGAAAGCGGGAAGATCGTCGCGAGAATGCCGGCCGCGAGTCAGGAGACCGATTCCTCGATTTGCGCGCCAGAACGTTTCGAGGGAGAACGTCGCCATGAGAAGTCGCCGCTTTCTGCTGTTCTTCATCGCCGCCGGACTTTTCGCGCAGCCGCAACGGATCGTCTCCACCGCGCCCAGCATCACAGAGCTGCTGTACGCGCTTGGCTTGGGCGATCGCGTGGCCGGCGTGACGCGCTACTGCACCTATCCGCCGGAGGCGCTGAAAAAGCCAAAAATCGGCGATTACGTGAATCCGAACGTGGAAGCGATCGCCGCGCTGAAGCCGGATCTGGTGATCGTGCAGACCAATCCGGTGCGGCTTGCGGAGCGTCTGCGGCGGCTGCATCTGAACGTGCTCGAGATCGATCAGCGGGATCTCGCCGCGATTTACGAATCGATTCGCGAGGTCGGCCAGGCGACGGGCGCGGCGGCGCGCGCCACGGAGTTAATCGATCGCATTCGCGGAGGACTGGAGGAAGTTCGCGCGCGCGCGGCGAAACTCAATCCGGAAAAAATGATGCTGGTCGTGGGCCGCAGGCCGGGGCGGCTCGACGGGCTGATCGTCACCGGACGCTCGTCTTATTTAAATGAAATCATCCGCATCGCGGGCGGCGAAAATGTGTTTGGCGACGCGCGCGCGGCCTATCCGCAGGTTTCGCTTGAGGAAGTGCTGGCGCGCGACCCGCGAGTGATCGTCGACATGGGCGATATGGGCGACGACGCCGCCATTCCCGCCGCGCGGCAGCGCGAAGTGATCGAATTATGGCAGCGCCTGCCGTCGCTCGCGGCGGTTCGCGAGCATCGCGTTTATGCGATTTCTTCCGGCGGATTTCTGGTGCCCGGCCCGCGCGTGGTGGAAGCCGCGCGCGAGCTGTTCGCGGCGCTTCATCCGGAGTCGAAGTGAGTTTTCGGGCGCGCAATCTTGCGTTCGCTTATGGAATCGCCGATGTGTCCTTCGACCTCGGCGCGTCCGGATTTGTAGCCATCGCCGGACCGAACGGCGCGGGCAAATCGACGCTATTGGGGATCATGGCCGGGCTGCGGCATCCTTATCGCGGCTCGTGCGCCTATGAAAATGTCGAGCTGCGGCAGTGGCGGCGCCGGGATTTCGCGCGCCGCGTCGCGTTTCTGCCGCAAACCGTGCGGGTGGAGTTTCCCTTCACGGCCGAGCAGGTGGTGCTGATGGGGCGCACGCCTTACGGCGGCGGATGGTACGAATCGCCCGAGGATTTCGCGGCGGTGGAGAACGCGATGTGCACCGCCGACGTACTGCCGTTTCGCTCGCGCGATTTCCGATCGCTCTCCGGAGGCGAGCGCCAGCGCGTCATTCTCGCTTCGGCGCTGGCGCAGCAACCGCAAACCCTGCTGCTCGACGAGCCGACTACATTTCTCGATTTGCGGCATCAGCTCGCCATGTATCGCCTGCTTGCCGCGCTGGGCGCCAGCGGGATGCTGGTCGTTTCGGTGACGCACGATCTGAACCTCGCGCTGCAATTCGCCGATCGCGCGCTGGTGCTGCGGGACGGCGTCATCGCGGGCGACGGGCCGCCGCGCGAGGTGTTCAGCGCGGATCTGATCGAGCGCGTTTTCGGCGTGCGGGTGGAGGTCGATGGGGGATGGATTGGCTATGGACGGTAAACCGGAGATCGCCAGCGGCCAGGCGTGCGTTCCCGCCGAGCGCGACAAGCCGGACAGGATCGCAAGCCGCGCAACGTACGCGACGCTGATCGCCGTCATTGCCGCGATCGCCGTCGGACTGGCCTCGCCGCTCATCGGCAGCACGCACATTTCGTTAAGCCGCGCTTTCGCCGGCGCCTCGCCCGATTACGAGATTTTTTTCTACGCGCGGCTGCCGCGTGTGCTGCTCGCGATGATCGGCGGCGCGGCGCTTTCCGTCACCGGCGTTCTGTTCCAGTGCATGTTGCGCGATCCGCTGGCGGAGCCGTACACGCTGGGCGTATCGAGCGGCGCATCGGTCGGCGCGGTGCTGGGGATCTGCTTCGGCCTGCGCGCCACCGGACTGCTCTCGCTGGGCGGGGCGGCGCTGGTGCTGCTGATCGTGCTCGGAATCGCCCTGGAAGGACGAAGGCTTTCCTCGTTCACGCTGATGCTCGCCGGGGTGACGATGAACAGCATCGCGTTCGCGATCATTCTATTCCTGCACAGCACCGCGACGTTTTCGCAATCCTTCGCGATCTCGCGCTGGCTGATGGGCGGCCTCGATGCGGTGGAGTATTCGACGCTCGCCTGGCTCGTTGCGGTCGTGCTGCCGGTGTGCGCGGCGGTGATCCGGCTGGCGCGGCAATGGAATCTGCTGGCGGTAGGCGACGATTGGGCGGCGTCGCGCGGCGTCTCGACGGGAGCGCTCGTCATCTTTGGATACGTCGCCGGATCGGTGCTGACCGGGCTGGTCACGTCGCTCACCGGACCCATCGGATTCGTTGGATTGATCGTGCCGCACGCGCTGCGCTTGCGCCTGGGCGCGGATCACCGGGTGCTGCTGCCGTGTTCTTTCTTCGCGGGCGGGGCGTTTCTCTGCGTCTGCGATACACTGAGCCGTACAGTGATCGCGCCGACGGAAATTCCCGCGGGAGTGCTGACCGCGCTCGCCGGCGGGCCTTTTTTCATCTGGCTGCTGCGATCGCGAAGGAGAAGCCTGTGGCTGTGATCCTGGTGGGCGGCGGCGCGCGCAGCGGCAAAAGCCGTTACGCTCTGGAACTGGCGCGCAAACGCGGCCCGCGTCTGGTGTTTCTGGCGACGGCGCAGCCGCTCGATCACGAAATGGAGGCGCGCATCGCCCGCCACCGCGCCGAGCGTGCGCCGGAGTTCACTACCATCGAGGAGCCGCTGGAGGTGGGCGATGCCATCGCCCGCGCCGACGCGGACGCGATCGTCGTCGATTGCCTCACGCTGTGGCTGTCCAACGTGATGCTCACCTTCGGGCGCGATGTAAATCGCGACTCGGAAAAATTGATCGGCGCCGCGCGGGAAAGCAGGGCGGCGGTGATTCTCGTCACCAACGAGGTCGGCTGCGGGCTCGTTCCCGATAACACCGTGGGCCGTGATTTTCGGGATTACGCGGGGATTTTGAACCAGCGCGCGGCGTCGGTGGCGGAGGAAGTTTACTGGATGGTGTTCGGCCAGCCCCTTCGCGTCAAATGAGATTCGAAACAAAGCGGCATCGCCCGCCGGAACGGCCACTCCACGCGCGCGAGGCGCAATGCTGATGCGGCGTGTTCGCGGCGCGATCTCGTTTTTGACCATCTTTCCGATGGGCGGAAATCCCGCGCCGCCGGGAGAGTCCGCGATCTTTTTTCCGCTGGTCGGCGCGATTCTGGGGGCGGCCGGCGCGGGAATCTTCATCGGCCTCGCGCGCGTGCTGCCGCTTTCGATCGCCGCGCTGATCGTGGTCGCCTTCTGGGCGGCGATTTCGGGAGTGCTGCACGAGGACGGCCTGGCCGATTCCGCCGACGCGTTTCGGGCCGGACGCTCGCGCGAAAAAATGGCGGCGATCCTGAAGGACAGCCGCATCGGAACCTACGGCGCGGTGGCGATCGTGCTGAGCGTGGTGGCGCGCTGGCAGGCGATCGAGCACATTTATGGAATAAACATTTTCGCGGCTTTTGTCGCCGCGCAGGCTGTGCCGCGCGCGGGGATGGTCGCGCTGGCGTGGGTATCGCGCCCGGCGGGATCGGGGCTGGGCCACGCCTTCGCCGCGACGCTGACCACTCCGGCGGCGCTGCTCGCCGCGGCGCAGGGAATCGCCGCGTCCTTTGCCTGCGGGGTACGGCCCGGGTTGATCATCGTGCTCGGAAGCTATCTGATTCTGCGGCTTGCGCAGTTCTATTTCTATCGCCGGATCGGCGGCGTGAACGGCGATTGCCTGGGCGCCACCGAGCAGATCCTCGAAATTTTCATTCTGGTGCTTTTCACATGCCGGGCCTGTTCGTGGTGAGGCACTGCGAACCGGCGGTCACCGGCGTTCTGCTCGGCCAATGCGATCCGCCGCTGAGCGAAGCGGGCCGCGCGCATGCCGCGTCTCTGCGGCTGCCCAAACTGGCCGCGATTTTTTCCAGCCCGCTGCGCCGGGCGCGCGAAACAGCCGAGGCGATCGCGCGCGGCGCGCCGGTGCAGATTATCGATGATCTGCGCGAGATCAGTTACGGCGCCTGGGACGGCCGCGCCTGGCGCGAGATCGAAGCCGAAGAGATCGCCGCGCGAAAGATGGCCGACTGGCGCGGTGTCACTCCGCCCGGCGGCGAGCCTTGGCGCGACTTCGAGTCCCGCGTGGCCCGCGCCTTGGAGCGGATTCGCGCCGGCCCGCGTCCGGCGGCGATTGTGGCGCATGCCGCCGTCAATCGTGTCATCGCCAATATCGATCAGGATTACGGCGGCATTCATGAACTTTGATTCCATCATTCCCATCGCCGACGCCGAACTCGCCGCGCGAGTGCAGCGCCGCTTGGATTCGCTCACCAAACCGCCCGGCAGCCTGGGACGCCTGGAATCCCTCGCCTTGCGGATCGCGCTGATTCAGCAATCCGAAACGCCGTCCATCGGCCGCAAAGCGATGCTGATCTTCTGCGCGGATCATGGCGTGGTGGCCGAAGGCGTCAGCCCGTATCCGGCGGAAGTGACCGCGCAGATGGCGGCGAATTTTCACGCGGGCGGCGCGGCCATCAACGTTTTGTGCCGGCATTACGGAATCGAGCCCGTGATCGTCGATGTGGGCGTCGGCCGTCCGACCAAAAATTTCGCGCGCGAGCCGGCAATGACCCGCAAGCAAGCCGAGCGCGCGATCGCCATCGGAATGGAGCACGCCGGCCGCGCCGATCTGCTCGGCGCCGGAGAAATGGGCATCGGCAATTCGACTTCGGCCGCCGCGATTTTCGCCGCCATCAGCGGCCTGGATCCCGGCGAAACAACCGGCCGCGGAACCGGCCTGGATGAGGCGGGCGTCGCGCACAAAGCCGAAGTGATCCGGCGAGCTCTCAAGCTGCATCGCCCCGATCCGTGCGATGGCATCGGCGTGCTCGCTGCGGTCGGCGGATTCGAAATCGCCGCGATCGCCGGATTGATCCTCGCCGCCGCGCGGCTGCGGCGCGTTGTCGTGCTCGACGGCTTTATTTCGTGCTCCGCCGCGTTGATCGCGCGAACCATCGCTCCCGCGGCGCTCGATTATGTGATCTACTCCCATCGCTCGGCCGAGCGCGGGCACCGGCGAATGCTGGAATTTTTAAACGTCGAGCCGCTGCTCGATCTGGACATGCGCTTGGGCGAAGGCACCGGTGCCGCGCTCGGAATCAATCTCGCCGAAGCCGCCGTGAAACTGTTATGCGAAATGGCGACATTCCAGTCGGCGCGCGTTTCCAATCGGGATTAACGGTGCAACCCGGGGGTTAAAATACCCATCTAAAAAAGTGAGAAGTGTGATTTTCCGGATCACGCTTTTAAAATACGCAAAAAAGGAGGTTCGCTTATGTCTAAAGCTCTTTGGACTTTGTGTTTCGCGGTGCTGTTTGCCCTGGGGTTCTCAGCGGCGCGCGCCGACGAATGGAACAAGCAGACCACCGTAACCTTCTCCGGTCCCGTGGAGATCCCTGGCAAAGTGCTTCCCGCCGGAACTTACCAGTTTAAACTCCTCGATTCCCAGTCCAACCGGAATATCGTGCAGATCTTCAACGCCGACGGAACGCAGCTTTACGCTACAATTTTGGCGATTCCGGACTATCGCCAGAATCCCACCTCGGAAACGGTTATGAAATTTGAGGAGCGGCCTGCCGGAACGCCCGAAGCGCTGCGCGCCTGGTTTTATCCCGGCGATAATTACGGCAACGAATTCGTTTATCCGCGGAGTGAGGCGGCGCAGATCGCGCGGCGGACGCATCAGAACGTCCTTTCCATGGGTGATGAGATGAAAAACAACATCACCACGCCGGCCAAAACTGCGAATGAGCCCAGCGTCCGGGCGTTATCGAACACGAAGGTGACCGCCACCACGCCGAACGGCAATCAGGTGGATATGAACCAGGCCGTCCAATCGAAGAAGCAGTAATTCAGGCGAGTTCGCGTTCGGAGCCGCGCAAGCCGGGATCGTCTTCATTCCGCGCGCGAAAATAGGCGCGAATATCGTCCCGCAGGCGCGGCTTGTTGCCGGCGAGCTGCCAGATGCCCTGCCAATCCCGCAGCAGATCGCAGGAGGGGTCGTAATTGTGCGCGCGCAAAATTTTCCAGCGTTCGCCGTAGGCCCGCAGCACCTTCGATCCATGGAAGTGATGAATGGCGTGATTGTCGATGTAGCCGATGTTCTGTTTTAAAACGCCCGCGCGCTCCTGCCACAGCCGCACGGCTCGCATGTAGGGCTCGCTGCACCGGGTGAGTTCGGGCGCGCTGTTTGCCTTACCCGCCAGCCCGAACGCCATGTGCCAATCCGCCGAGCCGAGCACGCAGATATCGAGCAATCCGCCGACTGCATCGAAGGCGGCGCGGCGAAACGCCCATGCCCCGCCCGTTGCGCCCGGGCTAGCCGAGCCGTAGTAGCCTTTGGCTGCTTTTGCGGAGTGCGGGTTGAGGTGCTTCCAGGCGAAGCTCGGCATAATTCGATATGGGCGATGCTCCGCCGAGAGATCCGTGTACGTCGAAAAAAGCTGCACGAAATCGTAGTGCTGGAGCTGATGAATCGCTTCGAGCGCCCAATCGCCGCGCGTCATGTGAAAATCCGCGTCGATGATCGCGCCGTATTTCCAATCCGGCGGAAAATGCCGGATGACGGCGTTTAAAATGTTTTCCTTGTGCCACAGCTCGTGGCAGGTGCGGAGTTGCACGTCGTTTGCGTCTGTGCCGGTGACTTCAAACGGCCGCTCCCCATAGGCGAGCTCGCCCACGTGCAGCACCACGTTGGGGCTGGCGGTCATGTGCCGGCGAAAATCGTTCATCAGCAGGCGCCGCGTCCGCCAGCGCAGCGGGTTGCTGTAAGCGCAGG
Organism: Terriglobia bacterium; assembly: GCA_021325175.1. Classification (GTDB taxonomy): domain Bacteria; phylum Acidobacteriota; class Terriglobia; order Bryobacterales; family Bryobacteraceae; genus Palsa-187. Next base: position 9,754 of record JAJPHS010000170.1, read on the forward strand.
CGACATGTAGAGTGCTTTCCTCCGACCACTGTTTCCAGGGGCCATGAACATCGGGGTGGGTCGTCATTCCGGTTCGACGATAGCGGCAAGAGCGCGCCCGGCAATCCGGACGAGTGCCGATGTTATGGAGATCCGGCGATTTAGCCCGCCGCCGGCGGCGGGAACGGGCGGGATTTGAATCCGCGCTCCCGATCACCGGAATAGATTCCGCAATAAAAACAAAACGTTCGCCGGACGTTCCGCCAGCCGGCGCATGAAATAGGGATACCAGGCCGTTCCATACGGCACGTACAACCGCAACCGGTAGCCCAGATCGACGACGCGTTTTTGCAAATCTCGCCGGATGCCATACAGCATCTGAAATTCGAACCGGTCGGGCGTGATGCGCCGCTGGCGCGCGTAGCGAAACGCCTCGCCGATGATGGCCTCATCGTGCGTGGCGATGGCCGGATAAGCGCCGTGATCGAGCAGAGTTTTCATCAGCGTCACGTAATTCCGGTCGACATCGCGTTTTTCGGGGAACGCCACCGATGGCGGCTCATCGTAGGCTCCCTTGCACAGCCGCACCGGAATCGCCAGCGCATTCATCCTCTCGATATCGGCCGCGCTGCGGAAAAGATAGGCTTGAATCACGGTGCGCGCGCAGCCGAACTCGCCGGCGATCCTGGCGGCGATCTCCAGCGTGCGATCGGTGTAGGCGCTCGATTCCATGTCGATCTCCACGCGGCTGCCGATGGCCTTCGCCCGGGCGGTGAGCTGCCGCACGTTTTCGACGCACACTTCCTGCGAAAGATCCAGGCCGAACTGCGTCAGCTTGATCGAGACCGTGGAGGGCAGCTTGCGTTCCTCGATCCGGGCCAGCGCTTCCAGATACGAATCGCGCGAGGCGGCGGCTTCTTCGATCGTGGTCACGTTTTCCCCCAGATGATCCAGCGTGGCCCAGATCCGCTCCCGCTCCAGATGCTCGAGCACGCGCAGCGCGTCGTCGAGTTTCTCGCCGGCGATGAAGCGGCGCGTGAATTTTTTCGAAAGCGCGGATTGTTCCATCCATCGCCGCAGTCCCTTGCGCGCGGAAAGGAACAGGAAGAGGTGCCGCAGCATCATTGACGCGCCTCCGGCGGCGCCGAACGCGGCTCGCGCACCGGAGTGTCGATGATGGAAGGCCCAGCGGCGTCCCGCGCCCCGACGCCCAGCTCGCGCATGCGGCGCAGCGACGGGCCGAGCCGCGTCTCCCACGATCCCGCGGAACGATTGTAAGCCTCCACGGCTTTGGCCAGGTGCCGCCCGGCGTCCGCGTAGGATTCGGCGAAAACCCTTGCGCGTTCCTGAAATTCGCCGGCGATGCGGCGTACTTCATCGGCGCTTTCGGCCAGCCGCTCCTGCCGCCAGCCGTAGGCGATGCCTTTCAGCACGCTGATCAGCGTGACCGGCGTCGCCAATAAAACTTTTCGCGCCAGCGCGCGCTCCAGCAGTTCCGGATCGCGTTCGAGAGCCGCGCTCAAAAAATGATCGCCGGCTAAAAACAGAACCACCATCTCCGGAGCGGGCTGAAGCTGCGCCCAATATTCGCGCCCGCTCAACAACGCGACATGGCGCTGCACCTGTTGCGCGTGCCGGTCGAGCGCGGCGCGGCGGGCGGCCTCATCCGGCGCCGCTTCCGCCTCGAGATATGCCGAGAGCGGAACCTTGGCGTCCACCGCGATCGCGCGGCCGCCCGGCAGACGAACCAGCATGTCGGGGCGCTGCCCGCCGCCGCTTTCCTGCTCGTAAAAATCACAATACGGGACCATGCCGGCGAGCTCGGCGGTCCGGCGCAGCGTCAGCTCGCCCCATCGCCCGCGCCCGTTCGGCGCGCGCAGCGCCTGCGATAACGCCACCGTTTCCCGGCTCAAGCTCGTAAGCTGGTTTTCCAATCCGCCGAGCATACGCTGCCGCTGCGCCTCCAGCTCCCGGATCTGCGACTCGATCCGCTGAAGCGCGTCGTCAAGCGGCGGCCGCCGGGGGCGAAACCGCATCCACAGGAAAGCCAGAAAAATCGCTAAAACAAATCCGGTAAGAAATGTAGCGGCGGGGCTCACTTTTTTAGTTTGGCATAACCCCGGGGCCCGCAAAGCGCAAACCCGCCGTGTACGCTACTGTAAATATCATGCGCACCACCGCCTTGGCGGCGCTGATTCTCTGCGGCGCCCTGTGGGCCGCGAAACCCGCGTCGAAGCCGAAACGCCCGCCGCTTACGCCGGAGCAGCGCGTGGCGCAATCGATCCTGCGCGGCATGAGCCTGCGCGATCGCGTGGCCCAGCTCGTCATCGGCGTGGCTTACGGCGACGTGCCCAGCCGCAAATCGCGCGACTACGAAAAATACCGCCACTGGGTTCACGATCTGCGCATCGGCGGACTCATTATCAACAATCATGTGCAGTACGGGCTGGTGCGCAACGCCGAATCGCATGCTTTCGCGCTGTTTCTCAACCAGATGCAGAAGCTGGCCAAGACGCCGCTGATCGTGGGCGCCGATTTTGAGCGCGGCGCGTCGATGCGCGTGAGCGAAGGTCCGAAATTTCCCTACAACATGGCCATCGCAGCGGCGGGCGACGTGGAGGAAGCGCGCTATGAAGGGCTGGAAACCGCCCGCGAGGCGCGCGCGCTCGGCGTGCAGTGGGTTTTCGCGCCGGTCGCCGACGTCAACGTGAATCCCGCCAATCCGGTGATCAACATCCGGTCCTTCGGGGAAAATCCGGACGAAGTTTCGAAATACGTCGCGGCGTTCATCGAAGGCGCGCATTCCGACCCGAAAAATCGCGTGCTGGTGACGGCCAAGCATTTTCCCGGACACGGCGATACCAACATCGACAGCCACCTGGGCCTGGCCCGGCTCGACGCCTCGCGCGAGCGCATGAACGAGGTCGAGTTAAAGCCGTTCCAGGCCGCGATCGCGCACGGCGTCGACGCCATCATGACCGCGCATATGGCCGTTCCGGCCATCGAGCCGGAAGAAATTCCGGCCACCGCGTCGCCCAAAGTGCTTACCGGGCTGCTGCGCAATGAGCTCGGCTTCAACGGATTGATCGTCACCGACGCGCTCGATATGCTCGGCTTCGCCAGGCAGTTCGATTCCGGCGACGGTTCGGTGCGCGCGCTGGAAGCCGGCGCGGACGTGCTGCTGATGCCGCCCGATCCGGAGAAGGCGATTCACGCCGTACTCCGCGCGATCGAGCGCGGCCAGCTTTCGCGGCAGCGCATCGACGACAGCGTGATGCGAATCCTGGCGGCGAAGGTTCGCGCCGGCGTGATCCAAAAGAAGCTGGTGGATGTGGACGAGGTCAGCGACGCGCTCGATTCCGGCGACGCCGGCGCGCGCGTGCAGCAGATGTCGGATCGGGCCATGACGCTGGTGCGCAACGATCAAACGCTTGTGCCCCTTGCCAACCCAAATCAGGCGTGCCTGGCCGTGGTCGTCGGAGCGCGATTGTCGCAGTACGGCCAGCAAATGGCCGCCGAATTTCGCCATCGCGCGCCGAACGCCCGCGTGACGTTTGTCGATCCTTCAATGCCGCTCGCCGCGATGAACGACGCTTTCGGAGATCCGAGCTCGTGCTCGGCGGTGGTCATCGCGGTTTTTTCGACCGGCGGACCCCTCAACGGCGACGTGCCGCGGTTCGTGGATAAACTCACCGAATCGCCGTCCGTGCTGGTCGCCATGGGCAGCCCCTATGTGCTGGGCGATTTTCCCAGGGCCCAGGCGGATCTGGCGGCGTTCAGTCCCACGCCGCCGTCGGAAGTATCCGCAGTGAAGGCGCTGTTCGGCGAGATCGCGATTGAAGGACATCTGCCCGTCACCATCCCCGGGCTGGGGCAATACGGCGGCGGGATCACGTCGGCGCCGCTCGCGAAAAAATAAATTGCGCGGATTTACTTCTACTCCCCGGGGCCCAGTAAAATCGAATTTATGATTGAGATCACCTGGCTCGGACACGGCACCTACCAGTTCCGCCTCACCACCGGAGAAGTGATCCTGGTGGATCCCTGGATCGACGGCAACCCGTCCTACCCCGCGAAGTTTTCCATCGACCGGCTCGATGTCATGCTGATCACGCACGGCCACTTCGATCATGTTTACGACGCGGTATCGCTGGCGAAAAAATTTTCGCCGCAGGTGGTCGCGATTTTCGAAACCGCGCGCTGGCTGGAATCGAAGGGCGTCAAGAACGTGATCGGGATGAACAAGGGCGGCACGGCGATGGCCGGTCCGATCGCCGCGACCATGACCCACGCGGTTCATAGCTGCGGCATTCAGGACGGCGACAAAATCGTCTATGGCGGCGAGGCCGCCGGATACGTGGTGCGCCTGCCCGATCGCCGCAACGTGTATTGCTCCGGCGACACCAACGTCTTCACCGACATGCAGCTCATCGAGCGCCTCTATCATCCCGAGCTTGCCTTCCTGCCCATCGGCGATCTGTTCACCATGAGCCCGCGCGAAGCCGCGCTCGCCTGCCGCATGCTGAACGTGCGCAAAGTGATCCCGGTGCACTTCGGCACCTTTCCGCCGCTCACCGGACGTCCCGAACAACTGGCGGAACTGATTCGCGATCTGCCGGACACCGAGGTCTGGGAGCTCAAACCGGGCCAGCCTGTGCAGTGGTGAACGGTTGAAAGCCCGTTCCTGTTTCGACTGGCTGGTCGTCGCTCTGCTGGCGATCCTGCTGCGCGCGCCTTTTTTGAATCAGCCGGTTCAGGGCGACGATCCCTACTATCTCTATGGCGCCGAGCACGCGCAGATCGATCCGCTGCATCCGCTGGACACGAAATATTATTTTCAGGGCGACCTGGTCGATATGCGCGGCCACCCGCATGGTCCGCTGAATGCGTGGGCGCTGGGGGCGCTGCTGGCGATCTCCGGCGAAGTCCGCGAGATTCCGTTCCATCTGGCTTATATTCTCTGGTCGATCGTCGCCGCGCTGGCGATGTGGTCGCTCGCGCGGCGATTCTGTCCGCGGCCGAAATGCGCCACGCTGCTTTTTCTGGCGGTCCCGGCGTTCGCGATCAACGGAGCCTCGCTTGAAGCGGATCTGCCGTTCTTAGCCCTGTGGATGCTCGCGATGGCGAGCTTCGTCAAGGCCGTCGAAGAGAAGTCGCGCGCGGCGCTGATTGTTTCGGCCGTCTCCGGCGCGCTGGCGGGAATCGCCGCCTATCAATCGATTCTTCTCACGCCTATCCTGGCCGTGTATCTGTTCCACAAGCGCCGCCATTGGATGCTCGCCTGGCCCGCGATCCTGGCCGCTCCGGCGGCGATCGCGGCGTGGCAGCTTTTCGAATATTTTTCGCGCGGCGCGCTTCCTGCGGCCATGCTCGCCGGATACATGAGCTCGTATCATTTGCAGGCCGGCTCGAACAAGCTGCATAGCGCGGCCGCGCTGATCGTGCACGCCGGCTGGATTGTTTCGCCGCTTCTGGTGCTGCTGCTGCGCGGCCCGCGCTGGCGCTGGATCGTCGCGGCCGCCGCGGCCGCCGCGGGCGCCTTCCATGATCTCAACCCGCTTTTCTGGTTTTCGCTCGGCTGCGGCGTGCTGCTGCTTTGTTCCGCGATCGGCCGCGGTCTTCTCACCGTCTGGATCTGGACCTTTTTCGCGGGCGCGGCGCTGATCTTCTTCGCCGGCTCGGCCCGCTATCTTCTGCCCATCGCCGCGCCGGTGGCGATTCTCGCCGCGCGCGATTGCCGGCGCGTGGCTCTGCTGGCGGGATTCGCCTTGCAAATGGCGCTCTCGCTGGGGCTGGCGATCGTCAATTATCAGCACTGGGACGCGTATCGCCAGTTCGCGCGATCGCTCAGCGCGGAAACGGCGCAGCATCGCGTGTGGGTCAACGCCGAATGGGGCTTGCGCTACTATCTCGAATCGGAGGGCGCGCTGCCGCTGCCCGCGGGCCAGATCCTTCAGCCCGGCGACATCGTCGTCACCAGCGACCTGGCGCTGCCGCTGAAAACGAATTCGCTGATTTCGCCGGTCGCCGAGGCGCAAATCGATCCGCGCATCCCGCTGCGAATCATCTCGCTTGCTGGCCGCTCGGCCTATTCGCACGCCGCGCGGGGATTGCTGCCGTTTGAAATTTCGCGCGCGCCCATCGATCGCATCCATGCCGGCGTGGTGGTGGAGCGCGCCCCGCGCCTGACGCAGCTCGATCCGGCCGATCCGGACGCCGCGCCGCAGATCCTGCGCGGCATCTACGCGCCGGACCGCTGGATGTCGGATCAGGCCACCGTCATCCTGAAGCGTCCCCGGCAAATCACGCCGCTGCGCGTGGCGATTTTCATTCCCCCGCAAGCTCCGGCGCGGCGCTTGAAAGTGTTCGTCGATGGCCGTCTCGCCGCCGAAGAAAGCTTCGGCAATTCCGGCGCCTACGTCATCGCCATGCCCGGAGAAGACGGGCCGCCGCAGGTCACCGTGACCTTGATGGTGGATCAAACATTTTTCGCCCCCGGCGATCAAAGAAAACTCGGCGTCATCGTCACCAGGATCGGCTTCTGGTAAATTTCAATTCCCGCCGCCGATTCCCATCCGGCACAACAGATCCGAGGCGCGCGCAATCGCCTCCGGCGTGAGCGGCAACACCCGAAATCGCGGATCCTCCGATACGGATGGCGAAGTGTTCCCGGCGATCCCCGCCAGCTCGCCCCACTCGACCGGCCCGGAGCGCAGCGCGATCGCCGCCAGCGTCTGCACCTCGCGATCGTTGGCGTGCCCCGCCTCCATTTCCGCCGCGTGCGCGCGCAGATAATCCGCCAGCTCGGACCAGCGCTTCTGCGCCACCAAATCCTGGATCTCCCGCGGAAATTTTTTCAGCACCGTATTCTGATCGTCCCGTTGATACGGCTGGAAATTTTTGGCGTAATCGCCCAGCCACGGAAACGCCGGCGACATCGCGGCTTTATCGCCGACGCGGTCCAGCACTTCGTAGGAAACCGCGATGCACAGCGCTTCCACCACGCCGTTGGTCCGCCGCGGATCGAGCATCACGTGGCCCAACTCATGCCCAAGCTGAAACGCGAACTGTGCGTAGTAGGTTCCATGCGCCGTGATGCGGATGTTGATTTCGTCTTCGAGCACGCGCGTCATCGGAACCGCAGCCTGGGATTGACGAACGCGAATCGGCAGGTCGAGGGGCAGGGAACTGTGAAACATCTCCGCCACAACGTCCCACACCTCGTTGGCCAGTTCCTGCAAGGTGGCGCGCGTCGCCTCGGGCCAGGAGTCGTCCAGATACAGAGCGTCGGCCGAAGCCAGACCCGCACACATCAACGCGACCGCCCACAAACGCATGTGCCCGCGCTTTCAGTATTGCAGAGCCGCCGCGCCGCGCCGCGGCCGTTACGGTTACTTCAGCGTGATTCGCGGCACGCCCGCGTCGTTCAGTTTCTTTTCGATCGCCGGCACGGTTTTCTGAACCAGCGTATCGAGCGCGGCCGATTCCTGGGCGAACTCCTGCTCTAAATCCTCCAACTCCTGCCGCTGCGTCTCGGTGGGCACAAACGGCGATCCGCTGATCTGGCTGAAAAGCTGATTGACGCCGCGATTGATCCGCGCCATTTCCGTTTTGACTTTCTCCGAATCCTTCACCGCCGCATCCAGCGCGTCCTTGGCCGCGGCATGCGCGTCCGGATTCCTGGCAAGCCCGCTCAACTGCGTGTCGAGCGAGTCCGCTTTCGTGTTCGCCGGATCGGTCTTCGATTGGAGCGCCATGACTTCGGTGATGATCTTGCGGCGCGAATCGATCTGCTCGGTCGTGAGCGTAACCGAGGGATCGGCTTCCACGTGAACCGGCGTCGTGTACTCGCGCCCATCGACGGTGAGCCGTGCGACGTATTCGCCGGGATCGACCAGCGCCGCGTTCGGTCCGCCGCGGCCGCCGCTGCCCGCGCCCGGCGCCGCCGCCTCTTGCGCCGGCTCCCCGCCGCGCCCGCCCGCGCCGCCGCGCCCGCCACGCCCCGCGCCCCCGCGAGCCGATTGCGCCAGCGGCTTGCCCCGCAGATCCCATTGCACGCGATTGATTCCTTGCTCCTTCGTCGCGGTCAGCTCGCGCACCACCACGCCGCTCTTGTGGAGGATCGCCAGCTTCACCTCGCCGGACGGAGCCGATTTCAGATAGTAGCTGATGGTCACGCCCGGCGGCGGATTCTCGCCAATAAATCGTTTTTCGCCGAGAAATTCGTCGTTGGTGAAGACCCGATAATCGAAGGCAATGGCCGGCTTGGTCGTGAACATATGGACGTCGCTGGACAGCACCGCCGGCGTCAGCTCCTCGAGCGGTGAAATATCGATCACCCAAAAACTGCGCCCGTGCGTGGCGGCGATCAGGTCGCCGTCGCGCGGATGCACGATCAGATCGGCTACTGGCGCGGCCGGCAGGTGATTCATCAGCCGCGTCCAGTGCGCGCCGTCGTCGGCCGAAACATAGGCGGCCGATTCCGTTCCCGCAAACAGCAGGTGCGGATTCTTCACGTCTTCGCGAATCACGCGCACCGGCTCGGCCGCCGGCAGATCGCCGCGAATCGAAGTCCACGTTTCGCCGTAATCGGCCGATTTGAAAAGATAGGTCGTGAAGTCGTCGCTGCGATGGCCGTCGAAGGCCAGAAAAACGGTTCCGGCATTGTAGCGCGACGCCACCAGACGGCTCACCCAGCGCTTGCCCGGCATCCCCGGAACATTCGCCGTGATATTTTTCCAGTTCTTTCCGTCGCGCGCCGCCCACACATTGCCATCGTCGGTTCCGGCGTAGAGAACCGTCGAAATTTTGGGCGATTCGGCAATCGTGGTGATGGTCCCCACCTTCGCGGTGGTCAGATCGGGACTGATCGCCGTCCACGAATCGCCGCGGTTCGTCGATTTAAAAACAAAGTTGCCGCCGATGTACAGCGTGTTCGAATCGTGGGAGGAAATAAGCAGCGGCGTTTCCCAGTTGAACCGGTATGCCGGCTGTCCCGCGCGGGCGCGCGGCTTGATGGACGTGTTGCGCCCGCTGCGCAGATCGTAGCGGACCACCCCGCCGTTCTGCGATTCGGCGTAAATAATGTGGTAGTCGTTCGGATCGGCGCGCACCTGAAAGCCGTCGCCGGTTTGCACCTTGAACCAGTCGCTATATTTGATTCCCACCTGATTGCGCGTCGCGCTCGGTCCGGCCCAGGAGCAATAATCCTGCGATCCGCCGTAAATAAAGTAGGGCTTTCGCATATCGACGTCCACCGAATACATCTGGCTCAGCGCCATCTGCCGGGTCTGAAAATCCCAACTGCGGCCGCCATCCCAGGTCATATAAACGCCGCCGTCGTTGCCGTCCAGCATGTGCCGGGAATTTTTTGGATCGATCCACAGCGCATGATGATCGACGTGAATGTTTTCGACCACCGCGCGAAACGTCGCGCCGCCGTCATACGATTCATTGTTCTGCGAGCCGAGCACGAAGAGGTGATTTTCGTCGGCCGGATCGACACGCACCTGGCTGTAGTAAAACGGCCGGATATCCACCGGATTCATCCAGCGCCACGTCTCGCCGCGATCGTCGGAGCGAAAGACGCCGCCGTCGCGCATCGCCTTGGGTCCGGCCGGAGGCGGCGGAGGCGCGCTTTCATCGGTTGTCTCCGGCGGAACTGTGGTCGGCGTCTGCACCACGGCGTAAACTCGCGAGGGATCGCTCGGAGCGACGGCCAGGCCGATGCGGCCCAGATCGCTTCGCGGCAAGCCTTGCGCCAGCTTGCGCCAGTTGCGGCCGCCATCGGTGGTTTTATAAATTCCACTGCCGGGGCCGTATTGTTTTGCGGGGTCTCCGCCCGCGAATCCATCGCGACGCACTTCGTACGCCGCTGCATAAAGCGTGTTGCTGTCGCGCGGATCCATCGCCAGATCCACCACGCCGGTATCCGAATTGATCTTTAATACCTGATTCCAGCTAACGCCGCCGTCGCTGGTTTTATAAACGCCGCGCTCCGGATTGGGACCCCAAATATGACCGAGCGCGGCAACGTAAACCACGTCGGGATTTCGCGGATCGATGCGAATGCGCGCGATGTGCATCGTTTCCTTGAGCCCCAGGTTTTTCCACGTTTTTCCGCCGTCGGTCGATTTGTAGACGCCGTCGCCCCAGCTCACGCTATTGCGCGGATTGGCCTCGCCCGTTCCGACCCAGATGGTATCCGGATTCGAGGGATCGGCCGCCACCGCGCCGATCGCGCCCACGGCTTCATGCTCGAAAATCGGCTGCCAGGTGGTGCCTTCATTCACGCTCTTCCAAACGCCGCCTCCGCCGGTGGCGATGTATATCGTCTGCGGCGAATCGCCGGCGACGGAAATGTCGACGACGCGCCCGCCGGCTCCCGCGGGTCCGACCGAGCGCCAGGTGAAATGCTTCAAAAGATTTTCGTCAAGCTGTTGGCCGCAAAGAGCAAGGGCAAGGAAGAAAAGGAGGTATTTGCGCACGACCCCTGAACGTATCGCAAGCGCTCCGCCGGCGTCAACAACCCCGGCATGAATGCGCGGGCTGTGCCGCCGGCTTTGTTACATTGAAATCACATGATCGTCGATATTGAAGGGATTTCCGTGCATCTGGCCCATCCGGACGAGCTGCCCGGAATCTGGGTCGGGCAGGAAGAAGTCATGCGCCAACTGCTGGCGGCCTGGCTGGTGATCGATCCTCAGGACGTTCCGATGAATCCGCGCCTGATCGGCAAGCCGGGCGTGGGCAAAACGACGCTCGCCTACGCCGCGGCCAAGCGCCTGGGCCGCGATGTGTACATCATGCAGGCCACCGTCGATACGCGGCCCGAGGATCTGCTGATTACGCCGGTGATCGAGGGAGAAGCGAAACTGCGCTACGTCGCTTCGCCGCTGGTAACGGCGATGCTGCGCGGCGGAATCGCGATTCTCGATGAAGGCAATCGCATGAGCGAGAAAAGCTGGGCCAGCCTGGCTCCGCTGCTCGACAATCGCCGGTACGTGGAATCGATCGTCGCCGGCGTGAAGATCCGCGCGCA
>JAJPHS010000125.1 GCA_021325175.1 Terriglobia bacterium
CTAGGACGGTAAAAACCGGCGGATGGTCGGGAATGTCGCCTGCACAAAATCAACCGCCGTCTGCTGCGCGCGATCAACGTCCTTGCCCGAAATCGGGACAATCACGCGGATCAGAGCCGTATCCGTGCGATTGTAGCGGATCGCATCCGCGATCACCCAGAACTTGGCCTTGAATTCGCCCGCCACCGCGCGATCGCGCGATTGATACCAATACAGCACCAGACTGCGATCGTCGCCGTACTGGATGATGTAGCGGTTCACCGGAATCGTCGCGCCGGCGCCGTCGTCAATGCGGATTTCCGCCGAGTCCACCTGCATCCAGCCATTGCCCGGCAGACAGTTCTTGGGCGAGTGCGGAGCCTTGCCGTTGCGCTGCGAACGAAACGCGGCGATATAAAGGTCCGCCTGCTGGCCGTTCGCCGTATTGCCGTAAATTCGAGTGAGCACGTCGTCGGCCTGCAGGACCGCCATCACCTCGGGCTCGACCACGCCTTCGCGCAGAGACTGCCATTCTCCAAGCTGCTTCGGAAACTCGGCGAGCGGTTTTCCCGGCGGAACGGCTTCCGGCCGGATCGAGCTATACAGCAGCGCAGCCTGAGCAACGAGCAATAAGCTGACAACGCGCGCAGGAGTCGAATTGAGGAATTTTGTCACACGCTTCTCCTGCTCATACAGTGTAACGAAAACACCGCGCGCCGCGGAGAGCGAAATTTATCCCGCGCAACGCTTCGGATCCCTTCCATTCAATGCGCTTCCACCCCCTCGACAAGCCGCCACTACCGCGCAGAATCCGCATTTCGCCCCGCGCGCGACAGGAATAACGCGAGCAGCGCCGCTTCCGTCAATCCGAACGCGATTTTCAGCCCGTACGGAATCACCGGCTCATGATATTGCGATAAGAACGATTCAATAATTCCCGCCCACACCAGCATCAGCGCGAGCCCTCCGGCAAGCGTCACCACATCCGGCAAAATGGCGCGCAGGCGATCCACGCGGGAGACACGGCTGCCCCAGCCGATCAAAGCGTGGGCGATCACCAGCCCGGTCTGCCCCCCGATCAGAATCGCCGGGATTTCAATCACCCCGTGCGGCAGCAGCCAACCCAACAGAAAAACGAGTTGCCCGCCGTGGATGTAATCATAGGCGACCGCCCCCAAAATCACGCCGTTATAAAAAAGAATCACCAGCGTGCCGAACCCGAACGTCATTCCCAGCGCCAGCGTGAATAAAGACACCTGCGTGTTGTGCGTCATCAGGCGCGCCGAAAATCGCGTTTTTAATCCGGCCAGTTGCTTGCCTTGCATTCTCTGCTCCCGCGCGACGCGTTCGGCGGGTGTCTCGTGCTGCAGCTCCGGAAACGGCATGATCACCGCTTTCGCCTCCGGGTCCATTCGCAGCGCGGCCGATCCGAACGCCGCGCCCGCCACCGTCAGCGCTACCGCGAGTTGAAACGCGCGCGCGTGCCGCCGGAAGGCCCGCGGAAACTCCACCGTGATCCAGCGCCATGGACGGAACCGGCGGTGATCGCGAACCTCGTGGATCTCCGCGTAGGCTCGCGCCACCAGCCACTCCAGATATTTCTTCAGCTCGCCTTCGCAAGCCAGCGCGCTGAGCTTGGCCAGATCCGCCGAAGCGCGCTGATACAGCGCGTGGAAGCGCTCCAGATCGGCAATCGCCATCTTCCGGCCCGGATCGGCCGCCAGCCAGTCGAGCGTCTTCTCCAGCGCGGTCCAATGCGGCCGGCCCGTCGCAACGAAGCGCTCCAGATCGACAATCACAGCAACTGCCTCTGCTTGACCTCATCGTAAAGGCCGATCAATCCGGAGCCAAAATGTTGCGGGTCGAGCAGCACCAGCCGGATACCGATCCGGCTCAGCGCCGTTTCGGTTTCGCGCAGCTTTTTCCAGCCGAGATGGCCCGCAAGCTGGCGATAAACATCGCGCGGCGACTCGACCGCGGGGTCCTGGAACAACGGCTTGGCCCACTCCGGCCGCGCCATCGCCGCCACCACCAGGTGCCGCCGCGAGAGCAGCCGCATCGCTCGCGCGAAATTTTCCGAGATCACCGTATCGTCGAGCGAGGTCAGGAAAATCAGCAGCGCCCGCCGGCGCAGGCGAAGCCGCAGGAATGTCGCGATCTCGTCGAAATCCGGCGGCGCCAGACGCGGCTGGATTTGATAAATCGCGTCGCGGCAGGCCGCGTAATGCGCCTTGCCGTTGCGCGCTCGCGTGAACGCCTCCACCTGCGTGGCAAAGGCGGCGAGGCCGAACAGGTCGCCGGACCGCTCGGCCGCCGCGCCGATCAGCAGCGCGGCGGAAATGGCGCGCTCCACCGCCGTTTCTTCCCCCACCCGCCTCGCCGAAAGACGCGACGCATCGACGATGACATAAATCTCCTGCGTGCGCTCCACTTGAAAAACTTTGGTGATCGGCCGGCCGCGCCGCGCGGCGGCTTTCCAGTGAATCTCGTCGAAGCCGTCGCCGGCCACGTACTCGCGGAGTTTTTCGAACTCGCGGCCGCGCCCGATCTGCCGCAGCGAATGAACGCCGGCCGCCCCGCGGCGCAGCGCCTTCAGATCGTCTTTCCCGCGCAGGTTGGGATAAACGCGAATCTCCAGCGCGATCGCATCCCGGCGCCGGACCGTCCACAGGCCGAGCGGCGAAGCGGCTTCGAGATAACACGCCTCGATCCGGTAGCGACCGCGGCGGCGGCCGGTCCAGCTCCAGGAAAACGCCGCCACCTCCGATGCGGGCAGTTGAATGAGGCGCTCTTCCTCGGAGATTTCGAGCCCGTCCGGCGCAGCGATGCCGATCCGCAAACGCCGGGCCGCGCGATCCGGGTTATGAATCCGCACCGCGATTTCCGCCGCGCGATCCTTGAAAACGCGCACCAGATCCGGCGTTTCGATGCCAATTCCCGCCAGGGCGCGGCCGCGCCAAGCCGCGTCAACGAACGCCGCTATCGCCACCGCGCAACCAGCCGCGATCGCCGCCATTCGCCCGGCGGGAAACATCGCGGCGGCGATCGCCGCGGGAAAACCAACCCCGGCGACCAGCCAGATCAGAAGCGGCGAAGGAACAATTCTCACTTCGCGCGTTTCCTCCATGCTCACAGCGGCACCGCAACGCTCTCGAGAATATTTTCCACCGCTTCGCCCGCGGTCATGCCCTCGATCTCAAACTCCGGCCGCAAAATCAATCGATGTTCCAGCACCGGGATGGCCATGGCTTTGACGTCATCCGGCGTGACGAAATCGCGCATCGCCAGCGCGGCGTGCGCGCGGCTGGAAACCACCATCGCCTGCGTGGCTCTTGGTCCGGCGCCCACCAGAATGCTTTCGTGAACGCGCGTCCGGCGCGTGATATCCACGATGTAGGCGGCGATTTCATCGCGCATCACGACATCCTCCAGCGCGCAGCGAGCCCGGGCCAGCTCGCCCGCGCGCAGCACCGCGCCCACCCGGCCGTTTTCAAGCGTCGCTTCCGGAGAATTGCCGTCGAGCATGCGGCGGGCCAGATCCAGCTCATCTTCACGCTCCGGCGCCGCCATCGGAATCTTCAAAAGAAACCGATCCTTCTGCGCTTCGGGCAGCGGATAAGTACCCTCGTACTCGATCGGATTCTGCGTCGCAAAAACGGTGAAATTTTCCGGCAGCGAATAGGTCTCGCGATCGATCGTCACCGTCCGCTCCTGCATGGCTTGTAGCAGCGCCGATTGCGTTTTTGCCGGCGCGCGATTGATTTCATCCGCCAGCAAAAACGACGTGAACACCGGACCGCGCACCAGCGTGAATTCATTGCGGGCGAAATTGAAAATGTTCGTGCCGGTGATGTCGGCGGGCATCAGGTCCGGCGTGAACTGGATTCGCGCGAACTCGCAGCCGAGCACGCGCGCCAGCGTTCGCGCCAGCAGCGTCTTGGCCACGCCCGGCACGCCTTCCAGCAGCGCATGCTGCCGCGCCAGAATCACGATCAGCGCCGCGTCGATCGCTTCCTTCTGCCCGAGGATCACCTTGGCAGTCTCCGCGCGCGCGGCTTCGAGTGTTTGATGAAGCTGTTCGAGTCGTTCGGTCATTTATTTTTTATGGGCCAGCACGGCGCACGCGGCGCGATAGGACTCCACCATATCGTTATGCCGGCGAAGCTCACTTTCAAGCGCTGCCGCCCGCGGCTCGCGCGGCGCGGATCTGCTCCATTCGGCAAAGCAAGCCTCCAGCAGCTCTTTTTCCGCCACCCCGCGCGCCAGCAAAGCAGTCATGCCGTCGATTGCGTCTCGCCCGGCGACCACCTCCGCGCCCGCGGTTTGCTTCGGCGGAAGAAAGCTCGACGCGCTGCGCCATAAAAACAGCGCCGCGGCCAGCGCCAGCACCGCGATTGCGCCTTCCAGATGATACTTCCTCATCAAAGTCGCGACGCTGCCGGTTTCGGTTACGCCGAAATGATTTTCGTCGAAAACAATCTGCCGCGCCGGACCGGCCAGAGCCGCGATGAACGGCGCATCGGGAGCATCGCGCAATCCTTCGTTGCTGAGCGGAAAACTATCGGCGACCAGCACGATCGAGCCGCGCCCGAACTCGCGCTCGATCGAGCCCCGCGAGCCGACCGGGCGCCAGTCGCGCGCGGCTTCGAAGTACAGCGCCGTCTCGCGCGGCATTTTCGATTCGCGGCGAAACACCCTCGGCCGATACTTCAGCGCCACCTGCCAGCGCTTTGTCAGGTCCGGATCAGCGGGCTCGCTTTCGCGCGCGTGAACCGGCACGAACGCGATCACCAGGCGCCCGCCTGGCGCGACCATTCGTTCGTACCGCTCGAGGTCCTCCGCTCTTACGCTGGAAAAACTCGCGGGATCGACGCCCAGCACCAACATCGTCTCGTTTGCGGCGAGCTCCGTCCGCTCCTTATATAACCGCGCGACCTCAATGCCGGGCAGCGCGGCGAAGCTCTCATACAGCGCCTTCGCGCCCAGCGGGTCGGATCGCAGCGACGAATACGGCGGATATACATCTCCGGTTTCTAGCGGCGACACCGCAACTTCATCCAGCCCCCAGGCGAGCAGCGCCAATAGCGCGATCCCGTAAATCACGTAGACCGGCCGCATCAGGCTTGCTCCACGAATTGGCGCAGCTCGTTGAGCCGCGCGGCGAACTGCTCCACCGTCTCCCGGTCCACGGCGCGGCGCCCGTACCATCCGCGCTCGAAAACATCCGCGTTTTGCGAAAATAAGGAGCTGATTTGCGGTTTTTGATGCGTTTTTCGCGCAATTTCGCGGCGATAGTCGAGCCCGCTTTTTGAGCGCCGGAGCGAAAGCAGATTGCGCCCGGAAAGATAATTCAGCCCCGCCAGATACAGCGCGCGCAGCGCCATGCGCGGGTCGCCCTTGGCCAGCCACGCGTCGGCGAGCTTCAGCCAGGAGCTTTCCGGAAGCTGATCGGCGGTGACCGATTCGTCCGATAAATCGACGGCGGGCGCGGCGGGGGTGACCGCGACCGCCGGAACCGCCGTGCTTTGCCGGCGCGAGAAAAATGCGAACGCCGCCCCGGCGGCCAGCGCGACCGCGATCGCGATCATTCCTTCCAGCTCGCGCCGCGTCACCGGCGAATCGTTGCCCCGCTTTTCCTGTTCCGGTTTGCGATCGAGCAGCGAGCGGAGAATTCGCCCCACCGCCTCCCAGCCTCGCCGCAGCAGATCCCCGGCGCTTCGAACCCACCCCGCCCAACGGCCCCGTGGCTCCGCGCCCGCCGGCCGCGGCGATCGCCAGGTGAACTCGCGGCTGTGGATCACCTGATCGATCGATTGATCCAGCCGCGCCGGATCGACCTGCGCCGCCGCCGGCCGCGGCGATGCAAGCATCAAGGCGATCAGCACGGCAAAGGCCGCCAGCGCCCGGCGCAGCGCCGACCTCAGATCCTCGCCCGTCACCATCGATTGGCCGTAATAGCAGCGCAGCGCGTATACTGCATCCAAAACCGGATCGATAAACAGCCACGCCAGCGCGGCCGCAACCGCAATCGTCGTCAGATTTAAAATTCGCATCCCGAGCCGCACGAATTCTCCCTCAATTCCCAAAAAACTGCGCGCGAGCTGCGGCAGAATCACGATGACGAGCAGAATGTTACCGAACAATACAAGTCCCGCGACGCTCATCAGCGCCAGGATTCCCCAATTCTGCGGCGTCCACAATACCGCCTGTCGCCGCGCCGCGCGGATCGGATGCGGCCAGCCGAGCGCCGCGAGCAGCGCCGCATTGCGAAAAAACGCCACCAGCCACGGAAACGGCAGCGCGATCGCGAGTCCGGCCGGTTGAAGCGCGGCTTGCACGAAAATCGTCCGGGCGAGCGGCAGCCGCGGCTGATCGGGCGAAAGCGTCAGGTACAATTTGCGCGCGAACACCGCTTGCCAGACGTTCTTCCAGATGTACAGCGCCGCGACCGCGGCCGAGCCGGCCGCCAGATGCTCGAACGCGAACGGGCTGCGGTTCATGTCGTTCAGGAAAAACAGCAGCGCCAGCAGAAACGGCACGGCTCCGGTGAGATAGGCGAGCCAGGCCGGCGCCGGCGCGCTGCGCAGCAGAATCACCGCCTGTTCCAGAATCTCCAGCGCGTTCATCGGGTCACTTCAAAAAAATCGGATGGCGCCCGCGCCAGCATCAGGCCGGCGTAATAAAAAATCAGCCAGGCGAGAAAGAACCCGGCGGCGGCGCACGCCGCCCACAACGACGCCCGCCAGTTTCCCACAACCGGAGTTTCGGCGATCCGGCCCATGCAACTCGCGCAGATCATGCGGCCGCGATGTTCGACGGTGCATTCGCGGCAAAAGAAGCGGCGGCATTCCGGGCATCGCGCCGCCGCCTCGCGCGAGGGGTGATGGAGGCAGCGTTGATGAACCAGCTCCGTCATGCGACTCGGGAAAGATAAGCCAGCACCAGCCCGATGACGCCGGCCGTGATACGCCACGCCGCCGCGAAGATCGCTTCGCCGTGCGCCAGCGGCTCCCAGGCAGTCATCAGCGGCTGGGGATGGGGACGCCGCGCCGATTCCGCCAGCAGGACCAGGAAGCTGCGGCCGAGATTGAAGGCGTCCCAGCCGATGCAGCCCAGAGTCGCCACGAGCACGACGTAAATCAAGCGGCGCGTGTCGCGGCCGGCGCGGCGGATCAGGGCCACGATGGCCAAAACAATTTCCGCGAAAAATGTCGTAGGCAAGGCGTTGCCGATCTGGTTGCTCGGGAAGCGCAGGTCGGCCAGCACCAGCGCCGCGTCAATCAGAAACACCAGGAACAAAATTTCCGGCAGATAACCCGGCGGCTGCGGTACCTCCGGCGGCCGGTCCGCGAACGCGGCGGATGCCGGCTCGGCCGGCGGGTGATCCAGATGCCCCTGCGCCGCTTCGATCGCCGGGCGAATTTCAGCCAGGAATGCCCGGGCCCCGCGGACGCGATCCACCGGCTCGAGCAGCTCCCGGCTGACCGCGGTATATAAATGGCAGCGGCAGCGCGGCCCGCGAAGCACATCCACCACCACCGCGGCGCTGGCTAAAGCCCCCGTAATGACGAAAAATCCTTTGGCGAAGGCGCCGTACATCAGGAGCGCGAGAAAAGCCCACGCGATCGCCGCGATCGCGCTCCAGATTTGCGCGGCGATCCGGTCGGGCAGCTCGGTGATGACCACCGCCTGAATGTCGGCAAAGGCGAAGCGCTGGTAATATTCGGCAAAACGCGTCGATTTCACCAGCAAAAGATGATCGGGCGCGGTCCATAGCTGCGAATATCCGAAAACGCCGCGCCTGCGCCCCGTCAGCTTCCGGTAGATCGACTGGCGGGACACTAGGATGGCCCCGGACGCACGCGAAGAATCGCCCAAACCAGCGCCACGATGCCCGCGATTTCCGCCGAGGCGAACAAAGCCGCCAGATAAAAGCGGATGCGCGTCCTCGGCAGAATACTCAGCGGCGCCCTCCAGCGCCGCACCACGGTGAAAAGCGCCGCCGGCGCGCCGATGATCGCGGGCCAGAACAGCATCAGCGGCAGCGTCGCCAGCACCAGCGCGATCGTATCGTACATGGTGCGCCGCGTTTCCACGTTTTCCAGCCGATTCGCCGCCATGCCCGATTTAAAACAAGTGGGGCAAAAATGCCTTCCATCGATTTCGATATCGCAGAGGCTGCACAGAAACCGCCCGCACTCATCGCACGGCGTGACGGCGCGGCTTTCCAAATGAAAGAAGCAGCTCGCTTCGCCCTCGCCTTGGGCCGGCTGCGGAAGCGCGCCGCCGCGGGTGCGCTCGATGGCCGGAAACACGGCGATCTCCAGCGGCTGGCGGCAACCGGGACAGCGCGCGCCTTCCACGCGGTTCCAGAGTTCGGCCGGCAGCGGCCAGGAGCACTCCCCACAGGCGATGACCAGCGGCATTCTTCCTTTACTTAGCGTAAATGACGCGCGTGTCGCAGATGCGGTCGTGCAGCGCGCGTTTCTGATCGTCGAATCCCGCGATGATGAATCCGATCAGCAGGGTGAACCCGCTGAGCAGGTAGGCGAAGTAGCGGCCGACCGCCTGGCCAGTGGTCAGCATCGATCCGTCCGAACGCACCACCTTAAGCCCCAGCACCATTTTCCCCGGCGTCGCGCCGCGGGTGGAAAGAAAATACACTTCGTAAGCGCAGGACGCGGCGGCATCGATCAGCCAGACAATTCCCAGAAATCCGACCGCGGCCACAATGGCGGCCGGATCGTTGATGCGCCCGATGCCCAGCATCATCTCGATCGGAATATTGACGACCATCAGCGCGATCGCCAGAATCACGCTGTCGATGACGCGCGCCACGAAACGAATCCAGAACCCGCCGAATTTACGCGCGCCGATGGCCTGCCCGCCCTCGCGCATCCGCTGGAGATAAACCGGCTTGCACTGCGCGCAGACGCTCGCCGCCCCGATCGCCACAAGCTGGCTCATCGCAAACGGCCGCCCGCATTCGGAGCAGTATCCGGTATCGGCGGCGATCGAAGCCGCGGCGGCCGGCGGAGGCGGCGCCGGCCGCGCGCCGCGCACCTGGCTGTGAGGCTGCCAATTCGCCATCCCGTCGCGCCACACCAGCGTGTCGTCGCGCACCACTCCCGTGCGAACCAGATCGTCCAGCGCCGCTTCTTCGATCGGCCCGACCTGGCGCGAGCCATCGGCGTAATACCACGTCATAAACTCCTCCTCCCGGGCAGCGCCTGGCTGCTTGAGGATTCAGTTTATCAGCAGTATCGCGAATTGGGCCATTATACGGTTTGAAACCCGCCGGACATTCATACCGGCATCGTCGCGCGGTTTTGCCCCGGCGTGAATTGAAGGATCGCCAGGTCACAGCACGTTGACGGCGCGTGCGGCAATAATGGCGACGGTCCCCAGCGAAATCATCGATTGCACCATCATCAGGCCCTTCGCCCAGCGCGAAAGCACGGGAACATCGGTCGGCGAAAAAGCGGTGCTTGCGGTGAACGCCAGGAACAGATAATCGACGAACCCGGGCCGCCACTGCTCCTCGCCCATCTCGCGCCGCAAGGTGCGATCGAGCATCATCTGCGGAAACAGAAAAGCGCCGTCGGTATGGGACCACTTCAAATCGCGCTGGTGCGGCCCGCCGGCATCGAGGCGCCAATACCAGCAGGCAAACACCAGGACGTTGCAGACCCACAACGCCGCGGCCGAGAGCAGCAGCTCGCGCGGGCTCTCCCGGTGTGATGGCAGGCGCTCCACCAGCAGCGAAAGCGATACGATCAGCGCGGCCGTGACGATCCCGCTGACGGCGTATCCGAAAATTTGCGCGATTCGCGGATAACCATATCGCATGGAAACTATGGCTGGAGTCGCCAGCGCGATCACTAAGGCGAGCAGCAGCCAGTCCGGACCGATCGTCAGGTTCGACGGCAGCGCGTAATGCAGCGCGCCGATGGAGAGCAGCGCAATCAGGGCCGGCCATCGCGGCTCGGATCTCCGGGGCAAGTCGGTCATGTACTCATTCTGTACCGGCGGAGCAATGCATACGAAACTTGCGAGGCGCCGCGCGAGCAGAACGAAGGGCGCGATCCACGATCGGTCGGAGCGTTAGTCGGCGCCGTAGTTGATTTCAAGACGCCGCGCGCGACGGGAGGCGAATACGAGCACCACGGCCGTCACCGCGAATAAGCCGGCGACTGCGAGGATGGTTGAGGCCGGCTCGGTGGAGGAAATCAGCAGCGCGAGCACCGGATTAATTTCGCGATGGGGCGACGCCACCACGGGGCACAGCGATTGCAAATAATAAATCACGCTAATTTTTTTGAGCGCCGAGGGCAGAAAAAGATTCGCGCTTTCCCAAATCAAAACGCCCGCGGCCGGAAGCAGCGGATTGCGGAAGAAAAGTCCCGCGGCCAGAAACACGCTGCCGTAGCCCAGGCACGCCAGCGCGGCGACTCCCAGATACGCGGAGATTTCATGCCCGGAAAGCGACGATTCATAAGGCAGCGACAGCAGCCAAAGCTGCAGCGCGGCGCTGGCGGTGAAGATCGCGACCGCGGCGATCAGGCCCGCGGCATATTTGCCGGCGAGCAGAACTTCCCGCCGGATCGGCGCGAGCAAATAATAATGAAGGCTCTTATCGATCAGCTCGCCGCGAAACAGATTGGTGAAGATTCCGACGCAGCCGAAAAAGATGGCGAGCCGCAAAAAGAAAAACTGAAACACGGTGGCGAAAATCAGGCGGTCCTGCGCGAACGTTTCCTCCTCGCGAACGGAGATGCTTTGTAATTCGCCGTCGGCAAAACCGAAAACATAACGGCTCTGCCCGTCGGTGTAGCTCAGAAATTCTCTTCGAATGCGGCCGCCTCCGAACCGGATCTGCCGTGAATCGACGTTCGGTTCGCCCAGCCGGGCGATCACCTCCTCGCGCGTCATCCCCGGCTGGATCGAAAGCAGCGCCCCAGCCGGAACCGGGTGCGCGGCGGCGATCGCCCGGCGCTCCTCGCGGGTGCGCATCATCGAAAGATCGTGCCCGGCGAACATCAGAACCGGAGCGAACGCCAGCAGATAAACCCATAAACCGCGCCGCGACAAAAATGTTTTCTTCATCTCCAGGCGGACCACGGCGCGCATCTGCGCCCAATATTTGGCGATCATTTTCCGGGCTCCTCGCCGCCGATCAGGTATTCGTAGACCGAATTGACGTTATCGTCGGCCGGCGCGACGCTTTCGATGTCGATGCCATCGAGCGCGATGTGATTCAGCAGCCGGTAAAACCGGCCGGCGTCGCGCGTTTTGACCAGCAATCCGCCGCCGTCGGCGTGAAGCCGCGCCTCGACGATGCTGTCCAGTTCGAAAACGCGGGCGGCCAACGCCGCCGGACGATTGCAGCGGATCAGGATCTGCATCGGATGGTCGCATATTTCGCTGCGCAAGCCCTGGATCTTTCCTTCGGCCACGACATAACCGTTGCTCAACAGAATTACCTGGTCTGAAATCAGATCGACCTCGTGCAGAACGTGGCTGGACACGATGACGTGGCGGCCCTCGGCGGCAAGCTCTCGAAACAGCGCGATGGTTTCGGCGCGCACCAGCGGATCGAGCCCGTTCAGCGGCTCATCGAGCACCAGAACGCGCGGATCGTGGGCGATAGCTTGCGCCAGCTTGATCCTCTGCCGCATTCCCTTGCTATAGCCGGCGATCTTACGGTGCGCGGCGTCATTCAGGCGGACGCGCCCGATCGCCCGCCAGGATAACCGTTCGCATTTTTCGCGTGGCCAGCCGAACAAGCGCAGGAAGGAATAAATAAACTGAAAACCGCTCAAACCCTTCGGAAAAGCGTCGAATTGCGTCGAATATCCGACAAGCGCGAACAATTTCTCGGGATCCTCCGGCGTGACGCCCAGGATGCGCACTGATCCGCGCGTGGGGCGGATGAGACCGGTCATCAGGTTCATCAGCGTCGTTTTTCCGGAGCCGTTCGGACCCACCAGGCTGGTGATTCCGGGCGGAATCGCCAGCGTGACGCGATTGACGCCCAGCACTTCGCCGTAGAATCGGGAAACGTTTTCGAATCGAACCAGACTTTCCTCGACCGGCGGCGGCGTCATTTCACCACCTCGAAGGGGCGGACTTTCTTAAACAGCAGCCACAGGCAGATCAGGCAAGCCGCTGCGATCGCGTTTACCGCATCCAGCGTATCGATATCCTGCCCCGCGCCGGGCAGGCGAAACAGCGCCGACCAGATGGTGAAACTATCCTGCGCCAGATCGAGCATCGCGCCGCCGCGGATGCGCATCACCGCGTTCAAAGCGCGGCCGAAACCCGCGCCGACGAAAATCACTCCGAGGATCAGCGCGCCGGCCGCGATCCGCCACTTCACCCACGCCGACATCGCCATGGCGATGAGCGACAACACCCCGATCCAGACGAGCGAGCCGACAACGATGGCTTCGGCGATCCACCAGTTCGCGAATATCCAGCTCCGGCCCGCCAGGCTCGATTGCATGAGGAAAAGAATCAGGCCGGGAATCCAGGTGATCAGCGAGAGAAGATAAATCAGCACGCTCATCTTGCCGGCGACGTATTCGGATCGCGAAAACGGGCGGCAAAAATAGAGCGGAAGAGCGTTATTCACCAGATCGGGAGAAACCAGACCGGGACCGACCAGCGCGGTCAGCAGGTAAGCCATCGTGGCCTGAACCGTACAGTAAATGTAGAAAAAGTTCGCGTTGATCTCCAGCAAATTCGCCGCTTGCACGTTCAATACTCGCAAAAACGACAAATTATGGCTCAGATAGATGAACACCGCGCATCCGGCGGGATAAAAGAAGCACGCCATCAGGAACAGCACCAGGAATTTCGACTGAAACAGCCGTCCGAAGCTGTAGCGCGGCAGAATCAGAAAACGGGACCACGCCGCCGTGAGCGCGCCGGAGTAGCCTTTGTACGTCCGTTTATAAACCGCCATCGGCGCTCCTGTCCGGCGTGTTCACGACACCGTTTCCATGGCCTTGAGAAAAATATCTTCGAGCGAATCACGGCGGTAGTTGAGGCGGCGCAATTGCAGATCGCGCTCGGCCGCCAGCCGGTAAATTTCGCGCGTATCGAAGCCCACCGGCAGAACCATTTTCAGCCGGCCCGCGCCGGAAGCCGAACATTCGCATCCCATCGCCGCCAGCGCCTCGGCGAAACCCGCGTCATTGCCGAAGGTTTCGATCTCGACGAAGCGTTTGTTCGCGCGCCGCTCCTGTTCGAGATTCGCGCAGTGGACGATGCGGCCGTCCTTGAGAATCAGCACCTCATCGCAGGTCTCTTCGACATCGCGCAGCAGGTGCGAGCACAGCAGCAGATGCATCTCGCCCGCGTCCTTCATTTCGCGGATCAGCCGGATCATGCGCTGCCGCGCCGGCGGATCAAGGCCGTTGGTGGGTTCATCGAGGATCACCAGCTTCGGGCCGTGCACGATCGCCTGCGCCAGCTTGGCCAACTGTTTCATCCCGAGCGAATAGGTCCCCAGCAGGCGATAACGCGCCTCGCCCAGGCCGACATAAAACAAAACCTCATGCGCGCGTTCGAGCGCGGCGTCGCGCGGCAGGCCCGAAAGCTCGCCCATCATGCGGACGAAGGAAACCGCGCTCATGTTGGCGATGAAGGATTCGTTTTCCGGCATGTACCCGGCGATCGCGCGAATTTCGCGCCGCGCGGCGCGAATGTCGCGGCCGTAGATGCGCGCCGTGCCCGCCGAAGCCTGGCAGAAGCCGAGCAGCGTCTGAATGAGCGTCGATTTTCCGGCGCCGTTCGGCCCCAAAAGCCCGATTGCGCCTCCGGAGACCGAGCCGCGCAAATTGTTCAGGATCGTTCGATTCCCGAATCGCACGCTGAGCCCTTCGAGCTCGATCACCGGTGACATTTGACTCGATGCTAACAAAGCTTGGGCCGGATGCCGCGCCTGATCCGCATCGCGCGGCCGGCACTAAGCTTGGAATACGCGATCGCCTCCCGATTTGTTCCCTCGCGCTACAATTGCGGATTGCGATTCTCCCACCTCATCACCGCCGTGGACGCGCACGCCTGCGGAGAGCATGGACGCGTGATCACCGGCGGCGTGCTCGACGTGCCCGGCGCGAGCATGTTCGAAAAAAAATGCTGGCTTGAAACGCACGCCGATCATCTCCGAAAACGCATGCTGCGCGAGCCACGCGGCTATCCGGCGGCGAACTGCAATCTGCTCCTGCCGCCGGCGCACCCGGAAGCCGACGCCGGTTTCGTCATCATGGAGCAGGTGGAATATCCTCCGATGTCGGGCTCCAATACGATTTGCGTGGCGACGGTGCTGATCGAAACCGGAATGGTCCGGGTGACCGAGCCGGTGACGAAGCTGAAGCTCGAAACGCCCGCCGGATTGATCGCGGTTGACGCCGAGGTTCGCGCCGGCAAGGTGAAGCAGGTTACGTTTCGCAACGTGCCCGCGTTTGCAACGCATCTCGATGCGCGCGTCGAAGTGCCCAATCTCGGGACCGTTACGGTGGATGTCGCCTATGGCGGCATGTTTTACGTGATCGCCGATGCCGAGCCGCTGGGGTTGCGGCTTTCCCCCGATGAGGCCAAAGATATTGCGCGCGTCGCGGAGATGATCAAGGCCGCGGCGCGCGAACAGTTGCCGGTATCGCATCCTGAAAACCCGGCTATTACCGGAATCACCATTGCGCAGCTTTCCGCGCCGCCGTCGCGCGCCGGCGTCGATCGGAAAAACGCGGTCGTCGTCTCCACCGGAGAACTCGACTGGTCGCGCCCCTCGACATGGACCGGAGCGCTCGACCGTTCGCCATGCGGAACCGGCACCTGCGCCAAAATGGCCGCGCTTTACGCCAAGGGGAAGCTGCCGCTCGGCGCAAATTTCGTCCACGAAGGAATTTTGGGCACCACGTTTACCGGCCGCCTGGTCGAGCGGGCGCGCGCCGGCGATTTCGAGGCCGTTGTTCCGGAATTATCCGGAACCGCGTGGATCACCGGCTTCGCGCAATACGTGCTCGATCCGGAAGATCCGTTCCCGGAGGGTTACACCGTCGGCGACATTTGGGGCTAAGCCGGAGCTGAACCGCATTCGCGCCGCTAATGCCTGGCGAACATCTCTATCACATCCTTGCGCAGCGCGGCCTGGCTGTCTGGACGGCTATAGAACATGTGCCCGCCCGGATACTCATGCACAACGACGCGCGTCGCGTCGCCCATCACCGGCATCTGATCCACCGTGAGCACCGAGCCCATGAACGGGCATGACAGATCGTTCCATCCGTGCGCGATAATCACGCGCAGCTTGGGATCGGCCGCAACCGCCTCCCGCAGATCGCCGGTCGCGCCGTTGCGCAGCGCGCGGCTGTCGTTATCCCATTGCGAGTTGACCGAATAGCTTAGGGCATTGTATCGCGCGCCGGTTTTCCAGCCGACCACGCGCGTCACGAAATCGACCATCGCGGTGGTGGTCGGCGCAATGATGCTTTCCAGCAGCGGATCGTTGGCGCGCTGATAGGGCGAGAACGGGAACGGATCGAACGACGTCACGTTCGAGTCATAGACGCTGCCGATCTTGCCCTGCTCGCGAAATACTTCGCGCAAATACGCGCCGATCTCCAGCCGCGCCCCGCTTCGCCGGACAAATTCCTCCTCAAGCCCCGTCATTTCCGTGACCTTCTTGACCAGCCGCGTCATCGCCGCCGGATCGGACCGGCCCTTGAGCAGATCGGTTACGTATTCCCCGCGCGTATAGGCGATCACCTGGGCCATCGCCTCGGGCGTAAGCTTGTGCGCCCGCTCCAGATGCGCCGCCGTGATCGACGGCAGCGTCATCATCCATTGCATCGGTGAGACGTCAGCATTCTCATCGAGCGTCGGATTGAGATACGGCGACACCAGCACCACGCCGTTCATCGCCACGCCGAGCTGCGATTGCAGATAGTGCGTGACCCGCGGCCCGCGATAGCCGCCGTAGCTCTCGCCCACTAAATATTTCCGCGAACCCATCCGGCCGTTTTTCACCAGCCAGTCGTAGATCACGCGCGAAAGGTAATGAATATCGTTTTCAGTGGAATAAAACTGTTTTTTCGTCTCCTCGGCGGAAACCAGCGAGCGGCTGAAGCCGGTGCCGATCGGGTCGATGAACACCAGGTCCGTAAAATCGAGCCAGGTTCCGGGATTATCGGTCAGCAGCGCCGGATCGGAGGGACTGTCGCCCTGATCGCCGAATTTTAAGTGCTTCGGGCCGATCGCGCCAAAGTTCAAATAGACCGAAGCCGCGCCCGGTCCGCCGTTGAGCGCGAAAGTTACCGGCCGGTCCTTCCCATCGACGATGTAGGCGGTATAAACCACCTCGCCGGTTTTCTTTTCATTGTCAAAAACCGGCAGTGTCCCGACCGTAACCTGGTAGGCGATCGTCTTGCCGTTTAACTGAATGTTCTGCTGCGCGTGCGCGTCGGGCGGCAGCGGAGGTTCCTTCTCGGCCGCGTCCTTTGCGGCGGCCGGAGCGGCCGGCTTGGGCTCCTGCGCGTAGGCGAGCAGGCCAACAGACACGATCAGAACGGAAATGGTTTGGATTCTTCTCATAGGTACTTGTTTACAGACTACCGCGCGAAAGGCTTGCCCGGCCGGCCCCGGGATGCGCCTGCGGCGAAGTCAAAACACGCCGCGAACCTTGAGCGCCTCGTCGATGATCGATAATAGCTGCTCGCGCGTGATCTCGATTTTTTCGCTGGGTCCCGGCATATCCTCAGCCGTCATCGGCGAACCCGGCTCGAATTGATTGCGCGATTTCACTCGATACCGCGCGCGGGAATCAAACAGCTTCTGCACCTCCGCCCGCGGCAGCGCCTTCGCTCCGCCGAGCAGTTCCGCTACCAGCGTGATGCGCGCGAAGTGCTCCACCATTTCCATTCGGAAATACGCCTGCCACACGTCCTCGCCGTACGCGACGGCGCCGTGGTTTGCCATCAGCAGCGCGTCAAAGTTCGGGATATAAGGGAGCATGCCCGCTGTGAGCGCCGGCGTGCCTGGCAATCCGTAGTCGGCGAGGGGCACTGATCCGAGCGAAATGACCACCTCGGGCAGCAGCGCGATATTCAGCGCCCGGCCCGCCGCCGCAAATCCCGTTGCCACCGGGGGATGCGAGTGTACCACGCCCCGCACATCCGGACGCATGCGATAGATGGTCAGATGCATGGCCATCTCCGAGGTCCGCTCCCGCTCGCCGGAAAGCTTGCCGCCGTCCAGATCGCAGACAATCAGATCCTCCGGCTTCATCATGCCCTTGCACACCCCGGTGGGCGTCGCCAGCAGGCGCCGATCATCCAGCCGCAGCGTAATATTTCCATCGTTTGCGGCGACCCAGCCTTTTTCGAACACCAGCCGCCCCACCCGGATCACGTCTTCGCGAAGTTGATCTTCGGTCTTGGTCATCGCCGCCGTGCTCTTGATTGTAGCAGCGAATCGCAAGCGGCGTAGACCCGGCAGGCGTGCGTTTCGCCACGTTACTCGTAGCGCAGCGCTTCGGTTGGGTTCAGCCGCGCGGCGCGGTTGGCGGGCAGTAAACCGAACACCAGACCGACGACGAGGGAAACCGAAAACGACACGGCGATCGACAGCGGCGAGATGGGAATCTGAATCTCGTCGGTAAAAAACTGCACGCTCAGGGGGATGGCCACGCCGATCAGCGTTCCCGCGACGCCGCCGCTCAGACTTATCAGCACCGCTTCGGCGAGAAACTGCTCGAGGATATCGCGCCTCGCCGCGCCGACGGCCATGCGCAGGCCGATCTCGCGGGTTCGCTCGGTCACGGTGACCAGCATGATATTCATAATCCCGATGCCGGAAATAATCAGCGCGATGGCCGACACCACCACCAGCACCACCGTCAGGACGTCGCCGATGGTGCGCGCCGCGGCCAGAATCGCGCTCAAATTCGCCACCGAATAATGCGCCCCGGGACGATGACGTCCTTCGAGCAGAACGCGGACCGCGTTGGTCAGCGGCTCGACGTCGCTCACGCTTCTCGCCTGAATATACAGTGGATCGATGCGCTCGATCTGCGCGAAATACTTGAGCACGGTGATCGGGATCATGGCGTTCTCCCCGGTCAGCTCGGTCAGGCTGAAGGTGTCGATGCGCTCGCGAAAGACGCCGATCACGGTGAATTGCAGCCCGTGCAGCTTGATATTTCTGCCGATCGCCGCCTCGGCTCCGCCGAACAGCCTTACGGCGAGCTTCTGCATCAACAGCGCCACATGATGGCGTTGCGCGACGTCGCTGGCATCCAGATAGCGGCCGGAAAGGAGCTGGAGATTGCGCACCACCGGATAAAATTCATCGGTTCCGATGATCGCGACGTCCTGCTCGCGGCCGTTCACCCACATGCGATCCATGCTGTTCATGACGCCGGTGGCGGCCACGATCCGCGAAGCGAATTTTTCGCGCACGGCCTCCACGTCGGCGAGCTTGACGAAATCGGCGTCGGCGGTCGCGATCGCCCCGTTGTTGCCCGATTCGTATTGCGCGTAAATCAGGTTCGAGCCGACCCGCTGGATCTCTTCCAGGATCCGATTTTTGCCGACCAGTGAAATGGTCACCACCAGAATCACGCTGGCATTGCCGATCACCAGTCCCAGGCCGGTCAGGAACGCACGGACTTTATTTGCGCGCAGCGCGTCAATACTGGAACGCAGCGCTTCGCGGTGGAACATCAGCGGCTGCTCCGGCGCATCCTCACGAACCTGCTCCGATTTTCCGCAACAGCGCTTCGGCCTGCTCGCGCGGCGGATCGTCGGGCGTGAGCGGCGCCCGCAGATATTTTTCCAGAAGCTCCCGCGCCTCGCCCAGATTGCGCCGGGCCTTCACATAAACGCTCGCCCGCTCGAACAAAAGCTGCGGGTTGTCCGGGGCCAGACGCGCAGCCTGATCAAACATCGCATCGCTTTCTTTATATTGGCCGCGCCCGGCCAGATATTTCCCGAGCGCGATGAATCGGCCCACCTGCTTCGGCGCCAGCTCCGCCGCGCGCCGCAATTGATCCTCGGCCGCGTCGTACTGCTTGCGCTTATCGTCGATGAGGGCGCGCGCGTAGTGGCCCTCGGCCGGATCGGTTTTGGAGATGAGATCGGCCAGAGCCTCCGCCTTCTGCATCCCGCCGCCGAGGAAGTTCGGCGCATCAAGGTAGTAATCGAGCAAATCGCCGGTGGCGTCCTTGTTCGCCGGATCGAGCTGAACGCTCCGCTCGAGCGCCTGCCGGGATTTGTTGGCATAGCCCGGTGCGGTGAACGGATTCGCCATCTCCGCGCGCCGGCCATAGGCCCGGCCCAGCCAGTGCAGAATCCGCGCATTGTTGGGATCGAGCGTTAAAGCCTTTTCCAGCGCCTCGGTGGATTTTTTGTAATCCCCGAGCATGAAGTAATCCTGTCCCATGATTTGCAGTTCAGCAGCGTTTTTATGGGGTTCGGAGGCGAGCACGGCCAGCGAGTCGCGGTACTGCGTGCGCTGGAACAGGTCGCGCGCCTGATCCTCCAGCGAACCGCCCAAGGCGAGCGCCGCCACCATCGGTAAAGTGTAGAGAATCCTCATGGTAACGCAACAAATTCAGTCTACTATCTTCGATGCGCGGTGAGAATGAACGGATACGGAATTGTCGCATCGCACAACGCGCAAATTGGCGCTAATTGGAAAGCTTAGATAACTTTTTGCGGATTTCGCTGGCGTTTTTCGCATCGGGGGACAGTTCCAGATATTTCGCATACGCCTCGCGCGCGCCTTTTCTGTCGTGCAGCTTTTCGTCGGCCTGGGCGAGCTTTAAAAACGCCTCCGCCGAGCCCGGATCCCACCTGGTCGCTTCCGTGTAACGCGAGCGCGCCGCCTGAATTTTTCCCTTCTTGAAGTAGTAATCGCCGGCGACGACATTCTTTTGCGCTTCGATGGGATTGAGCGTATACTCTTTCGGCTTGACGGATTCGTCTTCTTCCGGCGGCTCCTGCTGCTGCTGCGCCGGTGGGGGCTTGGGAGGAGCGGGCGGCTGTTGCGCAAAAAGCGCCGTGCCCAGCAGCGCCATCGCCCAGCGAATCCTCACCACAATTTCAGTATACGCATCCGCGCGGATCTGGCCGGCTTGCGCCACTGCGATACACTTGTCAGGCGTGACGCGGTACTGGCTGGTCCTGCTGCTGCTGGTTGCTTCGGGTCTTTTGAATTACGCCGACCGCGCCAATCTTTCGGTCGGCGCGACCGATATCCAGCGGGAATTGCATCTCAGCAACTATCAACTGGGGCTGCTGCTTTCGGCATTTTTCTGGACCTACGCACTGGCGCAGCTTTGCTATGTCGCCGGATGGCTGGTCGATCGGCTGCATGTTTGTCTGGTGCTGGCCTGCGGCGTCGCCCTGTGGTCGGCGGCGACGACGGCGACGGGGCTGGTGGGATCGTTCGCGGTGCTGTTCTCGCTGAGGCTGCTGCTGGGAACGGGCGAATCGGTGGCGTACCCTTCGTACTCGCGAATTTTGGTGAGCTGCTTTCCGGAGCATCGCCGCGGGCTATCGAACGCGGCCATCGACGCGGGAACGAAGCTCGGACCCGCAATCGGAGCGCTGCTCGGCGGATTGCTGATCCCCGCGTTTGGATGGCGCGTGTTTTTTCTGGCCCTGGGGATCGCGGGATTGATGTGGGTGGTCCCCTGGCTGGTGTTTATGCCGCGCGGGAAAAAAGTCTCTTCGACCAAAGATCCCGATTCCGCGGATTTCGCGCGGATTCTCTGCTGCCCCAAGGTGTGGGTGACCGCCGTCGGCCTGTTCTGTTCGAATTATTTCTGGTACTTCCTGATCACGTGGCTGCCGCCGTATCTCGAACAGGAGCGGAATTTTCCGAAGGCCAAAATGGCTGTCGCCAGCTCGGCGTCATTTCTGGCGATCGCGCTTTCCGCGCTGATTTCCGGATGGCTCTCCGATCATCTGATCCTCCGCGGGAGCACCGCGACGCTGGTGCGCAAAAGCTTCGCCGGATGCGGACTGATTTTTTCCACGCTGCTGCTTCCGGTGGCCATGATCGATAACGTGAACCTCGCCATGGCGCTGCTGATGGGCGCCTGCGTCGCATTCGGAATGTATACAGGAAATGTCTATGCGATCACCCAGACGCTCGCCGGACCGGCGGCAGCGGGGCGATGGACCAGCATTCAGAATGGCGTGGGTAATCTCGCCGGAGTCGCGGCGCCGTGGTTCACCGGCTGGGTGGTGGACCGCACCGGACACTTTTTCCCCGCATTTTTAGCCGCGGTGTGCCTGGTGCTGGCCGCGGCGGCGCTGTTCACCATCGCGATCGGGAACCTTGAGCCGGTCGATTTTCAAGCCGAAAGAGTTCTCAGCTCTTAGCCGGCCGGTTCTCATTTCGCCGGGTGAAAAGAATCGGTCCAGCGAACTTCGGCCGGCTGTTCCTCGCTTTCGATGACCAGGTTTACAACCACCGGCTCCTGCCCGCTGCGCACCACGACCGCTTCGACGGGCATCTCCGGGCTGGCATTGATTTCCTGATGCGGAACCATTGGCGGGACATAAATAAAATCGCCGGGACCGGCTTCGGCGAAGTATTCCAATCGCTCGCCCCAGCGGAAGCGCGCGCACCCGCGGACGATGTAAAGAACCGTTTCCAGTTCGCCGTGATGATGCGCGCCGGTTTTCGCGTTGGGCTCCACCACCACGGTTCCTGCCCACAATTTATTCGCGCCCGCGCGGGCATGCGTGATGGCCGCGGCGCGCGTCATGCCCGGAGTTTGCGGCGTGTTCAGATCGAGCTCGCCGGAGCGGACCACGCGAATGCCGTTGGTTTTCCAATCCGTCATTTCGCGGCGGAGCCCTCGACCGGGTAGCCTTTATCCACCCAGTCCGCGCCGAAATTGGTGGGGATTTCCATCACCTTGATCCTGGAATAGCCGAGACTCTTGAGCAGCGTGTAGGCGGGCTTCATGTTTGGACAGTGGTCCCAGGGGCAGCAGCCGCAGTAGAGAACTATCTGGCGATCCTTGGGGACGCCGGCCACCGCTTTCTTGAGCGGCTCCAGATCGCGCGAGGCCGGTCCGGCGTACACGGACCCGGGAATATGTTTTACCGCGTAAAGTTTTTCGAATCCGACCTGGAGAATGAGCGCGTCCATTCCTTTTAACTGCTTTGCGAGATCGGCGGGCGACACGACCTGGGCCGCGGGCCAGGGCGGATTGACTCCGGCGCCGTTGGGTTGCTGAGCCAGGAGCGCAGCGGTGAAAAATCCGCAGAGAGCGAGCGAAAAACGGTTCATAGATTCAAGTTACCTTGTTTCCCTCGCGCGCGCGACCAGAAACACGGCAACCTCCGCCATCAGGTTTGGGAAGGCGCGGAGTTCGCGTTGGCCGGACAAAAATATCCTTCGCTCCACCAGCCATTTCTCCCGGACGGCCAGCGCTTCGAAATCGAGCACGGTCAGAAAATGGATATTCGGCGAATCGTACCAGTCGTAGGGAAACAGCTCCGTCTTCGGCGCGCGGCCGCTCCAAAGATGGGAGAGGCGAACGCGCCAATGGCCGAAGTTCGGGAAGGCGACAATGCCGCGCTTGCCGACGCGCAGCATCCCGCGAAGAACGCGCAGCGGATCGCGCGTTTCCTGAAGCGTCTGGCTGAGGACCACGTAATCGAATGCGCCATCGGGATAGTCGTCGAGCGCGGATTCAAGGTCGCCCTGATAGACGGAAACGCCGCGTGCGATGGCCTTTTGCACGCGGGCCGCGATGATTTCGACGCCGCGCCCGTCGACATTCTTATGCTCCCGCAGCCAGGCGAGCAGCTCTCCTTCGCCGCAGCCCAGATCGAGCACGCGCGTGCCGGGCGCGATCAACTCGCCGATGATGGCGTAATCGCGGCGCCCGTAAACGTCAAGCATGAGTGCTCGTGAGAAAGCCGCGAATCAGCGCCGTCTGCTCTTCGGCTTCGACCAGAAACGCGTCGTGGCCGTAGTGCGATTCCAGATTGCAGTAGGCGACGTCGCAATTGCGGCTGCGCAGCGCGCTGACGATCTCCTGCGACTGGTAGCTCGGATAGAGCCAATCCGAGGTGAAGCTGATCACCAGGAAACGGGTCTTGATTCCGTCGAACAGCGAGGAAAGCGCGCCGCGCTCGGTCAGGTCGAAAGAATCCATGGCGCGAGTTATGTAGATGTAGGAGTTCGCGTCGAAGCGGTCCACAAACCTGCTGCCGCGGTATTGCAGATAGCTTTCCACCTCGAACTGATCCGGCGCGCGCAGGCGGCGCCCGAATTTCTGGCGCATGCTTTCATCGCTCATGTAAGTGATGTGGCCGATCATGCGCGCCACCGCCAGACCGCGCGCCGGCGGGCGGCCGGAGTAATAATCGCCGTGGTTCCAATCCGGATCGGCCATAATCGCCTGGCGGCCGACTTCGTTGAAGGCGATCTGCTGCGCGCTGTGGCGCGCGGTGGCCGCGATAGGCAGCGCGGCCGCCACCTGATCCGGATAGGAAACCGCCCATTCAAGCGCCTGCATTCCGCCCATCGATCCGCCGGCGACGGCGAGCAGCCGGGAAATTCCCAGCGAATCGATCAGCATTTTCTGCAAGCGCACCATGTCGGCGATGGTGACCGCGGGAAAGCGCATTCCCCAGGGGCAGCCGGTTTTGGGATTGATCGAGCCCGGTCCCGTGCTTCCGCGGCAGCCGCCGAGCACGTTGGAGCAAATCACGAAATAGCGATCGGTATCGAAGGCCTTGCCCGGCCCGATCATTTTCTCCCACCATCCGCCTTCGCCGGCCGCGTGGGCGTCGCCCGAAAACGCGTGCAGCGTGAGAATCGCGTTGCTTTTGGCGGAGTTGAGTTCGCCGTAAGTTTCGTAGGCGATATCGACGTTTTCCAGCGTGGTTCCGCAATCAAGCGCAACACGGTCGAACGTGGCCGTAGCGGCGTGAGTGATCATGGAATGAAATTTCAGTGTACAGCTTCATCCCTGACGGATTCGCGGCGTCGCAATAGGCGCTGGCGGCCGGGGCACCGGATATGTTGAAATAAAAATTACCCCGCTCACCTGGAGGCTTTACCCGCTTGAATCCGGCAGTCCTCGCCCTGGAAGACGGCACGGTCTTCGAGGGGATGAGTTTTGGTGCGCCCGCCGAACGCGCGGGTGAAGTTGTTTTCAACACCGCGATTACCGGCTACCAGGAAATTTTCACCGATCCGTCTTACGCCGGCCAGATCGTGGTGCTGACCAATCCCGAAATCGGCAATTACGGTGCGAACGATTCCGATAACGAAGCCGCAAAACCGCACATCGAAGGACTCGTGGTCCGGGAGTTCTCGTTGCTGGCGAGCAACTGGCGCGCGGATCAGACCGCCCGGCAGTTCCTGGCCGGCAACAACGTTCCGGTGATCGCCGGAATCGATACGCGAGCCTTGGTGCGCC
The DNA here is from genome assembly GCA_021325175.1 of Terriglobia bacterium. Taxonomy (GTDB): domain Bacteria; phylum Acidobacteriota; class Terriglobia; order Bryobacterales; family Bryobacteraceae; genus Palsa-187. The sequence goes on from JAJPHS010000125.1 coordinate 24,440, forward strand.
ACCTGCGATCGCGCGGCGTCATGCGCGGTGTGCTGTCGGCGACGACGACGGACGCAAGCGTCCTGATCGAACGCGCGAAAAATTCTCCGTCCATGTCGGGCCTCGACCTGGCGACGCGCGTTTCGACGCGGGAACGCTACGAATGGCTGAAGCCGGTCGAGCCCTGCTCGCCTTCAGACCTGGAGGGCGAGGCCGCCGATCCGCGTTTTCACGTGGTCGCCTACGATTTCGGGATCAAGAGAAACATTTTGCGGCGGCTGCGGCAGTGCGGGTGCCGGCTGACGGTGGTTCCGGCGGGAACCACGGCGGAAGAGACGCTGGCGCTGAAGCCGGACGGGATTTTTTTATCCAACGGTCCGGGCGATCCGGAGCCGCTCGAATTTCAAGCCGCGCAGGTGCGCAAGCTGATCGGCCGCGCGCCGATTTTCGGGATCTGTCTGGGGCATCAGATTCTGGGACTGGCCCTGGGAGCTAAAACGTACAAGCTGAAATTCGGGCATCGCGGCGCGAATCACCCGGTGCTGAATAAAATCACCGGCAAAGTGGAAATTACGTCTCATAATCACGGTTTTGCCGTCGATCCGGATTCGCTCGACGCCGGAAAAATCGAGATCACGCACACGAATTTAAACGACGGCACGCTCGAGGGATACCGGCATCGCGAATATCCCGTGTTTTGCGTCCAGTATCATCCCGAAGCCGCGCCCGGCCCGCACGATTCGCGCTATCTGTTTGAAGATTTCGTGAAGCTCATGGAGCAGCATGCCCCGGCGAAATGATCTGCACCGCATCCTGATCGTCGGCAGCGGGCCGATCGTCATCGGCCAGGCCTGCGAATTCGATTATTCCGGCGCGCAGGCGTGCAAGGCCCTGCGCGCCGAAGGCTACGAAGTGGTGCTGATCAATTCGAACCCGGCGACGATCATGACCGATCCGAATCTGGCCGACCGCACCTACGTCGAGCCGCTGAGCGTCGAATTCGCCGAGGAAGTGATCCGCCGCGAGCGCCCCGACGCGCTGCTTTCCACCGTCGGCGGCCAGACCGGATTGAATCTTTCGGTGGCGCTGGCCGAAGCCGGCGTGCTGGACCGCTACGGCGTGGAGCTGATCGGGGCGAAAATCGATTCCATCAAGAAGGCGGAGGACCGGCTCCTGTTTAAAGACGCGATGCGCAAAATCGGGCTCGATTTGCCGCAATCGCAACTGGTCAATTCGGTCGAAAAAGGACTGGAGTTCGCCGCGCGCATCGGTTATCCGGTGATTTTGCGGCCGAGCTTCACCTTGGGCGGGACCGGCGGCGGAATCGCGTATCACCGGGAGGATCTCGAAGAAATTCTGGAGCGCGGCCTGGAGCTTTCCCCCGTTCACGAAGTTCTGATCGAGGAAAACGTCCTGGGATGGAAGGAGTTCGAGCTGGAGGTGATGCGCGATCTGGCCGACAACGCGATCATCGTTTGCTCGATTGAAAATTTCGATCCCATGGGCGTGCACACCGGCGATTCGATCACGGTCGCGCCGGCGCAGACGCTGACGGATCGCGAATATCAGATGATGCGCGACGCCGCGCTGGCGTGCCTGCGGGAGATCGGCGTCGATACCGGCGGCTCGAATGTGCAGTTTGCAATCGATCCCAAGACCGGCCGCATGGTGATCGTGGAGATGAACCCGCGTGTTTCGCGCAGTTCCGCGCTGGCCTCGAAAGCGACCGGGTTCCCGATCGCGAAAATCGCGGCGAAGCTCGCCGTGGGCTATCGCCTGGACGAAATCAAGAACGACATTACCCGCAAGACGCCGGCCTGTTTTGAGCCGTCGATTGACTACGTGGTGGTGAAAATTCCGCGCTGGCAATTCGAGAAATTTCCCGGATCGCAGCCCGTGCTGGGCACGCAAATGAAAAGTGTCGGGGAGGTGATGGCGATCGGGCGCACCTTCAAGCAGGCGCTCGGCAAGGGCATGCGCAGCCTGGAGACCGGAAAATCGGAAGCGGCGGCGCAATACAGCGCCGATCTGATTGAGCCGCGCCTGATCACGCCCAATCCGGAGCGGTTGGGCTACATTCGCTTCGCTTTCGAATCGGGCTACACGGAAGAGCAGGTCCACGCGCTCACTTCGATCGATCCGTGGTTTTTGCGGCAGATCCGGGAGATGGTCGATCTGGAAAAATCGGGCGGGTCGCTGGCCACGGCGACGCGGGAGCAGTTGCTGGCCTTCAAACGCGACGGCCTTTCCGACGCGCGGATCGCGCGCATGTGGAACACCGACGCGCTGGCGGTTCGAGATAAGAGGAAGCAGCTTGGCGTGACGGCGGTGTTCAATCGCGTGGACACCTGCGCTGCGGAGTTCGAGAGCTTCACGCCGTATCTTTATTCGAGCTACGAATCGGAATGCGAAGCGCATCCGGCGCAAAAGAAAAAAGTCGTGATTCTGGGCAGCGGGCCGAATCGCATCGGCCAGGGCATCGAATTCGATTATTGCTGCTGCCATGCCTCGTTCGCGCTACAGGAGTTTGGCGTGGAGTCGATCATGGTGAACTGCAATCCGGAAACGGTTTCGACCGATTACGACACCAGCGATCGCCTCTATTTTGAGCCGCTCACGCTCGAGGAAGTATTGAATATTTGCGATACCGAAAAACCGGATGGTGTGATCGTTCAGTTCGGCGGCCAGACGCCGCTCACCCTCGCGCTGCCGTTGAAGGCGGCCGGTGTGCCGATTATCGGGACCGATCCGGAAAACATCGATCTGGCGGAGGATCGAAAAAGGTTCGGCAAGCTCCTCGACGATTTGAAAATTCCCGCGCCGGCGAACGGCTCGGCGACCAATGTGGAGGAAGCGTGCGCCATCGCCCGCTCGATCGGGTTCCCGGTGCTGGTGCGCCCCAGTTACGTGCTGGGCGGGCGCGCGATGGTGATCGCCTACGACGAGGACACGGTGCGCCGTTATATGCGCGAAGCGGTGGTGTTCTCGCAGGATCGTCCGGTGCTGATCGACCGCTTCCTGGAAGATGCGACCGAGGTCGACGTGGACGCGATCGCGGATTCCTCCGGGGTGGTGCTGGTGGCCGGAATCATGGAGCACATCGAAGAGGCCGGCGTGCATTCCGGCGATTCGAGCTGCGTTCTTCCGGCGACCTCTCTTTCCGCCGAGGTGCTGGCGACGATTCGGTCCTACACCGAGCGCCTGGCGCGCGCCCTGCGCGTCATCGGATTGATGAACGTTCAATACGCGGTGAAGGACGGCGTCACGTATGTGCTCGAAGTAAATCCGCGCGCCTCGCGGACCGTTCCCTATGTCAGCAAGGCGACCGGCGTGGCGCTGCCCAAGATCGCGGTAGGCGTGATGCTGGGGAGCAGGATCGCGGACTTCACCGACGCCCGGGGCGTCCTGAACGTCCCGCAGTTTTTCGTGAAATCGCCTGTATTTCCGTTCAATAAATTTCCGGGCGTGGACCCGACGCTCGGGCCGGAGATGCGTTCGACGGGCGAAGTAATGGGGGTCGGCGAAAATTTCGGCGAGGCGTTCGCCAAGGCGCAGTTGAGCGCCGGCACGCCGCTTCCGGACAAAGGCCGCGTATTTTTGAGCGTGAACGATCGCGATAAAGCGGCCGCGACGGCGCTGGCGAAACGTTTTCACGAGCTGGGATTCGAAATTACGGCGACACGCGGCACCGCGGCGGCGATTCGCGCGGCGGGATTGCCGGTGAAGACTGTATTCAAGGTAAACGAGGGACGGCCCAACTCCGTTGATTTGATGAAATCCGCGGCGGTGGATCTGGTGATTTACACGGCCACCAGCGGCGCGCACGCATTTTCCGACGAAAAAGCGATCCGCAAGACGGCACTGACGCATCGCGTGCCGTGCATCACGACCATGAGCGGCGCGCGAGCCGTGGTGGAAGCGATCGCCTCACGCCGGCGCGATCCCATTCGCGTGTGGAGCTTGCAGGAGATCCACGGCGCGGCGCGCGTATCGGCGAGCTGACCCGGCGACGGTTTTAGAGCAACCCGGTCCACTATCATTGAAATTTGGGGCGCTTTGAGCCCCGCACCTCATGCCCGAAACGCGACGCCGCGACACCCAAAAAAGAGAGCAGCCGGTAAAAACGGCCGAGATCCCGCAGGAACCGCAGGAAGAGATCATCGAGCCGCGGATTTCGGCGATTCTGATCGGCTACAACCAGGCCGCCGCGCTGCGCCGCGCGATTGCCGCGCTCGAAGCATCGACGGACCGCGAGCGGCTGGAAATCCTCGTCATCGATTGCGGCAGCCATGACGAAAGCCCGCAGCTTGATACGGAGTTTGAAAAAATCACGCTGCTGCGTCTGCCGATGCATTTGGGCGCAACCAAAGCGATGAATATCGGCGTGCGCACCGCGAAGGCGGAAATTTTGTTTTTTCTTTCGCCCAAGGTGGAAGTGGCGCCAGGCACCGTGCCGCAGCTCGCGGCGAAGCTCGAAGAAGAGGGCGAGACGGTCGCCGTGTGCCCGCTGCTGGTCGATCCGGCGGGGCGGATCGTTTCGAAGGATCACGACATCTCGGCGGCGATCGCGGGCAAGGATGAGGGCTCCGCGGTCGATGCTTCGGCGGAGAGCGTCGAAATGGCCTATCCCGGCCTGGACGCGCTGATGATCCGCAAATCGTTTTTAAAAGGCATGAATTATTTCGACGAGCGCTTCGGGAACTCCTGGGCCGACGCGGATCTGGCCATGCAAATCCGGCGCGCGCAGCGAAAAATCCGCCTGTTCCCGGCGATTCGCGCGACCTATTACGACGAGCCCGATCCGGCCGCGTCCGATCCGCTGTACGCCGCCGATCGCGCGCTTGGCGCCGCGGCGTTCGTCGGAAAATATCGCGGCTTTGTGTCGGGCCTGCTGTTCCGTGCGGCGGCCATTTTTCGCGCGCTCGGCCGGTTCGACCTCAAGCAGACCGGCGCGCTGATCAGCGGTCAGAAGCTCGACGGCACGCAGGCGATGTGATCCTGCCGGATCGACGAAGCGGGGAATCTGGTTCAACCCGGCGCCGCACTTTCTGGACGAACATCAACGCGGCGGAAATTGATAGATCGTATGCTAACTCAGTTTTTTGCCCTACCACCCTAACTTTTTTCCCATGCGCCGTCGATAGACCATCAGCAGGGTTTCGACTTCGACTATGCACATGGACGCTTTTCTTTGGATGTTCCTTCCGGTGTTCGTGGCCGGCGGGAGCGCTCTGTTATCGTTCTACATCATGCAGGCCCGGATGGAAGTCGCTCTCGCCAAGGAGCGGGAATCGCTCGCCGAGGCGCGCGCCACCATCACCTCCCAGAAGATTACGATGGAGGAGCGGATCAAGGCCACCGAAGAGGCGGCCAAGCGCCGCTCGCTCGACGAGTTTATGCAGGATTTCCGGGTGGAGGAGCGCAGCTATGTTCGCGAAAGCAAATCGCTCAACGCCTTGCGCCGGACCATGGTGATGCAGGAGCGGCTTTTCTTCCGCAATATCCCGCTCTCCAACTGGATCGAGCACGAGATGATCGTCGAAGAAGGCCGCGATCTGGATGAGCTGCCAAAGGAATCGGTCTTTTCGGCTCCCGCGCTTGCGGCCGAGCAGCGCCTGCCCGTTTCGAAGTTCCTGGACGAAGTAAAATGGCCAGGGGAAGTTGCGCCTGAGACGGCTTCGCTGGTCGGCGCCCGAATCCCCGCGTTCGGGGCGCAGTAGAACGATTACTGGTGGCCCGGAGTTAGCACGATGGGTCCCGGCACGGACGAGGCAGGATTGCTCAAGTAGACGTGTGTCGCTCCACTGGTTGTATCGTAAGTTTCCATTGACGCCGATATTACGCACGGCGTCCCGGCGGTTTGCGTCACCTGGATCGAGCCCAGCACGACGGCCTGTCCGGTGGTCGCGAGCGTGTTACCGGCGAGGCTGGCGGAAACGATTTCTCCCGACGTCAGGGTAAATTTCGTGGGCGCCGGCTGCGTTTTGGCATTCGCCACCGTGAAAGTAATGGTCCCGGTACAGGAAGCCGCGGCGTTGGCTCCATTCGAGGCGGTGTTTGCGACGTTAATCTGAACCGTCTCGGTCATGCCCACACCGAGCGGTGGGAAATTCATATTTCGGGTGAAACTGGCCGGCATCGTTTGCGCTGGAGCGAGTCCGGCAACTCCAAGCAGGCAAAGAAAAAGACCAAATCGCATACAACCTCCGGCTTCTTAGACGCCTTTAGCCGTTACCGGATTACAAGCTGGGCCGGACGCGTTCGCCGCTGGCTTTCATCCTAAGACGAATTGTTTCAAATGGCTAGCTGTAATCCCCGGGCCGCGCCGATCCGTCCAGAAAGGTATGATTGAGGTTGTGGTGGAGCCTCTGCCGGCCGAGACAACCGGATCGCCCGCGCCGGCGGCTCTTTTGCGCGATTTCGGCACGTGGATGACGTCGGAACAGCGGCGGATCTATTCGCTTTGCCAGCGCTTTTTGCAGGATCGCGAAGAAGCCGATTCCGCCACCCAGGACGTTTTTCTCAAGGCTTATCAGGCTTTATCGCGGGAGGATGCGCAGCAGCTTGACGATCCGGCCCGCTGGGTAACGCGCATCGCCGTAAATACCTGTCTCGACCGGCTGCGATCGCGCAAATGGCAGTTCTGGCGGCGGCGTCCGGCGCCGGAAGACGAGCAGGCCCTTCTGGCGGTGGCGCCGTCACGCTCCCCGGAGGCCGAGGATTGTTATTTCGCCGGGCAAATCGGCGCGCGGCTGCGCCAGGCGCTCGAAAAATTGTCGCCCCGGCAAAGAGCCGTATTTTCGCTCCGCCATTTTGAGGAGATGAGCCTGGAGGAGATCAGCCAGACGCTCGGTTTGGATGTAGGCACCGTTAAAGCTCATATGTTTCGCGCGGTCGCCAGGCTTCGCGAGGAGCTGCGCGATTTGTACGGAGGCATTCGATGAACCGCCATCTCACCACCGATGAATTAATCGATCGTGTTTATGGCCTGAATGAGGACGCTGATCTTTCGGCCCACTTAAGGGAATGTCCGGAATGCGTTGCGCGGATGGAGGCGGCGAGGATCAGGCGGCGCGAGGCGGCGCAGGCAGCGCCGGTTTCGAACGAATTTCTGGCGGCGCAGCGGCGGGCGATTTATTCGCGAATCGAGAAACCGGCTCCGCGGCGCCTGCACTGGCTTCCTGCGCTTGCGGCCGCGGCGGCGCTGGCCGTGGTCGCCCTGGTCTACAAGGCCCCGGCGCCTCAGGCGCCGCGTCTCGATCCGAGCGATGCGCAACTGTTCAGCGAAGTATACTCGATGGAGCAATCGACGGAGCCGGCGGCGGCTGCGCCGATTCATCAGCTTTTTGAGGACGACGGGCAATGATTCGCGGGCTGGCGCTTCTGTTATGGCCGGTGCTGCTGTTGGCGCAGCCGCCGGGGCGGGATCTTCCTCCGTGGTGGGAAGCCGGTCTTGCCCGGAATCTGAACCTGAGCGATGCGCAGATGAAGCAGTTGCTGCAAATCCGCGACGATTTTCGCCCGCGCATGAAGGATGCTCGCGCGGCTGTGATGCGGGCCGAAAAGGAAGTGGACGCGGCGTTCAACGAAGATCCGGTGGACGAGGCGAAGGCGATGGCAGCGATTGACCGGCTGGCCGCGGCTCGCGCCGAGGCGACCAAGGCGGTTTCGGAAATGGACCTGAAGTTCCGAATGATCCTGACACCGCAGCAGTGGCAGGAGTTGAAGGAGCGGCAGCACCTTCGGCCCGGGGGCCGGGGCCGCAGGAGCGCTCCCGCGGTCCCGCCGACGAATCAGAAATAACGATTCGATTCGCGATTTGACTTTGCCCGCGCGACAGAGTATCCCTGAAAGAGAGCCGGCGCGGTAGCCAAGTGGTAAGGCAGAGGTCTGCAAAACCTTTATTCGGGGGTTCGATTCCCCCCCGCGCCTCCAGCGATTTCACGCGCCGCAATCCAGATTTCCTGTTTCCCTCAAAGCCGGCGAAGCTGGAATCCGCCGTTTCTGGTACAATCTTGCTTTGCGCATTTTGTTTCTTTTGAACTGCGTGGCCCTGTTTGCCTGCGGATTCCTGACGGCCCAGACGTCTACCTCGCCGCAAAAAAAAGCCACAAAGAAAAAGACCATCAGACATCGCGGCTCCAGCAGCACGACATCCGCCGCGCATAGTTCGCATAAGTCCACCGCGGCGGCATCGAACAAGCCGCATCGCGCGGCGGCGAAAAAATCGAAGCCCGCCGTGGCGCGGCGCTCCGTACAGAGCCAACCCACTCCGGAGCGGTATAAGGAAATTCAGGAAGCGCTCGCCAGCCGCGGATATTTCAAGGGTACGCCGGACGGCAACTGGGGTCCGGAGTCGGTGGATGCGCTCAAGCGATTTCAGCGCGATCAAAATCTCACGGACGACGGGAAAATCGGCTCCCTTTCGCTGATTGCGCTGGGGCTCGGCCCCAAGCGAGCGGCGGCAGCCGAACCCGCGTCCGAAAATAAGGTTCAACAATGATCATTGGAGTTCCCAAGGAAGTCAAAGACCATGAAGCGCGCGTCGGCCTGCTGCCGAGCGGCGCGAAAGCCCTGATCGAAGCCGGCCACCGCGTGCTGGCGCAAGCCGGAGCCGGCGTCGGCAGCTCGATCGCGGATCAGGAATACGCGGAAGCGGGCGCGGAGATCGTTCCCACGGCGGCGGAGCTGTGGAAACGCAGCGATCTGGTGGTGAAAGTCAAGGAACCGCAGCCATCCGAATACGGCTTTCTCCGGCCGGGCCTGGTTCTGTTCACCTATCTTCATCTTGCGCCGCTGCCGGAGCTTACCGATAAGCTGCTGGAGGCGCGCGTCAGCGGAGTCGCCTACGAGACCATTCGCGAAAGCGACGGTTCGCTGCCGCTGCTGACGCCGATGAGCGAGGTGGCCGGGCGTCTGGCGACGCAGGTCGGCGCGCAGTATCTGGAAGCCCCGTCGGGCGGGCGGGGAATCATGCTCGGCGGCGTGCCGGGCGTGGCGCCGGCGAACGTGGTGATTATCGGCGGCGGCGTGGTGGGCCATCAGGCGGCGAAGGTGGCCGTCGGCATGGGCGCGCACGTGATCATTATCGATCGCAACCTGGACCGGCTTCGCCAGCTTGACGATATCTATTCAAGCCAGGTAGTGACGCTGGCGTCAAACGAGTACACCATCCGCGAATCGCTGCGTTTGGCGGACCTGGTGATCGGCGCGGTGCTGATTCCGGGCGCGTCGGCTCCGAAGCTGATCCGCCGTGACATGCTTCCGGCGATGCGAAAGGGCGCGGTGATGGTGGACGTGGCGATCGATCAGGGCGGCTGCTTTGAAACCTCGCACGCGACGACGCACACCGATCCGATCTACTTCGTCGACGGGGTGCTGCATTATTGCGTGTCGAACATGCCGGCGGCGGTGCCGCACACCTCGACGTTCGCGCTGAACAACGCGACGTTTCCCTATTTGATGGAACTGGCCAATCGCGGCCTGGAAGGCGCCTGCGAGCACAGCCCGGCGATTCGCGAGGGCGTGAACACGTATCAGGGCCACGTGGTCTATCCGGCGGTCGCGGAATCGCAGGGGAAGAAGTGGAAAGAGATGAGCGTGGTGGTTTAAAGCTCAGTACGGGACCAAATTACAACGAGTCTGCCATACCCAGGACGTTGCTCTCGGCAGGTGACGTTGCTCTCGGCAGGTAAGGTGTCCCGCCACAACCGGATTCAGCTTGCGCTCCAGATTGCAAAGGCCCCAGGGAACACCGAAAGACGGTTTGATCGCGCAGCGCCAAGGGTCTGATCGGCGAACTCCCAATCGTATTTTCCGGGGCCCTGATGCACGCGGTAATACGGCGGGCCGTAGCGCAGGCAGTCGATGCCGAGTTCCTTCAAGAAGCTCAAAATTCTCGCGCCAGCACTCGTAATGTTTTGATTTTTCGAACTCGTCCTGGCGAATGGTCTTGCCCTGCCATGAATTTCGCCATAAGTTTGCGCCCAGGTGCAGCCGTTAACGCGCGGTGAGCTGCATTTCGCGTTCTTTTGACGCGCCGTTGCTGGAATTTTTTCCCGGGCAGACGCGATCCGCGAAAGAAAGCTGCCTTGTTTTCATCCAACAAACGGAGCCGCAATACGGATGAAATCGCCTGAACGCGTGATGCCATTCCCGAGGCGAAGCCTGCCTCCCATGGCGCTGGTTCGCCAGGATTTGCCGGGCGATCGAATTGCCGATGCACGCGCCGATGTCCGGGAAAAGCTGATCGGATTCGGAATCGAACGAAAGGTGAAACGCGGCCAGAAGATCGCGATCACGGCCGGCAGCCGGGGAATCGGCGGATTGATCGAGTTGCTCAGCGGAATCGCCGACGCCGTGAAAAGCTGCGGAGCGGAGCCATTCGTGATCCCGGCGATGGGCAGCCACGGCGGCGCGACGCCCGAAGGCCAGGCCGAAATTTTGCGGCTTCTCGGCGTGAACGGCGAATCGGCCGGCGCGCCGGTGCGGGCGACCATGGAGACGCGCGAATTGGGACCGGCGCAGAATGGCGCCGTCGCGCACGTGGACCGGTTCGCGTTCGATGCCGATGGAATTATCGTTCTGGCGCGCACCAAGACGCATCCGGAATCGGCGGCCGAGCTTGCCTCCGGCCTGCTTAAGATGTGCACGATCGGGCTTGGCAAACAGATCGGAGCGCAGCAGGCGCACAGCCACAAATTGTGGGATTCGGTGAAGGCGGTGCCGAAGCTGCAACTCGCCAAGGCCAAAATTTTGTGCGGCGTCGCGGTGGTGGAGAACGGTTTCCGCCAGCCTTGCGCAATCGAAGTGGTCGCGCCGACTTATGACGCGTTTTTCGAATCGGACATGCGTCTGCTGAAACTGGCCAAGCAGCACCTGGCGCGAATCCCGTTCGACGATCTGGACATGCTGGTGGTCGATGAGCTGGGGAAAACGATCTCTGGCGCGGGCATGGATCCGAACGTAATTGGCCACTGGCGGATTGACAACGCGCCACGGCAGCCGAACTTTCGCCGCATCGTCGTGCTTTCGCTAACCGAAGCTTCGCTTGGCAACGGGCTCGGGATCGGCATGGCCGATTTCACGACGCGGCGATTCGCCGAGGCGTACGATCCGGCAGTGAGCTATATCAATCTGCTGACGGCGTCGGAGCCGGGCAACACAACGCGCGAGGGTCCACTCCCGCTGGCGCTTGCCTCCGACCGGGAAGCGATGGAGGTCGGGCTGTTTTCGTCGCTGGCCGATTCCGCGCCGAAGATCTGCCGGATTAAGAACACCGCGGTTCTCGACGAGCTGTGGGTCTCCGAGGCGCTGCTCGATCAGGTGGCATCGAACGGAAAATTAACGGTGATCCGGCCGCCGGGGCCGCTGCCTTTCAACGACGCAGGAAATCTTTTTTAACGAAAATGCCGACCATTGAAACTCATCTTTCTGAAAACCTGATTCGGATCCCCACGAAGACGCCGCCGACGCATTTCGCGCATCGGCTGCAAACCGGAACCACCGCGCATCTGACGCTGGATGTCGCGGCGATCGAGCGGGAATTGCGCGCCGGCGTCAAAGGCGAGGTGCGCTTCGGCGATGGCGATCGCGGCATGTACGCCTCCGACGCGGGAAATTACCGCATGATTCCGATCGGAGTGGTGCTTCCCCAGGACGCCGCCGATGTGGAGCAGGCCGTCGCCGTTTGCCGCCGCCATGGCGCGCCGATCGTCGCGCGCGGCGGCGGCACGGGGATTCCCGGCCAGACCGTGAACATCGCGGTTTTGCTCGATTTTTCGAAATACATGAACCGGATCATCGAGCTGAATCCGCGGGAGCACTACGCGTGGGTCCAACCGGGAATCGTGCTCGATGAACTGCGCAAAGCCGCGAATCAGTATGATCTGACGTTCGGTCCCGATCCGGCAACGCACAATCGAAACACGCTCGGCGGGATGATCGGGAATAATTCGTGCGGGATTCATTCGGTGATGGCGGGCGAAACCGTCAACAACATTTTCGAACTGGATATCCTGCTGTACGACGGAACCCGCATGACGGTGGGTCCGACCAGCGACGCCGAATACGATCGAATCGTTCAGGAAGGCGGCAGAAAGGCCGAAATTTACTCCCGATTGCGCGCATTACGCGACAAATACGCGGAGGCGATCCGCCGTGATTTTCCGATGATTCCGCGGCGCGTTTCAGGTTTCAACCTGCCCGCTCTTTTGCCGGAGCGGGGTTTCGACGTGGCGAAAGCGCTGGTGGGAACCGAAGGAACGTGCGCGCTGGTGCTGGCGGCGAAGACGAAGCTGGTTTACAATCCGCCGGCGCGATCGCTGCTGGTGTTCGGATATCCCGACGTGTTTCACGCGGCCGACCAGGTGATGGAGCCGCAGAAATTCGATCCGGTGGGAATCGAGGCGCTGGATGGGATTTTTATCGAGTACATGAAGCGAAAGGGCCTGCATCCGCCGAATCTTAGCATCCTGCCCCAGGGAGACGCCTGGCTGCTGATCGAGTTCGGAGGAAAGGACAAGGCCGAGGCGGATTCGCACGCGCGGAAGTGCATGGAAGATTTCAAGCGGCGCGGCGACGCTCCGCCGATGAAGCTGTTCGACGATCCCGCCGAGGAACAGCTGATCTGGTTTCTACGCGAAGAAGGCCTGGGCGCGACGGCGAAAGTTCCGGATATGCCGGAAAATCACGAAGGCTGGGAAGATGCGTCCGTGCCACCGGAGAAGCTCGGCGCATATCTTCGCGATTTTGCCAAATTAATGAAGAAATACGACTACGAAGGGCCGCTTTACGGTCATTTTGGGCAAGGCTGCGTGCACACCCGGCTCACATTCGACCTGAGGACGGCGGAAGGTCTGCGCCAATGGCGGCATTTTCTGGAAGAAGCCTCGGACCTGGTAGTGAGCTACGGCGGATCGCTTTCCGGGGAGCACGGCGACGGGCAGGCGCGCGGCGAATTGCTGCCGCGCATGTATTCTCCGGAAATTATCAGCGCTTTTCGCGAATTTAAGGCGATTTGGGATCCCGATGCGAAGATGAATCCGGGCAAAGTCATCGATCCGTATCGCGTGGATCAAAACCTGCGCGAGGGAACCAGCTACAATCTCCGGCCGGTCCAGACGCATTTTCACTATCAAGCCGATCATTTTTCCTTCGCCGAGGCGACGGATCGCTGCGTGGGCGCGGGCGTCTGCCGCAGGCACGGCGGGGAAGGGACGATGTGTCCCAGCTACATGGTGACGCGCGAGGAAAAACATTCGACCCGGGGCCGCGCGCGGCTGCTGAATGAGATGATCCGCGGCGAGGTGGTGAAGGGCGGATGGCGCGACGAAGCGGTGCGCGAGGCGCTGGACCTGTGCCTTTCCTGCAAGGGATGCAAGAAGGATTGTCCGGTGCAGGTGGACATGGCGACGTACAAAGCCGAGTTCCTGTCGCACTACTATGAGCGGCGCGCGCGGCCGCGCTACGCCTACGCCTCGGGCCTGATTCACTGGTGGGCGGAAGCGGCCTCGTATATGCCCGCGACCGCGAACTTTTTTACGCAAACTCCCGGTTTGAATCGATTGTCGAAGTGGCTCGCGGGATATTCGCAGAAGCGGCGCATCCCGCCGTTCGCACCGGAGACGTTCAAGCGCTGGTTCGAGCGCCGGGGAATTCGCAATGCGGGCAAGCCGCCGGTGATTCTGTGGGCCGATACGTTCAATAATCACTTCACGCCGAAGGTCGCCAAAGCCGCGGTGGAAGTGCTGGAGCACGCCGGATATCAGGTGCTGGTTCCGGCGCGGAGTCTGTGCTGCGGGCGGCCGCTCTACGATTACGGCATGCTCGATCTGGCGAAGTCGCTTTTGCACCGGACGCTGGACGCGCTACGCGGGCCGATTCGCGGCGGAATCCCGATTGTCGGCCTCGAGCCGAGCTGCATTAGCGTGTTTCGCGAGGAGCTTCCCAATCTTCTGCATGGCAATGAAGACGCTAAGCGGCTAAGATCGCAGAGCTACATCCTGAGCGATTTTCTTAAGGAGAAAACGAAGGATTACTCGCCTCCGCAGCTCAAGCGCAAGGCGCTGGTTCACGGCCATTGCCATCACAAATCGGTGCTGAACTTCGATAACGAAGTAAGTCTGTTGAAGGCGGCGGGATTGGAGTGCGAGGTTCCGAATTCAGGCTGCTGCGGAATGGCCGGATCTTTCGGATATGAAGAGGATCACTACCAGGTGGGTCTGGATTGCGGCGAGCGCGTGCTGCTTCCCGCGGTGCGCAACATGAGCGACGATGCGCTGGTCATCACCGACGGATTCAGTTGCCGTGAAATGATCCGGCAGGAAACCGATCGGCGCGCTCTGCACTTCGCGCAAGTGCTGCAAATGGGGTTGCGTGAGGGCCCCGAAGGCCCGCGAACGCCTTTCCCGGAAAAACGCTACACGCGCCTGGAGCGGACCTCGCCGGTTCCCGCCGGAGTGGTGGCCGCGGGGGTGGCGGCCGGCGCGGGGCTATGGTGGGCGATGCGGCGCGGCCACCGGTCATGAAAGGACGGCTGCCGCGCGATACCGAGCGCATTTCGCGCATCGCGCGCGCGCTCAAAGCCGCCAATCTCGATGCTTTGGTCTGCACGCTCGGCTCGAATGTGCTGCTCGTTTCCGGATACTGGCCCGTCCTTGGCAACGCGATCGCGATGTGCACGCGCGAAGGCGCGGTCGCGGTGGTGGCCCCGGAGGACGAGATGGAGTTCGCCGAAAGGAGTTGGGCGGATCACATCTTCGCGTTCGCGCCGGGCTCGCTTGAAAAGCTGACCAACACACTCGATAGCGTGCCGGACGCGCTGTGCCGCGCCGTGCAATTTACGGCCGGGCGAAAAGCCGTAAACATCGGCCATGACGGCTCCGGCTTCGATCCGTCGAGTTACGCCGCCACGTTCCGCTACGGCGCGGCGATCGACAATCTGCTCGGCGGCGCATTTCCCGGCGCGAGGAGGTCCGACGCCTCGGATATACTCGCGGAGCTTCGCTCGGTTCTGTCCATCCGGGAACTCGGATTGATTCGTCAGGCCTGTTCCATCGCGCGGGCGGCGTTTGTGAGCATCGCGGCGCAGATTCGTCCAGGCAAGCGCGAATATGAGATCGCGGCGTTGCTGCGAAGCGGGCTGATGGATTGCCGCGAGGCGCGCTGCGATGGATTTGCGTATTGCATGTCCGGTCCGAATTCGGCGAAGGCCGCGGCTGCGTATCAGCACACCGGGATGCGTACGGTTCGAGCCGGCGACGCCGTGCTGATCCACTGCAATTCCTATTGCAGCGGCTTTTGGACCGATATCACGCGGACCTATTTCTTGAAGCCGTGTGATGCTGAACAGCAGGCGGCGATCGACGCCGTTTTCACGGCGAGCCGCGCGGCGATCGGAGCGGTGAAGGCTGGAGTCAAAGCGCGCGACGTGGACGAAGCCGCGCGGCGCGTGCTGCGGGAGCGAGGCTTCGGCGGCGCATTTAAGCATGCAACCGGCCACGGCGTAGGTTTCGCCGCAATTCACCACGACGCCAAGCCGCGCGTCCATCCCGCGTCGGAGGACGTCCTCGAGTCCGGGATGGTGTTCAACATCGAACCGGCGGTTTACATCGCGGAAAAGTGGGGCATCCGGCAATGCGATATGGTCGCGGTGACCCCGGATGGCGCGGAGTTGCTGACGTCGTTTCAAAATGACGCGAGCGCGCTGGTGATTTGAGAGTCCAGTCCGAAACAGGCCTGCATCTCGCGCCGGCCGCGGTTGGTGACCGCGAGCGCGCGGCTATCCGCATCCCGCATCACCCAGCTTCGCGCCAGAGCGAGCCTTAGAATTTCAGAGCCGAGCGCTCCGCCAAGATGCGACCGGCGTTCGGTCCAATCGAGGCAAGCGAACGCGAATCCGCGGCGCGCCTGGCGAGCCCGCCCCAGATCGATGCCCAGCTTTTCGAAAGCGAGCTCGCCTTTCGATGTAACCGTGTATCGCGAGCTCAACCATTCTAGTCGCCGCAAACGGTCGTGCAGCGCGACTCCCAGGACGCCGGCGATGTGGTCATAGCAGGTTCGGGCCGCGCGCAGCCGGTCCGGCGCTTTCGCGGCGGATCGCGGTCGCGAGGCGCCGGCCAGCACGCTCAATCGCTCCAGCGCGCGGGCGACCTCGGCGCCGGCGAGCCGGTAATAGCGGTGCCGCCCCTGTCTTTGTAATTCAAGCAGCCGCGCTCGCGTCAAGCGATTCAGGTGCGCGCTCGCGGTGGAGGCGGCGATTTCCGCGACCGCGGCCAGCTCGGTGGCGGTACGCGCGCGATCGTCCAGCAGGGAATAAAGAATGCGAGCCCGGGACGGGTCGCCGATAGCGGCGGCAATGGCCGCGACGGCGTGATTTGCATCATTCATACTTCGACACTAAACGAAGTATGGGTGCAGGGCAAGCGGTAAATTCGAAACATGAAATTGACGCGCCGCGCAGTGATCGCGGGAGCCACGCTCGGCGGGCTGTTGCGCGCGGAGAAAAATTCCATGACCATTGCCTGCTTCATCCGATATCAAATCGATCCGTATCAAAAAGACGCGTTCCGCAAATACGCCGAGGCCTGGGGCTGCGCGACGATCCGGAGGCCCGCCAGAACTTCGCCTTCGCCGAAAGCAAAAAATTTATTCTTCGCGAAGAGCGAAACTTCGTGGAAGTTGTGGAGGGCACGTTTGAAATTCCGGCGAAAATCGCGGAGCACCCCTGAGCCGGCGCCGCGCGCGATTTAAAAAATGCGCGGGACGGAAACGCATCACACCGCGACGGGATCTAAGAACCGACTGGAAGGCCGTTGCGCCTGCCCGGTTTTTCATTCGAGTCACAGTTACGGGAGATCATGATGAGAACTTGGGAACAAAACCTTCGTTTTGCGATCGGCTCGGCCGCCGCGGGTGCGGCGATCTTCGCGCCGCTCAGTTACAAGTGGAAAGGCGTTTTGACCGCGGTTGCCGCGGACGCGATTTTGACAGGGATTTATCGGGTTTCGCCGCTGCGCCGCCTCATCCGGGCCTAAGCGGGCGGACGCCGGGCGCGGGCCGGCCCGTGCCCGGGCTGACACAACGGCGGCGTTACGGGGATAGTTCTTCGATCTCCTTTTCGTGCGCAAAACATGCCATTCGTTTGAAGCGCGCGTGTTCCAAACCTCCCACCAACATTCATGAAACATTGTGCGTTGCGCCGGCTCTAATTGACGAAGCGTTTCGCGCGCCCGTGATCCACGACCAAGTTTCCGCCCCGACTTCTTCGGATGTCGAGAGGCCGGGCGTCACATTGCCACCGGAAATCAGAAATGTCGGCGGAAATCCCCGCGGCTGGCGGGGTTTTGTTCGCCCTGGCGTAGTTCTGCTGCTGCTGATTGCCTTGGGGTATTTTCTCTGGAGGCATTTCGCCGCGGGTCCGCCGGCGGCGGGCACGACGTCCGGGTCTTCCGGCGCGCAGGTGGTTCGCGTGGTTACGGCGGCGGCTCATGCCGGCGACATTCCGGTATACATCAGCGGCCTGGGCGCGGTAACTCCCCTCTATACAATTACGATTACCAGCATATTGAGCGGGCCGCTGCTGGAGGTTTACTACACCGAAGGACAAATGGTCCAAAGGGGTCAGTTGCTCGCGCAAATTGATCCGCGTCCTTATCAAGCCATGTTGACGCAAGCCGAAGGCGCGCTGGCGCGCGATCAAGCTTTGCTGGCCAATGCCCGTGTCGACCTGGACCGCTACCAGACCCTGTGGTCTCATAACGCGATTCAGCAACAGCAGGTGGTGACGCAGGAAGCTTTAGTCAAGCAATACGAAGGCGATGTGCAAAGCGATCAGGGCCAGATCGATACGGCCAAGCTGGATCTTCAGTATTGCGAAATTCGCTCGCCGATCACCGGACGCGCGGGACTTCGTCTGGTCGACCCCGGCAACGTGGTCTCGGCCAACTCCACCGCGCTGGTGGTGATTACGCAAGTTCAGCCGATCAGCGTGATTTTCACCATCAGCGAGGATCAACTCGCTCCGGTTCGCGAAGGCATGCGCAGGGGAAGAAAATTTCCCGTCGCGGCTTTGGACCGCACCGACAATCACGTGCTTTCGCAAGGCGCGCTGGAAACAATTGATAACCAGATCGATCCCACCACGGGAACCGTGAAGCTTCGCGCCGCCTTCGAAAATCGCGATGAGATGCTTTTCCCTCAGGCGTTCGTGAACGCGCGGCTGACTCTCGAAACGAAACGCGGCGTGACGCTTGTTCCCAACGCGGCCATCCAGCGCAGCACGAATTCGACGTATGTCTGGCTGGTTTCAAAGGATGATACGGTTCACGTTCGAAACGTCATTGTCGGCGCGGCCGGACCGTTGGAATCGCAAATCGTCTCCGGCGTTTCGCCCGGTGACGTTGTGGTGACCGAAGGCGTAGATATGCTGCGCGATGGCGGCAAAGTAAGCGTCCAGCAGAACGGCGCGGCGCCGGCGGGTGAGGACGGATGAATCCTTCCCGTACGTTCATTCTCCGGCCGGTCGCGACGTCTTTACTGATGGCCGGGATACTTCTTGCCGGCGCGGTCGCTTATAAACAACTGCCGGTTTCCGCGCTGCCGGAAGTCGATTACCCGACCATCGTGGTGACGACCATGTATCCCGGAGCCGGACCTGAAGTGATGGCATCTTCCGTCACCGCGCCTCTCGAGCGCTGGTTCGGACAAATGCCGGGCCTGCAACTGATGACATCGGTCAGTTCCCAAGGCAGCTCCCTTGTCACTCTTCAATTCAGTTTGAGTCTCAGCCTCGATGTGGCTGAACAGGAAGTTCAGCAATCGATCAACACCGCCGCGACTTATCTTCCCGCCGATCTGCCGACGCCGCCGGTCTATAGCAAAACTAACCCGGCCGATACGCCAATTCTGACCCTGGCGCTTACCTCCCCGACTCTGCCGCTCTCTCAAGTCGAGGATCTGGCGGATACCCGCCTGTCGCCGCGCATCTCCGAGCTTCCCGGCGTCGGACTGGTGAGCATCAGCGGAGGACAAAAACCCGCGGTTCGTATTCAGGTGAATCCCACGGCGATGGCGAAGTACAGCCTGAATCTGGAAGACCTGCGCACGGCGATCGCCGCGGCCAATGTGAATCTCGCCAAGGGAAATTTTGACGGACCTGCGCAGGCCTATACCATTGGCGCGAACGATCAGCTTCTCTCCAGCGCCGATTATGCGCCGCTGATCATTGCGTATCGCAACGGAGCGCCGGTTCGCCTCAGCGACGTCGCCACGGTTCGCGATGAAGTGGAAAATCTGTACGAGGCCGCCTGGATGAACACCACCCCGGCGGTGATCATGAATATCCAGCGCCAGCCCGGCGCCAATATCATCGAAGTCGCGGATTCCATCAAAAAACTTCTTCCGCAGCTCACCAGCACCTTACCTTCTTCGATTCAAACCGTCGTCCTCACCGATCGCACGAGCACCATCCGCGCTTCCGTATCCGACGTTCAAAACGAGCTTCTCATCACGGTCGCTCTCGTCGTCATGGTGATCTTTCTATTTCTGCGCACGCTCTCGGCGACGGTGATTCCCAGCATTGCCGTTCCGCTGTCGCTCATCGGAACCTTCGCGGTGATGTATCTTCTCGGCTACAGCCTCAACAATCTCACGTTGATGGCGCTGACCATCTCCACCGGATTCGTGGTTGATGACGCGATCGTGATGATCGAAAATATCGCGCGCTATATCGAAATGGGCGAATCTCCGCTGGAGTCCGCTCTCAAAGGCGCGGGGCAGATCGGATTCACGATCATTTCGCTCACCGTCTCGCTGATCGCCGTTCTGATCCCGCTTTTTTTCATGGCCGATATCGTCGGCCGTCTGTTCCGCGAATTCGCCATCACGCTGGCCGTCACCATTCTGGTCTCGGCTATCGTTTCGCTTACGCTCACACCAATGATGTCCGCGCGCCTGCTGAAGCATACTCCGGAAGATCAGCAGAGCCGGTTTTATCGCGCTTCCGAACGGGCGTTCGAGCGGGTTATCGCCTTTTATGGACGCACGCTGCGCCGGGTGCTCGGCTATCAGACCGAGACGCTTCTGATCTTCCTTGCCACGCTTGCCCTGACAATTCTTCTTTTCGTTTTCATCCCGAAAGGATTTTTTCCGATTCAGGATACCGGCCTCATCCAGGGCATCTCCGAAGCCGATCAGACCGTATCGTTCCAGAAAATGTCGCGGCTGACGCAAGCGCTGGCCGCCGTGATCGTGAAGGATCCGGCAGTGGAGAGCCTGTCGTCGTTCATCGGCATCGATGGCGCCAATACGACGATGAACAGCGGCCGGATGCTGATCAATCTGAAGCCGCTCGCGCAGCGCAACATCAGCGCTTCGGCGGTCATCCGGCGGCTTAATGACGCGCTCGCCTCCGTTGCCGGGATCAGGCTCTACATGCAGCCGGTGCAGGACATCACCATCGAGACACAAGTGAGCCGGACGCAGTATCAATACACGCTACAGGACCCCAATCAAGCCGAGCTCAACGCCATCGCTCCGCAACTGCTGGAGCGCCTTTCCCGGCTTCCCGATCTTCGCGATGTGGCCAGCAGCCAACAAACCGGCGGCCTTCGCACCATGCTTACGTTCGATCGGGATACCGCTTACCGGCTCGGGATCAATCCGCAGACCATCGACGAGACGCTTTACGACGCCTACGGCCAGCGGCAGATCTCGACGATGTTCACGCAGTTGAACCAATATCACGTGGTTCTCGAAGTCGCTCCGTCCTTTCAGCGCAGCCCGCTCGATCTCGCCAACATCTATATCGGTTCCGGAACCGCGCCCGCGTCCACATCGGCCATCACCACTGGAGGCGCCGTCGCCGGCGGCACATCGGCGAATCAAAGTTCCGGGCCATCGACCGTTTCCGTTCCCGTTTCGAACGCTGCTTCGGCCGCGTCGGGCGCCACCGGAGCTTCCGGCGCGGTCACCATAACCTCCGTCGCGCGCCCGGCCACTGCCTTCGGCGGAACCGGACCGTCCGGGCTCGGCGCCACCGGCGCGCCGGGAATCCTGCCGGCGGGGTCCGCGCCGGTTTCGCAGAACATCGACGGATCGCCAATCGCCTCTACGCTGATTTTCAGATCCGCGGGCACGCAGGTTCCTCTCGGCTCCTTCGTTCGCGCGGAAAATATGAACGTTCCGCTGGCGATCGAGCATCAGGGGCAGTTCCCCGCCGTCACTCTTTCTTTCAATCTGGCGCCGAATGCCTCGCTGGGAACGGCCATCAATGAAATCAACAAAATCAAAGCCGATATGCACCTGCCGGCGAGCATCAGCGCTGCCTTTCAGGGCTCGGCCGCCGCATTTGAAGCTGCGCTTTCGCACGAGCCGATCCTGATTCTCGCCGCCGTCATCACCGTCTATATCGTTCTCGGCGTGCTGTATGAAAGCTACATTCACCCGCTTACGATCCTTTCCACCTTGCCGTCGGCCGGCGTGGGCGCGTTGGTCGCTTTACGGATCACCGGCATCGATTTCAGCATCATTTCGCTCATCGGAATCATTCTTCTGATCGGAATTGTCAAGAAAAATGCCATCATGATGATCGATTTTGCCCTGGACGCCGAGCGGAATCAGGGCATGGAAACAGTCGAGGCGATCTATCAAGCATCGCTTCTGCGCTTCCGCCCCATCATGATGACCACCATGGCTGCCCTTCTCGGCGGCATTCCGCTGGCGCTCGGCTCCGGCATGGGAAGCGAACTGCGCCGGCCGCTGGGCGTCACGATCATCGGCGGCTTGATCGTCAGCCAGCTGCTCACGTTGTACACCACGCCGGTGATCTACATCTGGTTCGACCGGCTCTCGCGCCGTTTCGGCCGCCGGCCTTCACCGGGACCGGCGCGCCGTGAGCCGCCGCGTGATCAACTCCCGCCCGAGCCCGCGCGATGAATATCTCCGAGCCCTTTATTCACCGGCCTGTGGCGACCGCGCTTCTCACCGCCGCCATCGCCCTTGCCGGCGCCGCGGCCTTTCGTCTTTTGCCGGTGGCGCCGCTGCCGCAAGTCGATTTTCCGACCATTTCCGTCTCGGCTGCTCTTCCCGGCGCCAGTCCCGAAACCGTGGCCTCGTCGATCGCCACACCGCTTGAGCGCCAGCTCGGCCACATCGCTTATGTCACCGAAATGACGTCGAACAGCACGCTCGGGTCCACCAGCATCACGCTGCAATTCGATCTCAATCGCGACATCAATGCCGCGGCCGCCGACGTTCAGGCGGCGATTAACGCCGCCCGCGCGTATTTACCCGCCAATATTCCCAATAATCCGACTTATCGCAAAGTTAACCCCGCCGATTCGCCGATCTTCATCATCGCTTTAACATCGGATGTTTTAAGCCGCGGCGCGATGTATGACGCCGCCAGCACCATCATGGCCCAGCGTCTCTCTCAAGTCAGCGGCGTCGGGCAGGTGATCGTCGGCGGCAGCACGCTTCCCTCGGTTCGGATCGAGCTCAACCCCACCAAGCTCAACAAGCTCAATATCGGACTCGAACAGGTCCGCTCCGTGCTTTCAAGCGCGAACGCGAACACGCCGAAGGGTCAATTCTCTGACGGCGAGCGCACCTACGAGATTGCCGCCAACGATCAGCTCTTCAAGGCGGCCGATTACGCGCCTCTCATCGTGGCCTGGCGCAACGGCGCGCCGGTCCGCATCTCCGATATCGGCGAGGCCGTCGATTCCGTCCAGGACGTCCGCAACGCCGGCTTCTCCAACGGCAAGCCGTCGGTGCTGGTCATCGTTTTCCGGCAGCCGGGCGCGAACGTGATCAATACCGTCGATCAGATTCGCGCCGCCATGCCGCAGCTCGCCGCTTCCCTGCCGCGGACCATCGATCTTACCGTCGCCATGGACCAGACCGCCACCATCCGCGCCTCGGTTTCCGAAGTGGAGCGCACGCTGGTCATCTCCGTGATCCTCGTCGTTCTGGTCGTCTTTGTGTTTCTGCGCAGCCCGCGCACCACGTTCATCCCCAGCGTTGCCGTGCCGGTCTCGCTGATCGGAACGTTCGGCGCGATGTACCTGCTCGACTACAGCCTCGACAATCTTTCATTAATGGCGCTCACGATCTCCACCGGTTTCGTCGTAGACGACGCCATCGTGGTCATCGAAAATATCACGCGTTATCTCGAACAGGGGGTGCCCGCATTCCAGGCCGCGCTCAAAGGAGCCCGCGAAATCGGCTTCACCGTGCTGTCAATCAGCCTTTCGCTCATCGCTGTTTTTATTCCCTTGCTTCTGATGGGCGGAATCGTCGGCCGCCTCATGCATGAATTCGCCGTGACGCTGGCGGTGGCGATTTTCGTCTCGATGCTCGTTTCGCTCACCACCACTCCGACGCTCTGCGCCTATCTATTGAATCGCGAACCGACTCACGGCCGCCTCTATCGGCTTAGCGAACGCGCGTTTAAGGCGCTCGTCGATTTCTACGCCAGTACGCTGCGCGTGGCGCTGCGCTTCGCTCCGGTCACGCTGCTCGTCCTGATCGGCACGATCGTGCTCAATATTTATCTGTTCGTAATCGTTCCCAAGGGTTTTTTCCCCGAGCAGGATAACGGCCGCCTGATGGGCTCGGTTCAAGCCGATCAGGACGTCTCCTTCCAGGTGATGCAGCAGCGTCTTCTTGAAATTGTCAACATCGTCAAAGCCGATCCCGGAATCGACAACGTGATCGGCTTCACCGGCACGGGCGGCGGAGGAGCCACCACCAACACCGCGCGCATGTTCATTTCGCTCAAGCCGATCAACCAGCGAAAACTTACCGCGCAACAGATCGTCGCGCGGCTTCGCCCGAAGCTCGCCGTCATCCCCGGCGCCCGCCTCTATCTTCAGGCCGCGCAGGATGTCCGCGTCGGCGGACGGCAAAGCAGCGCGCTTTACCAGTTCACGATGACCAGCCAGAACCTCGCCGATCTCACCGCCGCTGGTCCATTGATGCTGCACAAACTGCAAACCCTCCGGCTGCTGCGCGACGTCAATAGCGACCAGCAAAATTCCGGCTTGCAGGCGATGGTCGATTACGACCGCGACCGCGCCGCGCGCTTTCTCGTCTCCGCCTCCCTGCTCGACAACACCCTCTACGATGCTTTCGGCCAGCGCGAAGTCTCCACCATGTACACGCCGCTCAATCAATACTTCGTAGTGATGGAAGCCACGCCCGAGTGGGACCAGTCGCCGCTTTCCCTCAGCCGGATTTGGGTCCATGCGCCCGCGGGAAATATCGCTCCGCTCGACAGTATGGCGACGCATGGACCGGCCGTGGCTCCGCTCGCCGTCAGCCACCAGGGACTTTTTCCCGCCATCACCATTTCTTTCAACCTGGGCCCGGGTGTCGCGTTAAGCCAGGCCGTCTCCGCCATCAGCAGCGCCGCCCGGCAGGTCCATCTTCCCGCCAGCATCCGGACTTCTTTCGCGGGAACCGCCGAAGCGTATCAACAATCTCTGGCCAACGAGCCTCTGCTCATCGCCGCCGCGCTGGCCACGGTCTATATCGTGCTCGGAGTTTTGTACGAAAGCCTGGTGCACCCGATCACCATTCTCTCGACCCTACCCTCGGCCGGCGTCGGCGCGCTGCTGGCGTTGCTGTTCCTGCGCGTCGATCTCACCATCATCGCCATGATCGGCATTATTCTGCTGATTGGCATCGTCAAGAAAAATGGAATTCTGCTGGTCGATTTCGCCCTTGCCGCGGAACGAAACGAGGGAAAATCTCCTGAAGACGCCATCTACCAAGCATGCCTGCTGCGTTTCCGGCCCATCCTCATGACGACCATGGCGGCGATGCTGGGAGCATTGCCGCTCGCGCTCGGCGCCGGCATGGGATCGGAGCTGCGGCGCCCGCTCGGCATCACCATCATCGGCGGCTTGCTGGTCAGCCAACTACTCACGCTCTACACCACGCCGGTCGTTTACCTCTATATCGACCGCCTTCGCGCGAGGAGGTCCCCATGAGGCGGCGCGGCGGGGGATTGCCGATTCGCGTGGCCCTATGCGGCGCGATCGTGCTTTCCGCCTGCCGTGTCGGACCGAATTACAAAACCCCGCCCGCTCCCGTCCCGCCGGCCTTCAAGGAACCGCCGCCTGAATCGTTCAAGGAATGGAAGCAGGCTCATCCGGCCGACGACGTGATTCGCGGAAAATGGTGGGAAATCTATCACGATCCGGCGCTCAACGCGCTGGAGGAGCAAGTAAACATTTCAAACCAAAATGTTTTGGCGGCGGAAGCCTCCTATCGCCAGGCGCTCGCCGCCATCCGCGTGGCGCGATCCGCTCTCGGACCAACGTTCACGGCCACTCCGGGGATCAGCGCCGCGCACGGGTCTTCGAACCTGGGCGCCGGGCAGGTCAGCTCGGTCTCCACCCTGCGCTCCGGCACCTTCACCACCTATACATTGCCCTTCGGTCTTTCCTGGACCACCGATATCTGGGGATCGATTCGCCGCGGCATCACCGCCGCGCGCGCCACCGCGCAAGCCTCCGCCGCCGGGCTTGAAAGCGCGCGTCTCGCCTATCAATCCATGCTCGCCGAGGATTATTTCGAAATGCGCGGTTTGGATGCCCAGCAGGCCCAACTCAGCAAAACGGTCGCCGATTATCGCGAATTTCTTCAACTCACGCAATATCGATACCAGAGCGGCATCGCCTCGGAGGCCGACATCGCGGCGGCGAAAACTCAGCTCGATTCCGCCGAGGCTTCGCTGATCGACACCGGCGTTGCACGCGCCCAATACGAACACGCCATTGCCGTTCTCACCGGACGCCCGCCGGCCGAGTACAGCGCCGAAGCCTCGCCGCTCAACGCGACTCCTCCGCCGGTCCCCGTCGCGCTGCCTTCGGAGCTTCTCGAGCGCCGCCCCGATATCGCCGCGGCAGAGCGCAATATGGCCGCCGCCAACGAACAGATCGGGATCGCCAAAGCCGCCTATTTTCCGTCGATTTCTCTTAGCGCCTCGGCCGGACTGGAAAGCTCGTCCATTCTCAATCTGCTGAATTGGCCGAGCCATTTCTGGTCCGTGGGCCCGCAAGCCGCCGAAACGCTGCTCGATTTCGGCCGCCGCGCCGGAGCGGTGCAGGAAGCGCAAAGCGCCTACGAAGCCGCGGTCGCAAATTACCGGCAGACGGTATTGACCGCGTTCCAAGGCGTCGAGGACAATCTCGCCGCGCTGCGAATCCTTGAACAGGAGTACGCAAAGGACCAGCAGACCATCGCCGACGCGAGGGAAAGCCTGCGCGTGACGATGGAGCAGTATCAGGCCGGCACCGCGAATTATTTACAAGTCCTCACCGCGCAGACCGCCCTGCTTTCTTCTCAAACCAGCGCGATTGCCGTTCTCACCCGCCGCATGAGCGCGAGCGTATTGTTGATCCAAGCGCTGGGCGGCGGCTGGAGCACCTCCGAACTGCCGAAAGAATGAGCAAGGCGCCGCGCCCCGCGGTGCACCCGCTAATCGTGCTCGTGCTCGTGCGGCAAGGTCGAATAGCGGTAGAATTTCACCCGGCAGCTCCGGCATCGGTAGGGCCATCGGCTGAAGATGCGCGCCAGCAGCGCGATCAAACCTTCTCCGCGCGACCGGCGGATGTCGGTTGAGCCGCATTTCGGACAAGCCGGTTTGGAAGCTACTTCATGACGCATAAAGCTCTTAACAGGAGCAGAATAACATGCGCCGCTGGTATTTTTCTAAAATCCGGTTTATAAATGAGTTATGTTGCAACGGGTTCTTCGGAGGGCAGGCCTGCTGCTTGCCATCGCCTTCGCCGGCGCCTACGCGTGGATGGCGCTGCGCGGGCCGCAAGGCATTCAGGCGCTGGCGGAAAAACATCGCCAGATTCGCCAGCTTCAGGAACAGAACGCGGCGATGTCGCTCGATAACGAGCGGCGGCGCGAGCACATCCGGCTGCTGAAGGAAAGTCCCAGCGAGCAGGATATGGAAATTCGCAAACAGCTCAAGCTGATCCGTCCGGGTGAAACGACGTTCATCCTGCCAGACATGCCGAAGGAAAAAGATCCCGCCACGGGTAAGTAGCGCAGGCGGCGCCCGTTACGCCGGCTGAAACCGCGCGCCCGGCTCCTGCATCCCTGAGAGCGGAAGCAGCAAGAACGCGGCGGGAGAAACCTCCCGCCCGTGTTCCCTGTTGCTAAAGGTCAATCCACACGAGTTGAAAGGAGGAATGATCTATGGCTGAGGTCAATGTCAAAAATCAACAGGAAAAAGCCCTGGAGAAAAGCACGGAGCGCGGGTTTTCGCGCCGTGGATGGGATCCGTTCTCCTGGTCGCTGATGCCGTCTGATTTCTTCAGCTCGGATCCGTTGACCTGGATGCGGCACTTCCACGATGAAATGAACCGCACTTTTGCGCGCTTCTTTGGGAAGGATTTGGACGGAGAATCGCGCGCCTGGGCGCCGGCGATCGAGGTGGCCGAGCGCGATGGACAGATGCAGGTCCATGCCGAACTCCCCGGTCTGAAACCCGAAGACGTGAAAGTGGAGGTTACCGATGAGGCTCTGATTATCCGCGGCGAGCGGAAATACGAGCACGAAGATAAAGAAGGCGGCGTGTATCGCTCCGAACGGCGCTACGGCCAATTCTACCGCGAGATTCCGCTGCCTGAAGGCGCGAACGTCGAGCAGGCGAAGGCGAACTTCAAGGACGGCATTCTCGAGGTAGTTCTGCCCGTTCCCCAGGCCCGAAGCCACCGCCGGTCGATCCCGATTGAAACCGGTTCGGCCGCGAAAGCCAGTTCCGCGGCTCAGAACTGAGGCGACATCCGGAGCATTGGCCGGCGGAAAGCGTTAAACGCCGGCCGCCGGCTCCGGCTCAAGGACTATGCGGGTGGCACAGCGAGGCCAGGAGGTTGAGGTCGAGGCGGCCTGTATAGATCGCCATCCCAACGACGGAGTGAATTGAAAGCGCGGAGAGCTCGCGAATTTCTTCAAGAGTGGTGATGCCCCCGGCGGCGGACAGCTCGAGGGGTGTAGCCTGGCGCAAGGAGCGGAACCAGTCCAGGTTTGTGCCTTGCAGCAGACCCTCCTTATCGACGAAAGTGCAAAGAAATCCGGAACAGAACGGCGCGGTGCGATTGATCAGTTCTTCGGCGCGGAAGCGGGTCGGCTCGCGCCAACCCTGGACGACCACGCGGCCGTCGCGCGAGTCGAGCGCGACGATCAGACGGTCGCGACCGGCGGCGGCGGAGATTTCCGCCAGCCGCGAAGGGTCGAGCGCGGCCGTGCCGACAATCACCTTATGCGCGCCGCATTCCACCAGTTGGCGCGCGCGCTCCGGGGTGCGAATGCCGCCGCCGATCCGGGTGAGAGCGCGCGAGGCGAGCATCTGAACAACTTCCTGGTTGGAGCCGGCGCCCGAGGCGGCATCGAGATCGACGATCTGAATCTGGGGAAACGCGCTGAAGCGCTTGAGCATGATCAGGGGAGCTTCGCCTTCGAGGGCTTTATCCCGGCCCTGTATAAGCTGCACCACTTTGCCACCTTGCAGATCGATGCAGGGGATGATCATGATTTCAGCTCGTGACAGGGGCAGGGCGCACGGGAATACCACGCGCCGCCAGATTGTTTTTTAAATCCGCGATGGCCCAGGTACCGAAGTGGAAGATGGAAGCGGCCAGCGCGGCCGCGGCCTCGCCTTGTTCAAAGATGCGCGCGAAGTCCTCGGGATGGCCCGCGCCTCCGGATGCGATGACCGGGACCGAAGTGGCGCGGGTCACGGCGCGGGTAAGCTCGCAGTCAAAACCGGCGCGGACGCCGTCCGTATCCATGGAGGTGAGCAGGATTTCACCGGCGCCGAGGGAGACGCCCCGGCAGGCCCATTCGACGGCGTCGAGGCCCTCCTCGTCGCGGCCGCCCCGGGTGAACACGTTCCAGCCCCCTCGGGCATTGCGGCGGGCGTCGATCGCCAGGACGACGGCTTGCGCTCCGAACTCCTGGTTCAATTCGGTGATGAGCTCCGGTCGGCGGACAGCGGCGGTGTTGATGCTGACCTTGTCCGCTCCGCAGGAAAGCACACGGCGGGCATCGCCAACCGAGCGGATTCCACCGCCGGCGGTGAGCGGGATAAAGACCTGGCGGGCCGTGCGCTCGATCAGGCCGGCGAGAATTTCGCGGGCGTCGCTGGAGGCGGTGATGTCGAGGAAGACGAGCTCGTCGGCGCCCTGTTTCTCATAACGGCGCGCCAGTTCGACCGGGTCGCCGGCGTCGCGGAGGCCGGTGAAGCGGACGCCTTTCACCACCCGGCCCGCAGTGACGTCCAGGCAAGCGATAATGCGGCGCGTTAACACGAAGCCTCCAGAAAATTCCGCAGGATGCGAAGGCCGAGCGGGCCGGATTTTTCGGGATGAAACTGCACGCCGAACAGGCTGCCGCGCTCGACAGCGGCGGTGTAGCGGACAGTGTAGTCGCAAACCGCGGCGGTTGCCTCGCCAAGGAGCGGCACGTAAAAGCTATGCGCGAAGTAAAAATACGGCTGCGTGCCCGTCCGGCGAAACAGAACCGTGTCTTCGCAGGGCGCCACCGGGCTCCAGCCCATGTGAGGAACGCGCGCGCCGGGACCGAACTTCCGGACGATTCCCGGAAGCAAGGCGAGTCCGGGAAGGCCGGGCGCCTCCTCGCTGCCTTCAAACAGGGCCTGTAAGCCCAGGCAGATGCCGAGGAACGGCGCGCCGGCTTCGATGCGCCGCTTCAGTGGCGTGCGGAGCCCCAGCGAGTCGAGGGAGCGGATCAGCTGGCCGAAGTGGCCGACGCCCGGCAGAATGATACGGGCGGCGCCGTAAAGCGCCTCGGGCGAGCGCACGCGTTCGTGCCGCGCTCCCAGCGCGTCGAGGGCATTCTCGACGCTGCGCAAGTTGCCGGCTCCGTAGTCAAGGATGGCGATCATCCCAGGAGGTCCTTGGTGGACGGAAGCTGGCCGCGCAAGCGCGGATCCCGGGCGCAGGCAAAGCGCAGCGCGCGGGCAAAACATTTGAACACAGCCTCCAATTTATGATGATTCGAGCGGCCATAGAGAACCCGGAGGTGAAGGTTCGCGCCAGCGTGATGGACGAAAGCGGCGAAGAAGTCTTCGACGAGCTCGCTTTGCAGGTCGCCGACGAAGCGAACCCGCACCAAATCTTTATAGACGAGGGCGGCCCGGCCGGCGAGATCAACGGCGGCGACGGCCAGGGTCTCATCCATGGGCATAACAAAGTAGCCGGCGCGATTGATGCCTTTACGGTCGCCGAGCGCGGTTGACACGAGCTGGCCGAGAACAATGCCGGTGTCTTCGACGGTGTGATGCTGATCGACGTCCAGATCGCCCGCGGCGCGGAGATGCAGGTCGAAAGCTCCGTGCCGGGCGAACAATTCGAGCATGTGGTCGAGAAAGCGGATGCCGGTGGAGATATCGTAGGCGCCGCGGCCGTCGAGACGGATGGTTCCGCGGATCCTGGTTTCGCGAGTGTTTCGTTCGATCGACGCTTTTCTCACAACACGGTCTCCCGGCGATGGAGGCCGGCGGCGCTGGCGTCGAACAGCACGCCGTCCGGGACAAAAACAAACATTTCGTATTTGGTTGGGACGCTCACGCCTTCCATATCCTTTCGAGCTCCTGGAGAAAGCGGCGGGCCTGAGCGCGAGTGCCGGTGGTGACGCGTACGCAGCCGGGGAGTTCGTAGCTGCGGTCGCGGACGAGGATCCCGCGGCCGCGAAGTTTGTGGCAAATCTCGGCGGCGCGCCGGCCGGCCCGGAACAGGACGAAGTTTGCCTGGCTTTTGTAATAGGTGATGCCGAGGCGCTCGAAGCCGGCGTAGAGCAACTCGCGGGCGGCGAGGGATTCGGCAACATAGCGCCGGACGAAAGAAGTATCCTTCACCGCGGCCGCGGCGGCCGTGGCGGCGAGCGTATTTACACTGTAAGGCGATTGCGCTTTGCGCAAAAATTCGACATTTTCGCGACGGCTGAACAAACAACCGGCGCGCATGGCGGCGAGCCCGTAGACTTTGGAGAACGTTCGGCAGACGAATAGGTTGGGGTAGGTCTCAAGAAGCGGAAGGGCCGTCACGCCGCAAAACTCGAAATACGCTTCGTCGACCAGAACGGCGGCGCGGCCGGCGCGGGTAAGGATTTTTTCGAGGCCGGGGCGGGAGGTCCCGGTGCCGGTGGGGTTATTCGGGTTGGCAATCATAACGCCGCGAGTGGCCTCCGTGATGCGTTCGAGCAGCTCTTCCAGAGGAAAGGCCAGATCGGGAGCACGGTAGCGGACTTCTTGAACGCGGGCGCCGGCAAGTTCGGCATAGAAGCGGTACATGGCATAAGACGGCGAGAGAGTAATAACTTGGGCTCCGTCATCGATATAGGTGTTGATGAAAACCTGGATGGCCTCATCGGTGCCATTGGTCAGCAATAAGTTCGCGGGAGCTACTTTGAAGTGGCGCGCGAGAGCCTGGCGCAGGCTGCCGTATTCGGGATAGACAGGAAGCAGGCTTGGATCGAGCGCCTGGCGGAGGCAATGGAGGACCTGGGCCGACGTTCCGATGGTGTTTTCGTTGAAATCGAGCCGGAGTTTGCCCAAGCGTCCGGCGGTGGGCGGCGAGTAGGGGCGCATGCGGCGGACCGCCTGGCGGGGTTCAGGAGGAACAAGACGCTTAGAGGCCAAGGCGCACCTCGACGGAGCGGGCGTGGGCTTCAAGGCCCTCGGCGCGTGCGAGCGTGGTGATAGACGGGGCAAGCGAGGCGAGCGCTCCCGCGGTCAGTTCCTGGATGGAGATGACTTTAACGAAGTCCGCGGCGGAGAGACCGCCGCGAAGGCGAGCGGCGCCGGCGGTAGGCAGGACATGATTGGGTCCGGAGGCGTAGTCGCCCGCGGCTTCCGGACTGAAAGGACCGAGAAAGACGCTCCCCGCATTCTGAATACCGGGGAGCAACTCCGGGTGATACAGACTGAGATGCTCAGGGGCGAGACGGTTGGAGATATCGACGGCTTCTTCGAGCGAGTGTGTAAGGAGGCAGGCCCCGTGGGTGCAAATCGAGGCGCGGGCGACGGCCGCGGTGGGGAGGGTTTCGATTTGGCGCTCAATCTCGCGGGCGGTGGCCTCGGCGAGCGCGCGGGAGGGAGTCAGCAAGATGGACGAGGCCTCGATGTCGTGCTCAGCCTGGGCGAGCAGATCGGCGGCGAGGTGCCGGGGGTCGGCCTCGGCGGCGATGATGACGATTTCGGTGGGGCCGGCGGCGAAGTCGATTCCGGTTTCGCCGGCGACTAACTTTTTGGCCGCGGCGACATAAATATTGCCGGGGCCGGCGATGCGGTCGACTTTGGGTACGGTGGCGGTGCCGAAGGCGAGGGCGCCGATCGCCTGAGCGCCGCCGATGCGGAACACACGCGTGACCCCGAGCAGATGCGCGGCGCCCAGGATCTCAACGCTGGGCCTGGGGCAAGCGACACAGATCACCGGGACACCGGCCACCTGCGCGGGGATGACGGTCATCAACAGTGTGGAAGGGAGCGGGTACCGTCCCGCGGGAATGTAGGCGCCGATGGAGGCGAGCGGGCGGACGATCTGGCCGAGCCGCCGCCCGGCGGAATATTCGCGCATCCAGGCGCGCGGCAGTTGTTCGGCAGCGTATTCCCGGATATTTTGGGAGGCTACAAGGATCGCGTCGCGGAAGGCGGGCGCCAATTGCGAGGCCGCCTGCTCAAGCTCGGCGGAGGAAACCAGCAAGGAGGGTGAGTCGAATCCGTCGAATCGCCGGCAGTATTCGCAAACGGCCTCGTCGCCGCGGCGGCGGATATCTTCCAGCATCGGCGCGACGATCTGTTCAATCTTGGCCATACGCAGAGCTTTCCGCTCGAGGAGCGATTCGGCGGCGCACGCGTCGAGGATAGGGAGCAGAGTAGCGAAGGTGTCCATGGCAGCGCTTACATCACGATCTTGTTCAGCGGATATTCGACGATGCCCTGTGCCCCGGCATCCTTCAGGCGGGGAAGAATGCTGCGGACCGTGAATTCGTCGAGGACGGTGTTGACGGCCAGCCAGTCTTCATCGCTGAGATGAGAAATGGTCGGTTTTTTGAGCGCCGGCAGGACGCCGAGCACGGCGGTCAAGTCTTCTTTACGGACGTTTAGCATAAGACCGACTTTGCCCAGGGCGTTGATGGCGCCTTCCAGCAGCATGCGCATGTCTTCGAGTTTGCGCCGCTTCCAGGCGTCCTGCCAGGAGCCGCGGTTGGCGATCAACTGGGTGTTGGATTCGAGGACCGTTTCGAGGATGCGCAGTTTATTGGCGCGCAGAGAAGAGCCGGTCTCGGTGACTTCGACGATGGCGTCGGCAAGGACCGGCGGCTTGACTTCGGTGGCTCCCCAACTGAACTCGACCTTGGCGCGGACGCCCCGCTGGGCGAGATAGCGCCGGGTGGCACCGACCAGTTCGGTGGCGATGACTTTGCCTTCGAGATCCTTGACGGAGTGAAACAGAGAGGACTCGGGCACGGCCAGCACCCAGCGGACCTTGGCGAAGCTTTGTTTGGCGTAGATGAGGTCGGCGACCGTGGCCACCTCCGCTTCGTTTTCCTCCACCCAATCGCGTCCGGTGAGGCCGGCGTCGAGGACCCCGTCTTCGACATAGCGGGGCATTTCCTGAGCGCGGATCAGCATGCAATCGATTTCGGGGTCGTCGATCGAAGGAAAGTAGGATCGCGTGCTGGTACTAATGTTGAAGCCGGCGCGGCGGAAAAGATCGATGGTTGAGTGTTCGAGGCTGCCTTTGGGAATTCCGAGCTTGAGTTTCATTTCACCACTCCGTATACGGCGGCGGGGTCGTAGGTTTGCGGCTCGCGGATCTGCCATCCGCCGCCGTCGAAGCTGCGGAAAAAGCAACTTTCATAGCCCTCGTGACAGACGCCGGGGCCGGCGGCGTCAACATGAAGAAGGAGGCAGTCCCCGTCGCAGTCGGTTTCGATGGCTTTTACCGTCAGCCGGTGGCCGGAACTTTCGCCTTTCACCCAGATTTTGTTGCGGGAGCGGCTATAGAAGGTGGCGTAGCCGGTGGAAAGCGTGCGGCGAAAGGCTTCCTCATTCATGAAGCCGACCATGAGGACGCGGCGCGAGGCCGAGTCCTGAACGACGGCAGGCAGGAGCCCGCCGAGTTTGGTGAAGTCGAGTTTTAGCGATTGAATATCCATGATCTGTATGCCCCAATTAAAAAAGCCCGCTGGAATGAACCAGCGGGCCGGATGAGATCACTTAAAAGGTGGTCGTCTAGTCGAAAGCCCGCCGGCGGCCGCGATGGCGGCGATGATGGTGGGCGTGATGGAGGACGGAGACGAGCACGAACTAAAAGTGTAGCAAATCGGAAAAGCCTACGGGCGCATGGGAATCGGACGCGGCTATGCATACCCCCGCGCCACGGCGCGCGGCTCTCATATTCATGAGCCGCTTGCACGGGGGCGGGATGAAAGACCGCTTAGGCGGCCTTCGCCGGCAGCACGATCAGGCCTGGCAACATCTCCACCAGGACGTCTTCGACGCGCTCGGCGAAGATGAACGTCATCTCGTTGCGCACCTCCTCGGGAAGATCGCGCAGATCCTTCTGATTGCCGCGCGGCAGGATCACTCGCTTGATTCCGGCCCGGCGCGCCGCCAGCACCTTCTCTTTCACGCCCCCGATCGGTAGAACCAGACCGGTCAGCGTGACCTCTCCGGTCATCGCCGTGTCGCTGCGAGCCGCGACGCCCGAGTAGATCGAAGCGAGCGCAGTGGTCATGGTCACCCCCGCCGACGGACCATCCTTGGGAATCGCCCCCGCGGGGACGTGAATGTGCAGACCGGTGTTCAGGAACTTTGTCGGATCGATTCCCAACTGAACGGCGTGCGCCCACACGTAGCTGCGCGCCGTCTTGGCCGATTCCTGCATCACGTCGCCCAGTTGGCCGGTGATGATCAGATCCTTGCCATTCGGGAGCAGCGTCGCCTCGATATAGAGAACGTCGCCGCCGGTTTCCGTCCAGGCAAGTCCAGTCGCCACGCCGGGCGGCAAATCCTTGCGAGCCTGCTCGGGCAATACCGGTTCGGGTCCCAGAATTTCGACCACCTCATCCGGGGTCACTGTCACGTGCGCGGGTTCGCCGCCCTCAACGAACTTCAGCGCCGTGCGGCGGACGACGCGCCCGATGGTTTGCTCCAGCCGCCGCACGCCCGCTTCCCGCGTATAGCTGGTGATGATCTTTCGCAGCGAATCGTCGGGCAATTCGAACTGCTCCGGCTTGATCCCCGCCTGTGCAAGCTGACGCGGCAGCAGATAGCGGCGCGCGATCTGCATTTTTTCCTCCTCGCTGTAGCCGGAAAGCCGCAGAACCTCCATGCGATCGAGCAGCGGCGCCGGGATCGTGTCGAGCGTGTTCGCCGTGGTGATGAACAGCACCTTCGACAAATCGAAAGGCAAATCGAGATAGTTATCGCGGAACGTCTTGTTCTGCTCCGGATCGAGCACTTCGAGCAGCGCCGACGCCGGATCCCCGCGGAAATCGCGCCCCAGCTTATCCACCTCGTCGAGCATCAGCACCGGATTATTCACGCCGGCGCGCCGCATCGCCTGAATCAGCCGGCCGGGCAGCGCCCCGATGTACGTTCTCCGGTGGCCTCGCAGTTCGGCTTCGTCATGCATGCCCCCCAGGCTCATCCGCTCGAATTTGCGATTGAGCGCCCGCGCGATCGACTGGCCGAGCGACGTTTTGCCCACGCCCGGCGCGCCGACAAAGCACAGAATCGGAGCCTTTGCTTCCGGATTCAGCTTGAGCACCGCCAGATGTTCAAGGATGCGCTCCTTTACTTTCTTTATGCCGAAGTGATCCTCGTCGAGCACCTGCCGCGCGCGCGGGATGTCGAGATTATCGTCGCTGCGTTTCCGCCACGGCAGCTCGATCACGTAATCAAGCCAGGTGCGGATGACGTTATGCTCCGGCTGGACCGAAGGTATTTTTTCCAGCCGAGCCAGTTCGCGCTCGGCTTCCTTGCGGACCTCATCCGGCAGGTCCGCTTTCGCAAGCTTCTCTTTCAGCTCCTCGATTTCGCCCTGATCCGGATTTTTTTCGCCGAGCTCCTGTTCGATGGCGCGCTTCTGCTGGCGCAGAATGTATTCACGCTGCTCGCGCGACATCTCCCCGCGCGCTTCCTCCGCGATTTTGTTGCGCAACTCCAGCACGTCCACTTCATGCGCCAGCCAGCCATGGACCAGGCGCAGAGCTTCCACCCGCGTCGGCGCCTCCAGCAACGACTGTTCGCGCGAGGTTTCCAGGTTCATCAGCGAGGCTAGCATGTAGGCAAGCTGAAGCGGATCGCCTTGCGAGGTGAACATGCGCGCCAGTTCTTGCGGCGTCTGATTTTGCGCCTGCACCAGCCCGATGAACTTCGTGCCCAGCTCAATGAGGGAAAGCGTCAGCGCCTCCGTTTCACGGCTGGAGTCATCGGGAGCGGGCAGCGGCCGAACCCGCGCCAAAAGCTTGCCGTCCTCCTCGATCTTGACAATGACGACGCGCTCCACCCCATACACCAGAATTTCAATCTGGCCTTTGGCGCGTCCAAATTTGCGAATAATGCCGCGCGTGCCGATCGTGTACAGGTCGGATGCGCCCGGCGTCTCGACATTCGCGTCGCGCTGCGCAACCACGACGATTTCCTTTTCTTCCGTCGCCAGCGCCTGCTCCACCGCCGCGATAGAGCCCGGCCTGCCCACCGAAAGCGGCATCAGCAGCCCCGGATACAAAACCGAATTCTTCAGCGGTAGCAGCGGCAGGGTAATGATTTGATCTTTTTCAGGCATTTTATTTGTCTCTTTCTCCACGTCCTGGAATCCGGCGCAACGGACTCCGGCAATTTCTTCCATTAAGATGCTTCTGCGTGCGCAACCGACTCGACCTCGAACTTTAAGGCGTGATCGCGCTCGGTTACACGGATCTTCTGGCCATCTCGAACTTCGCCGGCCACCAGCATCCGGGCGATCGGCGTCTCGATTTCGCGCTGGATCGCCCGCTTCAGCGGACGGGCCCCAAACGCCGGATCATAGCCCACCGACACCAGATACTGGCGGGCGCCGTCGGACAACTCCAGCTCGATGCGCCGGTCTTTTAAACGCGCGCGCAAGGTCTGAAGCTGAATTTCCACAATCTTCTTCAACTCCTCTTCCGTCAGGCGATGGAATACGATAATCTCGTCCACCCGGTTCAAAAACTCCGGGCGGAACAGCCGCGGCAATTCGTCGCGCTGCGCATTCGAGGTCATGATCACGATGGTGTTTTTGAAGTCCACCGTGCGCCCCTGCCCGTCCGTGAGACGCCCGTCATCGAGAACCTGCAACAGGATATGGAAAACATCCTGGTGCGCCTTCTCGATTTCATCGAGCAGCACCACCGAATAAGGCCGGCGCCGCACTGCTTCGGTCAACTGGCCGCCTTCTTCATAACCGACATATCCCGGCGGCGCGCCGACCAGCCGCGAAACGGTGTGACGCTCCTGGTATTCGCTCATGTCGATACGAATCATGGCGTGCTCGTCATCGAACAGGTATTCCGCCAAAGCGCGAGCCAGTTCCGTCTTTCCCACGCCCGTCGGACCAAGGAAAATAAAGCTGCCAATCGGCCGCTTGGGATCCTTCAGCCCGCCGCGCGCGCGAATCACGGCGTCGGCGACCGCGTTCACCGCCTCATCCTGGCCGACCACGCGCCTATGCAGCTCCTCGGCCAGATGCATTAACTTCTGCACTTCGCCTTCCATCAGCTTGGTCACCGGAATTCCGGTCCAGCGGCTGACGACCTGGGCGATATCTTCTTCATCCACCTCTTCCTTGAGCAGCGTCGTCTCGCGTTTCTGTGTTTCAAGCTGCTTTTCGAGGGCGGTCAATTTGCCATATTTGAGCTCGGCGGCTTTATTGAGATCGTAGGCCCGCTCGGCCTGCTCAATTTCCACTTTTACCTGCTCAATCTGCTCGCGCAGCTCGCGTTGTTTTCTTAACGTTTCCTGATCGGCTTTCCATTGCGCCTGCAACGCCGCCGATTCGGTCTTTAATTCCGCCAGCTCTTTTTCGATTTTCTTCAGCCGCTCGCGCGAAGCGGAATCGGATTCCTTTTTCAAAGCCTCGCGCTCGATTTCAAGCTGCATTTGCCGCCGCAGGATTTCATCCAGCTCAGCCGGCATCGAATCGATTTCCGTGCGCAGCTTGGCGGCCGCTTCGTCCACCAGATCGATGGCCTTGTCCGGCAGGAATCGATCGGAAATGTAGCGCTGGCTCAAGACCGCCGCGGCAACCAGGGCCGAATCCTTGATGCGCACGCCATGATGAATCTCGTAGCGTTCGCGCAATCCGCGAAGGATCGAAATCGTATCCTCCACCGATGGCTGATCCACCAGCACAGTCTGGAAGCGCCGTTCGAGCGCCGCGTCCTTTTCGATATTCTTGCGGTATTCGTCTAGCGTCGTCGCGCCGATGCAGTGCAATTCCCCGCGAGCCAGCGCCGGTTTCAGCAAATTGCCGGCATCCATCGCGCCTTCTGCCTTCCCTGCTCCGACGACGGTGTGCAATTCATCGATGAACAGAATGATCTGCCCCTCGGCGGACTGCACTTCTTTCAACACGGCCTTCAGGCGCTCCTCGAATTCGCCGCGGAATTTCGCGCCGGCGATCAGCGCTCCCATGTCGAGCGCGACCACCCGCTTGTTCTTCAATCCCTCCGGAACGTCGCCGCGTACGATGCGCTGGGCCAAACCCTCCACGATCGCGGTCTTACCAACGCCGGGTTCGCCGATCAGCACCGGATTGTTTTTGGTCCGGCGCGAAAGAACCTGAATCACCCGGCGAATCTCTTCATCGCGTCCGATCACCGGGTCGAGCTTGCCGGTTTCCGCCAGCTTGGTCAGATCCCGCCCGTATTTTTCGAGCGCTTCGTAGGTATCCTCCGGATTGGGCGAGGTGACGCGCTGCGATCCGCGAACTTCTTGCAGAGTGCGCATCAGCCGGTCGCGCGTCAAGCCCAGCTCCTTAAAAACTTTTTCGTCAGCCGCAGCCAGAAGAACGTGTTCGATCGAAATGTAATCGTCTTTCAGGCGTTTGGCTTCATCCTCGGCGCGCGTCAGGATTTTTTGCAGACGCGCCGTGATATAAACCTGATCAAGACCCGGCGCGGCGCCCGAAACCCTCGGAAGCTTTTCAATCTCCTGCAACAGGCGCTGATGCACCGTCTTCAGGTTCAGCCCGGACTTGGTGAATACCGACTGCGCCAGCCCCCCCTCCTGCTCAATTAATGCGAGCAGAAGGTGCTCTACATCAAGCTGTTGCTGGCCGTAGCGCGCAGCCAGAGATTGAGCCGATCTGAGTCCCTCCTGAAGCTTTTCGGTGAATCGATTAAAGTCCATAACCACCCCTACTCAAGTCCAGCATATCACATTAGCATGATAATGTAGTCAAATATTAGTGCGTTGTTATCAACTATTCATAGGGATGCCGCGCCGGCAGAATAGTTTCAAAATTGATTTGTTACTGAAAATAAACGAATTGCTAGATTTGCTCGCTTTGAATTGCTTTCCTCGCCCCTAGCGGTAATTGAAGGCCAGCCAGACGATTAGCCCGACGGCTCCAGGCAGGAGGATTTCGACCCAGTTCCGGCGCATAAAGCGCAGCCAGCGGGTCGGCTCCTTGGGCGCTTCGCCGGAGGCGGGCGGCTTGGCCGAAAGCGAGGAGGAAAGGCGCGTCCGCAGGCTCGACGGCAGCCCGTTCAGAGCACGAACGATCTCCTGCCGTCCGCGCCGGTCCGCGATCAGGATGGTGGCCGAATTGAAGCTGTTGGTCGACTCCTCGAGTTCCTTGCGCAGCGGCGCCGGAACTTCGTTCACCGACCGGTAAACCCGCGTCTTACCGCTTTTGGCGATAAAAATCGTCGACGTCTTGATCGTGACGCGGTTCATGATCGTTTGGCCGCCGATTTTTCAATGAGTCCAGCGGCTTTCGGCGGCACCCGCGCCGGCTCGCTTCCGGCGTGCGTCAGTGTCACCTCGATAAAACCCAGGGCGGCTTTCGACAACGCTTTATCCTTCCTATAGATTAGGGCAATCTGCCGCTCCATGGGGTCTGGTCCGAGCGGAATTGCCGCCATTTTTCCCGCCATTACCTCCTCGCGGCAGAAAGTTCTTGCGACGAAGCCCGCTCCTAAGCCAGCCATTGAGAAACGCTTGATCATTTCAGTCGAATCGAGCTCCATCGAAATGGTAATCCCCTCTTCGACCGGCTCCAGCCAGGCATTCAGCGCGGCACGCACGCTGCCCGCCTTGGGAAGCAGCAACGGATGGCCAATCAAGTCCTGTGCCGTCACGCGGGATTTTGCCGCGAGCGGATGACCAACGGGAACAATGACGTTAATCTCGTCACTGTGGATTTTCGCGGCCTGTAGACGCTTGTCCTTCACCGGCAGAGGGGTGATTCCGAAATCGGCCTGACTTTCGACCACCGCATCGACCACGCGCGCCCCGTAGGAGCGGTCGATCAGGATCTGCACGTTGGGAAATTGCTTTTTATATTCGGAAAAAACGCGCGGCAGAACATAGATGCAGGTGGCTTCATTCGCCGCGATCACCAATTCCCCGCGGGGGATGCGCTCCAGTTCGTTAATCGCGTTTTGCGCGCGCCGGCGCAGCTCTAAAATCTGTTCGGCATAGTCGGCAAAAATCCGGCCCGCGGCGGTCAGCGCGATCTTGGTGCCGAGGCGTTCAAAGAGCGCGGCATTCAGTTCCTGTTCGATCTGCCGCACCTGCGCGCTGATGGCCGGCTGCGTCCGGAAACAGGTCTGAGCGGCCTTCGAAAAACTTTTCAGGCGAACGATTTCGAGAAACGTGTGGAGCTGATCCAGATCCATACGGGCAGCCAGCGAGAGCCTTCATTCTAACATTTCAGAATGAAGCTCCCGTTGCAG
>JAJPHS010000129.1 GCA_021325175.1 Terriglobia bacterium
AGAACAGCAGCGCGGGCCAGGAGGCGGCGCTGTCTATTCCGCTGACGAAAGAAGAATCAGCACCGGTTGGGCCTGCGCCGGATCGCGTTACGAACGAATCGGAACCAGCGCCGCCTTTGGTCCAGTTCGTTGGCGCGGGCGTGTCCGTCAATCGAGCGAAGGCAAAGAGCAACACCGGAGAAAAGGCAGTGCCGGATTGCAAAGGTAAGGAAGCGGCCAAGAGCATCGCTGGCCATGAGGCTTCGCCGACTCGGAGGCAGGCGGCGAATCGCGAGCTTCCGGCCGAAACACGCAATGACGCCAAGCCTGGCCATCCTCAGACGATGATGGTCCGGGCGCTTCCCGCAACCGCGGTGATGGTGAACACGCAACCGCCGAGTTGTGCTGGTTCGGATAACA
This sequence comes from Terriglobia bacterium, assembly GCA_021325175.1. Classification (GTDB taxonomy): domain Bacteria; phylum Acidobacteriota; class Terriglobia; order Bryobacterales; family Bryobacteraceae; genus Palsa-187. The sequence continues at coordinate 400 of JAJPHS010000129.1, forward strand.
TAAACGGCGGTGCCACTCGCATTGCGCCGGAATCGGCGGGTGGTGAGGGATCGGCGCAGAATGCATGTAGTGTTATTGATGGGACCGATTTACCCGCCGCGCCGCCGCCAGAGGCGCGCGTAGAGGCGATGCCAATCCCGGCGCCGCGCGTGAGCGCACCTCCGGCCGCCGACGCGCCGATCGCGTTCACCGCCCGATTAACCTTATCTCCACCCGATGTTTCTCCTGCACTACCCTCTACTCCTAAAGCGGCGGCGGAGCAATCCGCCGCCCCATCTTCAAAGGATGGCGCGGGCGAAAAGATGGAAGCGATAAAGAAAATCGCCGTGAGCGCCGGAAAGCCGCGCGAAGGAAATGCCCACGAAGATCCGCCGCCGGCCGATTCTGAGGCCGCGGAGATTGTCCGAAGCGCGCCGGAGCCGGCAGCCGCGATCGAGCGCCAGGTTTCGGCCAACAGGGCCGCGGAAACAAACGATGCCGCCGCGCCGGCGCCGCGAATGGCAGAAGTTCCGATGGTCCCGCCGGCGCTCGCGCCTTCGGCTCCGGCGCAGCAAATCGCCGTGCGAGTCTCGCCCAAGGATGGCGCTTCGGTCGATTTGCACGTGGCCGAGCGCGGCGGAGAAATTCATGTTTCGGTCCGGACGCCGGACGAGGCGCTGCAAACCTCGCTTCGCCAGGACTTGGAAACGCTTGCGAACTCGCTGGAACGCGCGGGGTATCGGGCCGAAACGTTCACCCCGCGCGAGATTGCGGTCGCGGCGCCGCGGGAAGGCGCGATGCAGCCGTCGAATTCGCGCGGGAACGATTCGGATGCGCCGGGCGGACGCGGCGGATCGGGCAATTCGTCAAATCCGCGGCAGCAGCAGCAATCGCGCGGTCAGAATGCAAAAAATTGGCTGGAAGAACTGGAGAATTCGAAATGAGCACCTCACCGATCAATTTCAGCGGCAATACGAGCGCCGCGGGCAATCCCGCAAGCACACAGCCGAATGGCGTAAGCACGCTGGCGAATGAAAATGTTTTTCTGCAACTGCTGGTGGCGCAGTTGAGGTATCAGGATCCGACGCAGCCCGCCGATGGAACGCAGTTCGTTACGCAGCTCGCCGAGTTCACCAACGTTTCGAACACCACGGAAATGACCAGCGATCTGGATTCGATGAACAAGAATCTTTCGACCCTCACGGCGGATTTAACTCCGCCGCCGGCCACCACCGGCGCAAATTCCAATTCCTAGAACGGAGCAATCATGTCTACATCTTTTTCCACCGCACTTTCCGGCCTGAACGCCTATAGCACGGCGATTTCTGTCGTCGGCAACAATCTGGCGAATCTGGACACGACGGGATTCAAGACGGTGAACGTTGAATTTCAGGACCTGGTGACGCAATCGATCGGCGCGGATTTGGGCGCGACGCAGGTCGGCTTCGGCGTGGGCACACCGATCACGCTAACCAATTACGGGCAGGGCGCGCTCGAATCTACCGGCGGAGCTTTGGACGCGGCGATTCAGGGCGACGGATTTTTTATCGTCAGCGCGAAAGGCACCGGCAATACCGAATACACGCGCGGCGGCAGCTTTTCCGTGAACACCCAGGGGTTCCTGACGACGGCCTCGGGCGATCTGGTGCAGGGCTGGAGCATGAACAACGGAGTGGTGGATACGAATCGGGCTCCGGGAAATATCAGCGTGCCGGTGGGGCAACTGGCGCCGCCGGTGGCGACGACGTCGATGTCGGCGAGCTTGAACCTGAACTCGGCCGCGGCCGCGGGAACCTCGTTTTCGACCTCGATCCAGGTTTACGATTCGCTGGGTACGGCGCACACCGTGACGATAACGTTCACGCAATCGGGCACGCCGAATCAGTGGAATTACTCGGTGAGCGTTCCGAACTCGGATCTGGCGAATCCGCCCTACACTCCGGTCACCGGCACACTGACGTTTGACAGCAACGGCAACCTGACCAGCCCGGCGGCGACCGATGCGCCGATTCAGGTGCCGATCACGGGCTTGGCCGACGGCGCTTCGGACATGAACATTACCTGGAGCCTGTACAACGGAACGACGCCGGATATTACGCAGTACGCGCAATCCTCGGCGGCTTCGGCGCAGTCCCAGAACGGGCAGGCGGCGGCGAATCTGGTGAGCATCGGCTTGGCAAACGGCGGCCAGGTGCTGGCGCAGTATTCCGATGGCCAGCAAGTGGTGGTGGGGCAGATGGCGATGGCGCAGATCGAGAATCCGGATTCGCTGGTTGCGGCGGGAAACAGCAACTATCAGGCCAGCGCGTTGACGGCCTTGCCCGCGATCGGGCTGCCGGGAACGGGCGGGCGCGGCACGGTGGTCGGCGGATCGGTGGAGGCGTCCAACGTCAATATCGCGACGGAGTTTACTGACTTGATCGTCTATCAGCAAGGTTATGAAGCGAACGCGCATGTCGTAACCACTGAAAATCAGTTGAGCCAGACGACGATCAATCTGACGCAGGGAGCATAGCGATCCGTGGCCGCCCTCGAAGAGCTGGGACACCTCGCCGACATCCCCATGGATGTGAATGTCGAGCTGGATCGCACCACGATGAAGGTGAGGGAAATTTTATCGCTCGCCAAGGGCAGCATCATTCGCATGACGCGCTCCGCCGGAGAAAACATGGACATCGTGATCGGCGGGGCGCGGTTGGGTTCGGGGGAGATCGTGATCATAGAAGACACGGTCGGGGTCCGGATTACGGACTTTCAGGAGGACAATTAGCGGATGGAAACGGCTCGCGAGGTCCTCTCGGTGCTGGCGGTTTTCGCCCTGCTGGGCGCGGCCTTATGGACGCTGCGAAGCGGAGGATGGGTGAAACTTCGCGCGATGCGCGCATCGGGATGCCGGCGCCTGGAATCGATCGAGCGCTTGCCGCTGACGCCGAATCATGCGCTGCACCTGGTGCGTATCGGTGATCAGGAAATGGTGGTCGCGACTCATCCGCAAGGCTGCGCGCTGCTGATCGAGAACCACAACGGAGAAGCGCGGTGAAAACGATAATCGCGATGGCGGCGCTTGCCGCGAGGCCGGGACTGGCGGCGGCATCGGACTCGCTGCTCGGCGTGACGCTGGTGCAGGATAAGACGGGACACGCCTTGAGCGTACCCATGCAGATTCTGCTGTTGTTCACGGCGATGACGCTGTTGCCGGCCATCCTGATGGCGCTAACGCCGTTTCTGCGGATCACCATCGTGCTACATTTTCTGCGGCAGGCGCTGGGGACGCAAACCGCACCCTCCAATCCGGTGCTGGTGGCGCTGGCGTTGTTTCTGGCGCTGATCATCGTGCAGCCGGTCGCGGTGCAAGTTTATCACCAGGGATGGGAGCCGCTGGAAAACGGACAGGTCAGCGCGTCGCAGGCCTGGGATCAGGCATCCGGACCGATTAAAACATTTCTGCTGAAATTCGCGCGTGAAAAAGACATTCAGCTCTTTATCGAGCTGGGACACTCGCCCGCGCCGGCCAAGCCGTCCGATGTTCCGATCAGCGCGCTTGCGCCAGCTTACGTGCTGAGTGAGTTGAAGGCGGCGTTTCAGATCGGAGCGGTGCTGTTCCTGCCGTTTCTGATCATCGATCTTGTGGTCGCCTCGGTAACGCTATCGCTTGGGATGGTGCAGTTGCCGCCGGCTATGATCTCGGCGCCGTTCAAAATTTTGTTATTCGTGCTGGTGGACGGATGGAATCTGGTAGTGGGCTCACTGGTGAGGAGTTTCTATTAAATGACAATAGCGGGTGTTGTCGATTTGATGCGCGGCGCGCTGCTGACCACGTTCTGGCTCAGCCTGCCGATTCTAGCGGCCGGGTTCGTAATCGGGATCGTGATGAGCCTGATTCAGATTCTCACCTCGATTCAGGATTCGGGCTTCAACGCAGTGCCGCGGCTCACGGCCTTTCTGGCGGCCTTCGTTCTGTCGATGCCGTGGATGCTGGGCAAGCTGATCTCCTATACGGAGGTTTTGTTCGGCGACCTGGGAAAATTCGCGCGCTGAAATGACGCTCGGACTGCCGCTGGCGGCGATGATCGCGTTCCTGCTGGTGCTGGCTCGCGTGGCGGGCGTGATTGCCTTCCTGCCGATTCCGGGTTTTCGCGCCGCGCCGATGCCGGTTCGTGCCGCTCTGGCGATGGCGATCGCGTTTTGCTTATTCCCCGTTTGGCCGCGGCTCGCCGATGCGCTGCCGTCATTCGGCGCGCTGGCGGCCGCCGCGTGCTCCGAAGCCGGGCTCGGTCTGATCATCGGACTCGCCGTGGCGTTCCTCATTGAAGGATTTCAGATGGCGGCGCAGGTGCTCGGCGTGCAGGCGGGATATGGATTCGCCTCTACCATCGACCCGTCGAGCCAGGCGGATTCGGGCGTGCTGCAAGTACTGATGGGACTGGTTTCCGGTTTGCTGTTTTTCGCGACCGGGATTCATCGCGAAATCATCCGCGTTCTCGGCGCGAGCTTTGAAAAATTCCCCGCGGGCTCATGGGCTCCGGCGATATCGAGCATGGATGGAATTGCGCGACTGGGCGGCGGGATGTTCACGCTCGGGCTGCGATTGGCCATGCCGGTGATGGCGATGCTGTTTCTGCTGGAGCTGGCGCTGGCGCTGCTTGGCAGGATCGCGCAGCAGTTGAATCTGCTGTCCCTTTCGTTTCCGGTGAAGATGCTGGCCGCGCTGGCGATGCTGGTGGCCTTGGGCCCCGTGATGGCGGAGCTGTTCGAGGGCGCCTCGGGCGCAACGATGTCGGCCATCTGGGACATGCTTCGTGGCTGAGCAGCGCACCGAGCAGCCGACCAAACGGCGCGTCGACCGGGCGCGCCGCGAAGGCAATTTTGCGGTCAGCCGCGAGTTCATTTCCGCGGTTCATTTCGCGGGATTCGTCACGCTGGCGGTTTGCTTCAGCGGAATATTCGTGATGCGCCTGGCGCGGATCATGCGCATCCTGCTGGCGCGCGCCTTCGATGCCGAACTCACCGCGCCTCGGGTGGTCGCGCTTTTCCGCGACGTCGTACTGCCATCGCTTGAGCCCGCGCTGGCTGCCGCGGCGGGATTAGTGGTGCTGGCGATCTTGGCCCAGCTCGCCACCACGCGCATGGGAATTTCTATTTCCAACCTCGCGCCGAATTTCAAACGCCTCAACTTTCTAAAAAATATTTCCAATCTGCCCGCGCGCAATCTTCCGTCGTTTTTACAGGCGCTCGCGCTGCTGCCGCTGGTAGCGCTGCTGGTCTATTACGAGGCGACGGAAAATCTGGGCGCGTTGCTCGATCTCTCCTGGATGGGACCGCAAGTGGCCGCGGCGCGCATAGGCGCCGTGGTCGAGACCCTGCTGTGGCGCGCCTCGGGATTGTTCCTCGTCGCCGGATTTATTGAACTGATCTGGCAGCGGCGGCGCTACACGAACCAGCTCCGCATGACCAAGCAGGAGCTTCGCGACGAGGCCAAGGAAACCGACGGGAATCCGCAAACGAAGATGCGCGTGCGGCGCATCCAGCGCGACCTGTTCCGCCGCCAGATGATGAAGGAGATTCCGAAGGCCACCGCGGTGATCGTCAACCCGACGCATTTCGCCGTGGCGATACGCTATCTCGCCAACGCGCCCGGCGCGCCGAAGGTAATCGCCAAGGGAAAAAACTATCTGGCCCTTCGAATCCGCCAGCGCGCCATTGAGCACCAGATCCCGATCATCGAAAATCCGCCGCTGGCGCAGGCTCTGTATAAATCCGTCGAGGTGGGACAGGAGATCCCGGGTCATCTTTATCGCGCCGTCGCGGAAATCCTGGCCTATATCTATCGATTGATGGGCGGGCACTTACCGGGCCAGTGACAGCCTCCGTTTAAACGTTACAAGTCCTGCAACGGGCGCCACCGAAGCCGCGTCGAATAAGCAGGAGGACGGACACGGATGAAAATACTACAACGGAAATTGTTAGTGTTAGCGGCGCTGGCCGTGGCCGCGGCGCCGATGTTTGCGAAATCGCCCAAAAACCCGCCGAGCTTGGCGGATAAGGTCATGCATGAGTTGAATATGCTGCCGTACTACACCGTTTTCGATGACGTTTCATTCCGTGTGGACGGCAGCACGGTTACGCTCTTCGGCGATGTCACCCAGCCGTGGCTGAAAACGGACGCCGAAAATGCCGTGAAACAGGTTGAAGGCGTAACGCGCGTGAACAATGAGATCAACGTTCTGCCGCTTTCCCCGATGGATCATCAGATCCGTCTGGCGGAGTATCGTGCAATTTACGGCTACCCCGCCTTACAGCGCTACGGTGTGGGAAATTACCGGCCCATCCGCATCATTGTCAATAACGGCCACGTCAAGCTGGTCGGGACGGTTTCAAGCGAGATGGACAAACAACTGGCCTATACTCGCGCAAATAGTGTTCCGAACGTGTTCTCGGTTGAAAACGATCTACAGGTGCAGAAGTAAGGCATCGGATCGCCTGGACGCAGTCACACCCTTCTCGCGGTTACCAGGAGATCCGGCGGCGGCCCGCGTCCCTCCGGCACGGGCCGCTGTTTTTTGGGGGAACCTGTTATTCTGGGGTCGGAAGGAGTTCGGCCATGGGTTGCGGGTGCGGTGGCGGGGGAATGACCCCGCCCAAAGTGGAGGAGACGAAGTCGGGTCGGAAGGTTTTCTGCGTGAAGTTTCAGCGCGAGATGCCGGGCCTGGACGAAGTGCCGTTTGACAATCACCCCCTCGGCCAGCGCATTTACGAAAACGTATCCAAAGAAGCGTGGAAGCTGTGGCTCGAACAGATGAAGATGATCATGAACGAGTACCGGCTGAATCTGGGCACCCAGGAGGCGCAGGAATTTTTACTCAAGCAGATGGAAGATTACTTCTTCGGCGAAGGAGCGGCGTTCCCCCCGGGTTATGTTCCGCCTCGGGCCAAGAACTGAAATTTCCGCCGTTTTTTTACTTGCACCGGCGCTTCTGCCGGCTGCTGCTTTCACCACGAAGCTCCAGAAACAGACGATCCTTGCCTGGGATCGATACATCGCGCATTTCGAGCACTCTGATCTGGAGAGCGAGCCCTTGCAGCCGGGAGGGGAGGAACCGGTTTTGACGGACCTGAATCCGGATGGCCGCGGAATCGATGGAGAGGTTCCCGGTGGATACATCCACCATTGGCGGGGCGTGGTGCGGCTCTCCGCTACGCGCCTGGATCGCATCGTAGCGGTGCTTGAAGACTACGCCGATTGGCGCGAGATTTATTCTCCCGATGTAAAGCTCGCCTCGGCCATCCCGACGGCGGTGGAGGGCGGGCGTGGATACGATCTGCGGCTGGTGAGCGAACAGATCGACGGACTTCTGCACTTTGCCTTCGACGCGCATTTTCATGTGCGCTTCCGCCGCCTGGGAGATTGGACGCTGATCGATTCGCGTTCCTACGATATCCGCGAAAGCAACAGCGGCCACGCGCCATTCACGGATCTGCTGCCAGAGGGCAACGATCATGGCATCGCCTGGCGCATCCACACGTATTGGAGGCTGCGCGAAATCGATGGGGCGGCCTACGCGGAGTGCCAGGTGATCACGCTGTCGCGCAAGCCGCTCTTCGGCACCACCGGGCATATCAAAGGGCGGGCGCGCGAATCGCTCCGGGCCACGATGGTTCACACCCGAAATCGCGCGATGGCGCTCGAGCAGCGATAATAAGACAAACAGGCCGTCCGCAAAACCGGAAAACTCCGTGATCAGCTATCCCGACTCCGTGCGCTTCCTTTACGCGCTCGGCAATGAAATTAAAACGGCGAAGCTTGGCTTGGATCGGATTCGTGCCGTTCTTGACGCGCTGGAGAATCCGCAGCGTGCCTTCCGGGTCGTGCATGTCGCCGGGACAAACGGCAAGGGATCGACCTGCGCGATGATCGAAGCCGGGCTGCGCGCGGCCGGAATTCGGACCGGACTTTTTACCTCACCGCATCTGATCGAGCCAACCGAACGCATCCAGATCGACGGCGCGCCCGTTTCCACCGGCCAGTTCCAGCGTGCTTTCAATGTTGTCCACGAAACGGCGTGCCGGCTGAATCTCGACTGCCATCCGACGTACTTCGAGACGGTCACCGCGATGGGCTTCTGGCTGTTTCGCGAGCTGGGGGTGGAAACGGCGGTTGTTGAAGTGGGGCTCGGCGGCAGGTTGGATGCGACCAATGTGGTCGATCCGGCGCTGGCCGTGATTACGCCGATCGATTTCGATCACGAAGCTTACCTCGGCCACACGCTGGAGGCGATCGCGGGAGAAAAGGCGGGGATTTTGAAGCGCGGCGCGCCGGCGATTTTTGCGCGCCAGCGTCCGGAGGCCGCGGCAGTGCTGGAGCGGCGCGCGGGCGAATTGGGAATCGCGGTGAAGCGCGCCGAAGAATTCGTGGTGCGCGATCTTCAGATCGATGCGCGCGGTTCCAGCTTTTCGGGGATTCGCGTTCCGCTCGCGGGCGAGCATCAGGTCGAAAATGCGATTCTTGCGGCGTTGGCCCTGGAGTCGCTGGAAGTACCGGCGGCGGGCATCGCGGAAACACGCTGGCCCGGCCGGTTGGAGCACGTCTCGCCGAATCCCGACATCATTCTCGATGGCGCGCATAATCCCGCCGGCGCTCGCGCTTTGGCGCAATACCTCCAGCGTTTTTATCGGGATCGCAAGCTGTGGCTGATTTTCGGAGCGATGCGCGATAAAGCGGTGGAGGAGATCGCCGGAATTTTATTTCCATTGGCGGGCGAGCTGATTTTTACCGCGCCGCGCTATTCGCGCGCGCTGCGCCCGGAAGCTCTTCGCGAGATCGCCGGACGCGGGCAGCCCGCCGATTCCATCGAAGAAGCGCTGCGGCTGGCCGCCGCCGGGCCCGACGATGGGATTGTCATTACCGGATCACTATTCTTAATCGGTGAAGCGCGAGCTTACCTCGCCGGCCGCAAGCAACCCGCCGTTTACTGATCTTTAATCGATGCAATCGTAGGCGACGAGTGTCAGAAACTCCGGGAAATCCGCGCTGGTCATCATTTGCGTCAAGATCCCGCGCGCCCGCGCGCTGCCGGGTTGCGCGGCCACAGCCTGGCGAACGAAATCCGCCGTGACCTTGCGGCCACCGTTCATCTTCGCGCCGTGCTTCACCCATTGCCAGACCTGCGCGCGGCAGATCTCGGCGGTGGCGGCATCCTCCATCAGATTGTAGATCGGCACGCAGCCGATGCCCTTGAGCCAGGCGTCCAGATACTGCACGCCGACGTCGATATTCCACTTGAGGCCGTCTTCGGTGATGTCGCCATCGGGAACCGTCAACAGATCCTTGGCCGTGACGCGAACCTCTTCCCGTTTGCGCGAAATCTGGTTCGGAGCTTTCATGTGCGCATCAAAAATCTCTTTCGCGACCGGAACCAGGCCCGGATGCGCCACCCAGGTGCCGTCGTGTCCGGCGCGCACCTCGCGCAGTTTGTCCTGGCGAACTTTTTCGAGGGCCTGCTCATTCGCCGCCCGATCGTTTTTAATCGGCACCTGCGCCGCCATCCCACCCATGGCGTGAATGCCGCGGCGATGGCAGGTCTGAATCAGCAGATCGACATACGATTTGAGGAAGTGCCGGTCCATGGTGACCTGCGCGCGATTGGGCAGCACAAAATCAGGAAAATTGCGGAATTTCTTGATGAAGCTGAAAATATAATCCCAGCGGCCGCAGTTCAAACCGGCGGAATGATCGCGCAGCTCGTATAAAATTTCGTCCATCTCAAACGCCGCCAGGATGGTTTCGATCAGCACGGTGGCGCGAATCGTTCCGCGAGGGATGCCCAAGGCATCCTGCGCCGCGTTGAAAACGTCGTTCCAAAGGCGAGCTTCGAGATGGCTCTCCATTTTCGGCAAATAAAAATACGGACCGCTGCCGCGGCTCATCAACTCCCTCGCGTTGTGGAAGAAATACAGGCCGAAATCGAAAATCGAGCCGGAAACCGGCCGCCCGCCTTGCCGCACGTGCTTTTCGTTGAGATGCCATCCGCGCGGGCGCACCAGCAGCGTCGCGGTTTGTTCATTCAGCCGGTACTGCTTCCCCTCCGGGCTTTGAAACTCGATCGTCCGGCGGATCGCATCGCGGAGATTGATCTGGCCGTCGATATTGTTGCTCCAGGTCGGCGAGTTGGCGTCCTCGAAATCGGCCATGAAAACATTCGCGCCGGAATTCAGCGCGTTGATCACCATCTTGCGATCGACCGGTCCGGTGATTTCGACGCGGCGGTCCTGCAAATCCTTCGGAATTGGCGCGACGCTCCACTCTTTTTCGCGGATCGACGCGGTGGCGGAGAGAAAATCGGGAAAGCGGCCGGCATCGATTTCGTGCTGGCGGACGCGGCGACGCTCCAGCAGCTCCTGGCGGCGAGGCTCGAATTCCGCGCACAGCTTCGCGACGAAATTCAGCGCGTCCCTGGAAAGAATTTCGCTTTGCGCGCCGCTCAGCGCGGCGGTAAGTTCAAGAGCCGGGGCGGACTGCGCGTATGGCGACATATTAGCTCCCGATGGCCTTAGCGGATGAGGGAACCGCCGCCGGGGCCGCTTCTTTCACCGGCAACGGCATACGTCGCAGGATCACGGCAAGAACCGAGGAGATCAACGCCAGCACCGCGCAGGCGTAAAAGCCGTAATCCCACGATCCGGTTTTTTCAAACAGCTTCGCCGCCAGGCCGCCGCCCATGATCGAAGCCACGCCCTTGGCGGCATAAATGAAAGCGTAATTCGAGCTGGCGTTTTTCGCGCCAAAAAAATCCGCCGACGCCGAGGGCATCAGCGAATAAACTTCGCCCCAGGTGAAGAACACCAGCGCGATGGTGACGATGAACAGCAGCGGCGAGGCGTGGCCGATGGTCGCGACGCTGAGCAGAACGCCGGCGTGCAGCAAAAAGGCAATGATCATCGTCCGCTCCCGGCCGATCGAGTCCGACACCCAGCCCCAGAATAAGCGCCCGCCGCCGTTGGTCAGCGGATTGAGCGTCGCCACCAGCGTCAGCACCGCGCTGAATTTCAGCGTCCGCGCCATGGGACCAACCTGCGCCGTCACCATCAGTCCGCCGATTCCCATCATCAGCGCCATCGCGAATAGCATCCAGAAGTGCGGCGTCCCCAGCATCTCCAGGGAGTTGAAGTTTTCGGTGTGCGCGCGCACCGTGGAACGGGAGGCCGGAAGCGCGGCGGCGCGCGGCGGGTTTTGCAAAAATTGCGCCGCGACGATAATCAGCAGGCCCTGCACAATGCCGGTGTCCAAAAACGCGGCGCGATAATCCTGTTTGTGCAGAATGTTGGCGATGACCGGCACGAACAGCGCCGAGCCGGAGCCGAAACCGGCGGCGATCAGCCCGGCGGCCAGCCCGCGGCGGTCCGGGAACCATTTCAATCCGATGCCGGTGCAGCCGCAGTACACCAGCGCGGCGCCAAAACCGGCGATGGAATAAAAAACATAAAGCTGTTCGAGCGTGGCGGCCCGCCCCAGCCAAGCCCAGCCGGCGCCGCACAGCAGTCCCGCGAAGGAAAGAAACACGCGCGGGCCGACGCGATCGATCAGCCACCCCGAGCAAGGCATCATCCACGTTTCGAACGCGATAAACAGCGTGAATCCCCATTGGATATCGGACAGCTTCCAATGCGTGGCCGCGCGCAGCGGTTCGACAAACAGGGTCCACCCATATTGCAGATTCGCGATCATGATCATGGCCACGACCGCGAAGGCGAGCCTCCACCAGCGATTCACTTTTTAGCCTGCCTTTCTTGAGATTTGATCCAGCAAACGTGTGGACGCGTACACGGTTCTTGTATACGGCATGGGGACCTCCATCCGTTCGCCGAGCTCCAACACCGCGCCGGCGATGGCTTCGATCTCCATCGGGCGCCCGGCCTCAAGGTCCTGAAGCATGGACGTCTTATGCGCGCCTACTTTTTCCGCGCCGGCGATCCGCTGCTCGATCGAAACCGGCAGCTCCAGGCCTAATTTCGCAGCGAGGGCTTCCACTTCGCTCATGATTCCCCGAATCACGAGATTCACTTCCGGATCGCGAATCATTTCAACCAGCGTGGCCCGCGTCAGCGCGCTCAGCGGATTGAAGGCGACGTTGCCCATAATCTTGACCCAGATTTCGTGGCGGATTCGCGCCGTGACCGGCGCGCGCAAGCCGGATTTGATCAGCGCCTCGGCGACGCGGCGGGCGCGGTCCGTGCGCGAGCCATCCGGTTCCCCCAGCGAGATGCGATTGCCTTCGTTATGCCGGATCACGCCGGGTTCGACGAGGTCGGTCGAAAAATAGACGATCGATGCCAGCACGTTTTGGCGCGGGATGGATGCCGCAATCACCCCGCCCGGGTCGACTCGCTCCAGATGCATCTCCGGAAAATACCACCAGGGTACGCCGTTCTGCGTGCCGACCACAATCGTATCCGGCCGAATCAGTGGCTTTAGCCGCGGCGCCAGAGCGGTTAATCCGTGAGCTTTCACGCCGAGGAGAATCACGTCCTGCTCGCCCGCGTCGTCGAGATCGCCGATGACCCGCGGATGAACCACGAAATCGCCATCCACGCTCAGAACGCGGAGACCGCGCTCCCGCATCGCCTCCAGGTGCGCGCCGCGGGCGAAAAGCGTTACGTCAGCCCCGGCCAGCGCCATTCGCGCGCCGATGTATCCGCCAATTGCGCCCGCGCCTGCGATCAAAAATCGCATGCTTGCGACCTCGCCGGCTCAGGGATGCGGCTTCCGCTCATCCTTCCGCTCCCGCGAGGGCTTTGGCGACCGCGCCGCGCTGGATTTTCCCCGTCGCGGTGCGGGGAATCGTTTCGACGATATAAAGTTTCTTCGGTCGTTTGAAATCGGCGAGGCGCTCCTTGCAATAAGCCAGGATCGCGGCTTCCGGATGCGGCTCCCGCAGCACCACCGCCGCGGCCACTTCTTCTCCCCAGGTCGCGTGCGGAACGCCAAAGGCGACCGCTTCGGCGACGGCGGGATGGGTCAGCAGCACTTCGTCGATTTCCCGCGGCGCGATCTTTTCGCCACCGCGGTTGATCAGCTCCTTGATGCGGCCGGTGAGCGTCAGATAACCTTCGCCATCGAGGAATCCCTGGTCGCCGGTGCGGAACCAGCCGTTGGTGAAAGATTTGGCGTTGGCTTCGGGATTGTTCTCGTAGCCATCGACGACGTTGGGACCCTGGATGACCACTTCGCCGCGCTCGCCCGCGGCAAGATGATTGCCCTGCGCATCCATGATGCTGATTTTGACGCCGGTCCCCGGACCCACCGATCCGGGCTTGCGCGCCCCCGGCGGCCGCGGATTCGAGCACATCTGATGCGAGGCTTCCGTCATTCCATACGCTTCAAGCACCGGCGCGCCGAACACCGCCTCCATTTTCGCCATCATCTCCGGCGGCAGCGCCGCGCTGCAGGAACGGATGAAGCGCAATCCCTCGCATCCGGCGGGACGCTCCTCGCCGGCGCGCGAAAGCAGCAGCGAATGAATCGTCGGCACGGCCGAATACCACGTCACGCGGCAATCGCGGACGGTTCGCCAGAACGAAAGCGGATTGAACTTCGACGGCACAACCACCGTTCCACCGGAGGTGAGTGTCGAAATCGTGGATGCGACCAGCCCGTGGACGTGAAACAGCGGCATCGCGCACAGAGCAACATCGTCCGGCGCAAGCGAGTAGTGATGCACAATGTTCCGCGCCGAAGCAGCCAGGTTGCGATGGCGGATGGGAACGCGCTTGGGCCGTCCCGTGCTGCCGCTGGTGTGCAGGATCAGCGCCACGCCGTCGTCGGAAGGAGCGGGTGATTTTCGGCCGTTGCCCGCCCCCGCGATTCGCACAAAACCGGTCTCATCCATTTCGAGCGAGTAGACCGGAATCTTCCCGCCGGCCGCTTTGCGAGCCTCCGCCGCGCCGTCGGGAGGGCACAGCAGAATCTTGGCGGACGTATCCTCTAAATAAAATTTGAATTCGTCCTCACGATAGTTGGGATTGAGCGGCGCGGCCGTGCCGGCAATGGATGCAGCGAGAAAGCTCACGATCGCGGGCAGCCCGTTCGGCAAAACCGTGGCGACCCGATCGCCAGGGCCGATGCCCAGCGAGGCGAGCGAGTCGGCCAGGGAAAAGACCTGGTCGCGAAATTTCGAATACGTGATTTCGAGTCCGGAATCGGGCAGGATGATCGCCGTTCGATCGCCCGGCGCGGCGCTGATAAGATCGGCTAGGTTTGCCATGTCCAAACCTATTATTATGCGCCCGGACGTAGACTGGTCGCAGGAAGGCTGCTGCGCGCCGCCAAAGCGTTAATCGCCGCCAGACGAGCTATTGGCCGAGCAGATTCCGCATCTGTTCCATGATCAAAATCGCGGCCGGGCCGAGCGTCACCAGGACGATCGAAGGAAAAATTAAAAAGAACACCGGAAATACCAGCTTTACGCCCACTTTTCGCCCGCGCTCCTGCGCCATCTGCCGGAAGCGGATGCGCAAATAGCGCGCATGCGTTTTCAGCGCGGGACCCAGGCTGGTGCCGAAGCGGTCCGTATCGATCAGCAGATTCGCGAATTTGCGCAGCTCCATATCGCGGCTGCGCTCAACGAAGTTGCGCAAGGCGTCGGCGCGGCTGGTGTTGGCTTTGAGTTCAAGCTGAAGTTGCGTGAACTCCGCCGCCAGATCCGGAAAGGAGACGCGCAATCCTCGGCTGGTATCGAGAATCGCTGCATCCAGGCCCTGTCCGGCTTCGATGGCCAGCACCATCAGGTCGAGCGCGGCTGGAAGCCCGCGCCGCAGCCGCTCCACGCGGCGCTTCGCCAGCCGCTCCAGCACGCGGTCCGGCACCATGTAGCCGAAACCCGCGCCGCAGGCAAACGGCAGAAGCGTGCCCGCCAGGCTGTCCTGAAATTGCAGCGCAAGCCATACGCCGGCCACGCCGATCATCAGCGCGGTTGCGCACTTGATGCCGATGAAGATCGAAACCGCCGACGTCCAGCGATAGCCGGCGGCGATCAGATCCCGGCGGATTTTCACGGTCCCGGAGGCGTTGCCCGGCATCGCTTCCCCGATCAGGCGGAAGATGCCGGCCACCGCGGCTTGAGGTCCCGCCATTTCGCGCCGCTCCAGCGTGATCGGCGCGGGAATTTCCGGACCCTCCAGGCTCGACGGCCGCAGCACGAAGACGTATCCGGCGACGCTGACCGCCGCCATTATAAACACGAAAAATGCGACCAGCAGTTCGATCATACTTTGATGTCCACGATCTTGCGGATCACGAAATGCGCCAGCACCAGGCAGGCGATCGCCGCCGTGATCAGCGTTTTTCCGTAGGGATGATGGAACAGGATCTGCATGTATCCGGGGCTGACCCACAGCATCATTGCGGAGATCAAAATCGGCAGCACGCTGAGAATCACGCCCGTCAGTTTTCCGTGCGCGGCAAGCGAGCGCACCTCGCCTTGCAGCGCGAGCGCCTCCCGCATGTTCTCGGCCAGCCCGGTCAATACTTCACTCAGTTTCCCGCCGGTGCGCGCGTGCAGTTGCACCGCCGCGATGAACAGATTCACCTCCAGCAGCGGAACGCGCGCGGCGAGATTTTCGAGCGCTCGCGGCCATCCCATGCCGAGATTCGCCTCCGCCGACGTTTTTCGAATTTCCACCGACACCGGCGGCAGCGTTTCCGAGGCGATCATCTCCATTCCCGCCGATAACGGATAGCCCGCCCGCAGCGCGCGCGCCAGCGAATCGAGCACGTCCGGAAAATTCTCGCGAAACTTCGCGAATCGCTTGTTCCGCTTGCGCAAAATGTATCCATAGGGCGCCCACGCCGCCAGCACTCCGCCCAGAATCGCCCCCCAGATCACAACCAGCTTCAGCAGGATCAGCGTCGCCACGGTTCCCAATAGCAGCATCGCCAGCGTGACGCGCCCCACCGACCAGTCGAGCTCGGCTTGCGCGATGCGCGCCCCCAGAATGTCGATAAAGTCGAATCGCGCCAGCAGGCTGTCCCAGAAATTCAGCGTGCTCAGCCGCTCCGTCCGGAACAGCCCCGAATCTTCCTGTTCGGCCTCCTGATCGCGCCGCGCCGCGTCGCTTTCCTCGGCGGTTTTCTTCAGAAAACCCATCCACGCCACGGTGACCGTAATCGAGGCGAGCAGAAAGATCACGACGAAAAACGCCAGGATCGAAAGAAGCAGCATGTTTATTGCGCCGATTTCGCGCCCGTCGCGCGCATTACCGCGCCGAGGGAGAGCGTTCCCGCCCGGCTCTTTTGGTCGTCCAGCGGATTGCGCAGCGTCAGGCGAACGCGAGCCCCGGAATCGGCCGCGGCCAGCATATCGGCCTGCCGCGGATCGGCGAGCAGCGTCACCACCGGAAGCGTCGCGCCTTGCGAGCTTTGCTCCGGCTGCGGCACCACCGAAAGAACCTGCAAGTCCTCGAGCGCCGTGCGGACCAGCGTTGCGTCGCTATTGTTGCCGCGCCCCACCACCACCTGCACATCCACCTTCTGGCCGGAGTGCAGCAGCGTAAGCACGCCGGTTGAATCCGTCACATGAACCGAAACCGCCCGCATCCCCGGCGGTACTCCCGATCCGCCATTCTGGGCGTTGACCAGATGCGAAGCCAGCACCGGCTCGTCCTGGCCGATGGTGTCGAAGACGGTGCTGCCCGCCACCTCCGACGGCTTCTCATAGGCGCCCTTGGGCAGCGTCGGGCCGAACCATGGGATCTGCGTGACGTCCTCGACTTTTAAAATGGCGCCCGGCTTCAGCGTCCGCGCCGCGACCACCATCGTCTTGACGCTGCCGGTGCTGCTGCTCAATTTGTTCACAAACAAGCCGTAGAACACGCCCGTGGCGACGATCGCCACCACGAAGGCAATCCCCAGCAGCTTCAGCAAACTATTTTTTTTCATGACGGACGGAATTTCCTCACCGCATACATCGGCAAGTCGTAAGGTTTCCTTCAGAGGCGCCGTACTCCGTAACGGGCGCGCGGATCGGCCTTAGAATGGAGTCATGAATACGCTTAAGATCGCCGATCGTGAATTTACGTCGCGGCTGTTCGTCGGCACGGGCAAGTACCGGAGTTTTCAGGAAATGGCGCGCTGCCACGAAGCTTCGGGCGCGGAAGTGGTCACGGTCGCCGTGCGCCGGGTGAATTTAACGGACCGGTCCAAAGAATCCCTGCTCGACTACATCGAACGTTCGAAGTATTTCCTGCTGCCGAACACGGCCGGCTGCTTCACGGCCGAGGAAGCGATTCGCACCGCGCGGCTGGCGCGCGAGGTCGGTTTATCGAACTGGGTGAAGCTTGAAGTAATCGGCGATCAGCAGACGCTGTTTCCCGACAACCAGGGATTACTGGAGGCGACGCGCGTTCTCGCCAGGGAAGGTTTCGTTTGCCTGCCGTATACCAACGACGATCTGGTGAACGCCCGCCGCCTGATCGACGCCGGCGCCGCGGCGGTGATGCCGCTGGCGGCGCCGATCGGCAGCGGTTTAGGCATCCAAAACCCGACAAATCTGCGCATTTTGCGCGAAATGATCACCGAAGTGCCGCTGATTGTGGATGCCGGAGTCGGCACGGCGTCGGACGCGGCGATGGCGATGGAACTCGGCTACGACGGAGTGCTGATGAACACCGCAATCGCCGAGGCGGAAGATTCGGTGGAAATGGCGCGGGCAATGAAGCTCGCGGTGGAAGCGGGACGCCGTGCGTACCAGGCGGGCCGGATGCCAAAGAAGCTCTACGCGGCGGCGAGCAGTCCCATGGCCGGAGTGGTGAGGTAAGCGGCAACTTCGACGTGCCCGCCGGTCAAAACCTGCGGTGGCCCAAGATGGTGACGGCGGCTCCGAAGACCTGATCGCAATTCGGTCGTCATTTCCGCCTCGGATACACCAGCCATGCCGACCCGATCACCGCGGCCGTCCCGATGGCCAGTTTCGCCTCGAACAGCCACACATTGTGCACCTCCGCCGTAGGCGCCACCGAACACACCAGCGCCAGCGCCGTCACCGACCATCCGCACAATGCGCTCAGCCGGCATCCGGCTTTCCACGCGCTGCCGAAAATATAAATGAAGGGGATAAATCCCGCGATCACCATCAGCGAAACCATCGCCTGGTACGCCGCGCGTGCCGTGTCGCCGAGCTCGATCGCAACTAACATCAGCGAAGCGACGCCGCCCAGCGCCAGAATCGATACATACGGCGTGTGCCATCGCGGGTGAATTTTCCCGAACGCGGCGGGCAGCAGCTTATCCACGCCCACCGCGAACGGCAGCCGCGAAACCGATGTGCCGAGGCCGCCGAATTGGCCCACCCCGGTAATGAACACCATGACCGCGATGAACGGTGCGAACCACCAGATCCCCAGCGTGGAGGATGCCGAATCGGCCGCCTGCGCAAAGCCGTTCATCTCGCTGATTTGCGCCGGCGGCAGCAGCAGGATCAGCGCCAGCGTTAATCCTGAATAAAACAAAGTTGCAAACGCGGAGGCGATCCAGCCCGCGCGCGGCAGCGTACGTTGCGGATCGCGAATCTCTCCGCCCATCAATCCGGCCATTTCCATACCGGTCATGGCGTAGGCGACGGTCGAATAAAAATTCACTGTGTCCCAGTTCCATTCCGGCCGAAGATGGATCGGCGTCGCGCTGCCGCGGCGATGGAAAATCAGCAGCGCCACTCCGAGAAAGATCGCCGCAAGCAGCCAGGTCGCCGCGCCGCCGACGTTTTCGGTCCACTTGCCGATTTTCATGCCGGCCAGGTTCGTCCCCAGCGCGATCCACACGGCGGCGAGGGAGGCGGTGACCAGATACACCCGATTATCGGCAAGATGCGCGTAAGACGGCCCCAGCGTGTAGACGCCGACGCTCATATAGAACATCGCCGCGCTGGGAAACCACAAGGCGATGCCCATCCAGTAAATCCAGAAGCAGAGAAAGCCGTGCCACGGTCCGAAATCGCCGCGCGTCCACAGATAGAGCCCGCCGGTTCCCGGATATTTCGCGCAAAGCGCGGCCACCGAAACCGCCAGCGGAGCGGTAAACAGGACCGCCGCGAGCAGCCAGAGAGTCAATGACCCGGGTCCGGCGTGGGCGGCCGCGGGAATCCATCGCACGCCGACGATACAGGCGATCGCAAACAGCGTCAGATCGCGAAGCCCGAGTTCCCGTTTGAGCGCCGGCGCGTCTTGCAAGCGTATATGGTAGCGCGTTACTCTACGGCTTCGTATGTTGAACACGAATATTTTCCGCGAATACGATATTCGCGGCATCGCCGAGACCGAACTCAAAACTCCGGACGTCGCCGATCTCGGCCGCGGCCTCGGCACGTTGATCCAGCGCGTTGCGGGAAGGCGCGTCAATCTGGGCCGCGATTGCCGTTTGAGTTCGCCGCGGCTGCATGGCGCGCTGCTTGAAGGGCTGATCGATTCGGGCTGCGAGGTGACCGACATCGGCGTGATCCCGACGCCGCTGCTGTATTTCTCCCTGGTGCATTTGGACGCCGATGGAGCGGTGATGATCACCGGCAGCCACAATCCCGGCGAATTTAACGGATTTAAAACCGTTACGCGCGCGGGGTCGATTTACGGAGAAAAAATCCGGCAAGTCCGGCGCATCATCGAAACGCGCGATTTCCTGAGCGGCCGCGGCTCGCATTCGCATTATGACGTTGTTTCGCCTTATATCGACGACATTTCGCGCCAATTTCAGTTCAAAAAAAGAATCAAAGTAGTCGCCGACGCGGGCAATGGCGCCGCGGGTCCGGTGCTGCGCCGGTTGTTCGAGCGGCTGAACGTCGATGTGATCGAACTGTTTTTCGAGATGGACGGCCGCTTCCCGAATCATCATCCCGATCCGACGGTTCCGGAAAATCTGAACGCTCTGCGCCAGGCCGTCAGGACGCATAAAGCCGATCTCGGCCTCGCCTTCGACGGCGACGCGGACCGCATCGGCGCGATCGATGAAAACGGCAACGCCATCTACGGCGACATGCTGATGCTGATCTACGGCCGCGAAATTCTTTCGCGCAAGCCGGGCGCGACGTTCATTGGCGAGGTGAAATGCTCGCAGGTGATGTATGACGAGCTGAAGCGGCTGGGGGGCAATCCGATCATGTTCAAGACCGGACATTCCCTGATCAAGACCAAGATGAAGCAGGAGAGGGCCGAACTTGCCGGCGAAATGTCCGGCCACATGTTTTTTGCCGATCGCTACTACGGCTACGACGACGCGCTGTATGCCGCCTGCCGCCTGATCGAGATTGTCGCCGCTAGCGGGCAGCCGCTTTCGGCGCAGCTCGCCGGCGTGCCGAAGACCGTCAGCACTCCGGAGATTCGCGTCGATTGCCCGGATGAGGAAAAATTCCAGGTGGTCGCGCGCGTCGCCGAACGGATGCGCGCCGCGCATCAGGTGATTGAAATTGATGGGGTTCGCGTCCTGTTCGAGCACGGCTGGGGGTTGTTGCGCGCCTCCAACACGCAGCCCGTGCTGGTGATGCGCTTCGAAGCCACAACACCCGCGTTGCTGGAGCAATACCAGAAAGAGGTGGAATCGGCGCTGGAGCTGGCCCAGGCGGTATAAGCCGTTGCCAGCTTCTTTGCTATGCTGATCGTATCCAGGTTCTGATTGCCCCTCTTCCCCCGTTCCTTGCGCCTGCTGCTGATCGAATCCAACCCGGCCGATTCTTACTTGATGGTCGAAGGACTGCGCCGCGCCGGCCTGAGCGAAACCGTTACCGTTGTGCACGACAGCACGAAAGCTTTGACCCATCTGTCGAATGAATCGCCGCCCGATCTGATTTTTCTCGATCTGAATATCGCGCCGCTCTCCGGCCTGGAGCTGCTGGTACGGATTCGCTCGGATTTGAAACTGGAGACGATTCCGGTGATTATCGTTTCCGGCTCGCAAAATTCCGACGACGTGCACCGCGCCTATCGTCTCGGCGCGAACTGCTATGTGACCAAGCCCGGCAATCTCGACGATTTTCTGGCGTACATGAAAATGTCGTACGAGTTCTGGGGCGCGGTAGCGACTCTGCCGCGATAACTACGCGCGCGGCTGAGGTTGGCGAAATTCAACCAGCATATCAGCGACAACGAGTGCAGGGCCTGGTCCGTGCAAGATGGCGCCGGGCGGGAGCGTAATTCCTCTTCGCGGGATGGATCGGCGGGCTACATGGCGCGCTTGACGTTGACGTCGCCGTTGGTCGTCTCCACATGAATCGTCGCGCCGCCGGAGCCGATATCAGTGGCCAGCCGCTTGCCGATTTCGCCGCGCATCGTTACCGGCAAATCCATGCTTAGATGTCCGTTCACGGTCGCGGTTTCAAGGTGCGCCGAATAATTTTCCGGCATCTTCAGATTCACGCCGCCGTTGGTCGTCCGCGCGTCGAGCTTCGCTCCATCCCAGCGCGCGCCGGCCAGCTCGATATTCAACCCGCCATTCATCGTCGATCCTTCCACATCGCCGGCCAGGCGCTTCAGGTTCACCCCGCCGTTCTTCGTCTGGAACTGGATATTGCCCTGGACGTCGCTGATATTGATCCCGCCGTTATTCGCTTTCAGATTCAGGCCGGCGTGGCGGGGGACGAAAATTTCATAGCTCACGCTCCAGCTTTCCTCGCGCGATCGCCAGGGACCCGAAGCGCTCACCTGTCCCGCCGATACATCGACGCGCACCTGCGAGGCGATCGCCGCGGCCGTTGCCTCATCGGCGGCCGAGGTTTCCACCTTGGCGCGGACCAGCACGCCCGCATTGTCCCATCCTTTCACCGAAACGCCGCCGTTCACGCCCGCATCGACGCTCAGGCGGCCCGAATAAGCGGCGGGCTGCTCCCGGATCTCGCAATGCGTGATCCGCTCGCGATTATTGTGATTTTCGCAATTGAGCGTTTTCTCCTGCGCCAGCGCGGGCAGGGCGACTAAAATTGTCAGCGCGATGATTCTCATTGCTGCTCCTTGAGCCGCGATAGACGCCACGGCCTGGTTTTGGTTAAGTTGAGGGACGTGGAAACTTTGCATCCCGTCGAAGTGCGCGTCCTGGGCTGTCTGGTTGAAAAAGACATGGCCACACCGGAGTATTACCCGCTGACGCTCCATTCGTTACAAAACGCGTGCAATCAAAAATCGAGCCGGGAACCGGTGGTGAATTACGACGAACACACGGTGGAGCAGGCGCTCGAACTACTAAAGGACAAAGGATTTGTTCTTCGGGTGAGCGGCGCGGGCCATCGCGTGGAAAAATTCGCGCACCGGCTGGGGGAAAAATTAAACCTGGGGCGGCGCGAGCTGGCGCTCGTCTGCGTATTAATGTTACGCGGGCCGCAAACCGTGGGCGAACTGCGCGGCCGGACTGAGCGGATGCATCCATTCACCGATCTTGAGGAAGTGGAAAGAGTGCTCGAATTGCTGGCGTCGCGCGAGCCGGAGCCGCTGGTGGCGCGATTGCCGCGCGGGCGCTGGGCGCATCTGCTGGGTGGTCCGGTGGAGGCGAGCGCCGAACCGGCCGAACCCGCGGCGCCGCGATCCGCCTTCGACGCGCGGGTGGAAGCACTGGAGCGCGAGGTGGACGAACTAAAGCGGCAGTTCGCCGCATTTCGCAAGCAATTCGAGTAGACCGGGCTTAATCGTTCACGTCCACGTGCTCGACAAAGCAGCTATGAAACGCGCGATCGAGCACTTCTTCGGTGAGAAACAACTCGCGCCGCTCGAAATTGAGAATGTCGATGGCGTGCGTCACCACGTCGCGCGGATGACAGCGGCGGAAGCGCCGGCCGCTGGCGGTGTAATGCTTCTCGACAAAGCGCTCGACCAATCCGGGCTCGTATTCGAGCTGGCGGGATTCGCAAAAACGCGAAAAGATCTCTATAAATTCGGGCGCTTTCGGGCTGCGCAGGAACATTTTATACTGAATTCTCCGCAAAAAAGCTTCATCGCCGAGGCTTTCCGGCCGTAAATTCGTCGAAAAAATCAGGAAGGCTTCAAACGGCACCGTCATCTTCCCGCCGGCGCGAAAGGAGAGATAATCGACGTGGCGCTCCATCGGGACGATCCAGCGGTTGAGGATCTCGGCCGGCGTCGCCTTCTGGCGGCCGAAGTCGTCGATCAGGTAAATCCCGTTATTGGCCTTCAACTGAAACGGCGCATCGTATACTTTCGAGTGCTGGTTGAAGCTTAAATCGAGCATCTCGAGCGCCAGCTCGCCGCCGGTGATGATAAACGGCCGCTTGCAGCGGAACCAGCGTCCATCGTGCGGCAGCTCGCTTGAAAGCGCCGAGATCTGGGCTGTTTCATCCTCGATCTTCTGGTGATAAATGGGATCGTAAATCTGGATAATATTGCCTTGGCATTCAATCGCGTAGGGCATGAAAATCGGCTCGGTTTGGATGCGAAATAAGGCTTCCGCCAGCGCCGTTTTTCCATTTCCCGGCTGGCCATATATCAGAAACGATTTGCTGGCGTTGACCGCCGGCCCGATCTGCGCCAGAATATCGGGCTCCACCACCAGATGGCGAAACGCCTGCCGCAGCGAATCCGGCGTGAGCCAGTCCGACGGCAGCTTCTGCCACCGGACCACCTGAGTGTATTGATACAGCGGCACCGGCGCCGGCCCGGCGTATTGATTATTTTCAAGATGCTCGCGCGCCAGATTGCGTCCGGCTTCGGTCAGCGCGAAAATCGCCGACATATCGCCCATGCCGAGCGATTTTTTTACCGCAACGAAGTGTTGCCGCTTCAGCGCGTCCAGCAGGTCGGCGATGACGCTGAACTGAAAACCGAGCGAGCCGGCGATCTCGCGCCCCAGCAACTCGCTGCGAAAATACAGGTATTTCAGGATGAGAGACTCGACGATCGACGCGGGAATCCCGGTTTCCTCAATGGTTTCAGGAACCGGAGGAACCACGGCTTGTCGGGCGGCTTGTTCGCCGGCTTGTCCGGCGCGGGATGATACACCTTCAGCAAGAGCACTCATTCGGACTTTATAAGATTGATCGGAAGCGCCGGAAAGATTCTGCACGGTGGCTTTTGCTTAGTACAGCAACAGTTCTCGTACCCTCTTATCGGGCGCGGGGAAATTTGTATGAAGCGAGCCGGGATCAATACAGACGTACGCCGCGCCGGCCGGGCTCGCGGAACATGTGGACCGTATCCACGAAGCGGACCTTGCGCGAGGCGTAGGTCATCATCAGGGTGTGGGTCCGGCAGCCGTCGCCGAAGAAGCGCACGCCGTGCAGCAGCGCGCCGTCGGTGACTCCGGCGGCCGCGAAAATAATCTGCTGGCCCGGCGCCAGGTCGCGCGCGGTGTAAATCCGCTTGGGATCGCGAATCCCCATTCGTTCGACGCGCTCTTCCAGTTCCGGCGTATTTACCACCAGGCGCGCCACCATTTCGCCCGAAAGACAGCGCATCGCCGCCGCGGTGATCACGCCCTCCGGCGCGCCGCCGATTCCCATCACCGCGTCCACGCCCGCGCCGCGCACCGCCGCCGCGATGCCCGCGGAAAGGTCGCCATCAGGAATCAGCCGGATGCGCGCGCCCGCGGCGCGGATCTGTTTGATCAACTCCGCGTGGCGCGGCCGGTCGAGTACCATGATCACCAAATCCTGCACCTGCCGGTCAAGCGAATGCGCGATCGCCTTCAGGTTGTATTTCACCGGCGCGTCGATGTCCAAGGCGTCGCGGCACGCCGGACCGGCGATGATTTTTTCCATGTAGCAATCCGGCGCGTGCAATAATCCGCCGGGCTCGGAGGCGGCCAGCACCGCGATCGAATTCGCGGTTCCGGTGGCGCAAAGATTCGTGCCCTCCAGCGGATCGACGGCGATATCGACCTTGGGATATTCAACGCCGGGCGGAGGCGTCGCGCCGACCCGTTCGCCGATGTACAGCATCGGGGCTTCATCGCGCTCGCCTTCGCCGATCACGATGTTGCCGTCGATCTGCACTTCCTCGAACGCGCTCCGCATCGCCTGCACCGCGGCCTGATCCGAGGCCTGCCGGTCGCCCTGGCCCATGGTGCGGGCCGCGGCGATGGCGGCTTCCTCGACCACCTGGACAATATCTCCGGCGAGGTCGCGTTCAATTGTATTCCTGTTGGCCACGTGCGTAGGTGCGATCACGCGCACATCTTACCATTTGAAGACGTGCGCGCTCCACGCGGCGCGCCGCGTTATTCGAGTTGCTTGTGAAAGCGCGATACGCTCAAGCCCAGAATGGTGACGCCGAAAATCGCCAGCGCGGCCATTTGCGGCCACAGTGCATCTATTCCGGAGCCCTGCAAAAACACGCCGCGCACGATCTCCATAAAATAACGAACAGGATTTAGAAACGTCAGCCATTGCGCCAGCGTCGGCATGTTGCGGACCGGGAAGGTAAATCCGCTCAGCATGAAAAACGGCTGGAAGAAGAGGCTGGTGGCCATCATGGCCTGCTGCTGCGTTCGCGAAACGGTGGAGATAAACAATCCCGCGCCCAGCGACGACAGCAAAAACAGCAGCGTAGATCCGAACAGCAGCCAGAAATTTCCGCGGAAAGGAATATGGAAGACCAGCAGCGCCGCGCCCATCACCAGCAGCATGTCCCATACGCCCACCAGCACGAACGGCAGCGTCTTGCCGATGATCAATTCGGTGGGCCGGATCGGCGTCACCATCAACTGCTCCATCGTGCCGATCTCCTTTTCGCGGACGATGGCCATGGCCGTCAGGGACAGCGTCACCAGCGTAATAATGTTGACGATCACGCCGGGAATGAAATAATTGCGGCTTTTCAGATCGGGATTGAACCAGACTCGCGTTCGCGAGCTGATCTGCGGAGCGGCGATTTTTACCGGACCTCCGGCTTCCTGGCTGCTCTCCACAAGCATGCCGTTGCGCGCGTGTTCGGCGGCCCGGCTCGCGTATCGTTGAACGCACGCCGTCGCGTATCCGCTCACGATGCTGGCCGTGTTCGAATTGGTTCCGTCCACCAGCACCTGGACGCTGGTCGTTCGCCCGCGCTTCACGTCGCGGCCAAAGCCCGGCAGAACGCGAATCACCGCGTCCACCTGGCCGCGATCCATCATTAGCTGCATGGAGCGTTCGTTATCCGGCAAGCCCGCCAGAATGAAGCGCCGGGAACCTTCGAATTCCGACAGCAGCTCGCGGCTTTCCGGCGTGCGGTCCTGATCCATCCAGGCGATTCGTGCGTTGTCGATATCCAGGCTCGCCGCGTAGCCGAAGATCAGAAGCTGGATGATCGGCGGCAGGAACAGCATGGATCGCATACGCGGATCGCGCAGCGCCTGGATCAGTTCTTTACGGATGATTCGCCGCAGCCGTTGTCTCATCACGCCACTTTCTGCCGCAACTTCCGGGTTGCGAAATAAAACACCAGCACGCCGTAGCCCACCAGCAGCACGAAGTTAAACCACAGCAGCTCCAGCCCGATGCCTTTTAAAAAAATCCCCCGCGCGATTTCCATGAAATAGCGCGCCGGAACGATCAGGGACACAAGTTGGATCACGCGCGGCATGCTGCCCAGCGGATAAATAAATCCGGAGAGCAGAAACGCCGGCAGAAACGAAAGCAGCGTGCCCATCTGATAAGCCATCAACTGCGAGCGGAACATGGCCGAAACCATAATGCCGAGCCCCAGCGCGCCGAACAGAAAAACCGCGCTCGAAACCAGCAGAAACACGGCGCTGCCTTCCAGCGGAACATTGAAAACATAAACGCCGACCAACAGCGCAATCAGCATATCCGCGGTGCCCACCACGAAATACGCGGCCAGCTTCCCGAGCGCCAGCTCCATGGGCCGCGCCGGCGTGGAGAGTAACTGCTCCATGGTTCCGTTTTCCCACTCGCGCGCGATGGTCAGCGATCCGAGATTCGCGGCGATAATCATGACGATCACCGCAATCAGACCGGGAACGATGAAATTCTGGGAAAGCAGATTCGGGTTGTACCAGACGCGAACCTGCGTATCCACATTGGGCGCGTTGACCCGCGCCGTCTGGATGCTCGCCTGAAGCTGCGCCGAGCGGACCGCGACCACGGCTTCGGCGTAATTGATCGCGATCGCCGCCGTATTGGAATCGCTGCCATCGACTAAAAGCTGCACCTGCGCGGACTTGTTCAGCCCCAGATCGCGCGCGAAATCCCGCGGGATCACCACGCCGAGCAGGCATTGCCGCTTGTCGATCGCCTGCTCGATCGGCGCGTAACTGTGCACCTGCTCGACCACTTGAAAATAGCGCGAGCCCTGAAAATCGCGAATCAGCTCGCGGCTCTGCGGCGTCTGGTCGGCGTCGTACACGTAGGTCGGGATGCGATCGACGTCCAGGCTGAGGGCCCAGCCGAAGATCAGCAGCATGATGAGCGGCTGGAGCAGCGCCGCCACCAGGCTGCGCGGATCACGCAAAATGTGCAGGAGTTCCTTGCGAAAAATGGCGCGCGTTCTGCGAAAATTCATGCCGCTCTTTCCTCTTTTTCGATCAGGCCGACGAAGACGTCTTCCATCGACGGCACGATGGAATCGAGCGCCCGTACCGCGATTCCCTTTTCCTGAAGAAGCTGATGAATGCGCGGGATCGCCGCGCCCGGATCGGCCACTTTCACGTGCAGCCCGCCACCGAAGACGGCGATATCGAGAATCCCCGGCTGGCCCTCCAGCGCGGCCATGCTCGCCAGAAAATCCGAGGTTTCCAGATTCAACAGCGAACCGGCGCCGAGCGACATTTTAAGTTCCGCGGGCGATCCCAAGGCGATAACCCTGCCTCCGTACATCAGCGCCACCCGATGACAGTATTCGGCTTCATCCATGTAATGGGTGGTGACGAAGATGGTGTGGCCCGCGGCCGAGAGCTGATAGATCAACTGCCAGAAATTTCGCCGCGCGATGGGATCGACGCCGCTCGTCGGCTCGTCCAAAAACAAAATCGGCGGTTCATGTAAGATCGCGCAGCCCAGCGCCAGCCGCTGCTTCCATCCGCCGGCGAGCAGCCGCGTCATCGTCGTTCTTTTCTCCTCCAGGCCCGCCATGCGCAGAACGTAATCGCGCCGCGCCGCGAGTTTTTGGTTCGATACCCCGTAAACTCCGCCGAAAAATTCGATATTTTCCTGCACCGTCAGGTCGTCGTAAAGAGAAAACTTCTGCGACATGTACCCGATGTTATGTTTCACTTCCTCCGGCTGCGAGGCGACGTCGAATCCGCCCACCGTGGCGCGCCCCGAGGTCGGCGGCAGCAGCCCGCAGAGGATTCGAATGGTGGTCGATTTTCCGGCGCCGTTGGGGCCGAGAAAGCCGAAAATCTCGCCCGGCGCGACCTCGAGCGAAACATGATCGACCGCGGTGAACGCGCCGAAGCGCTTCACCAGCTTGTCGATGTGGACGGCGGAGGCGTCAGGCGGCATGACGCGCTCCTTGCTCCCGCGTGAGGGCGATAAAAACGTCCTCCAGCGACGGCGTGATCGGGCGGAATTCGAGCGGAATCGCTGATGCGAGCCTTCCCGGGCTCGTCAGGGCCGGATCGAGGAACAGGTGAAGATCGGCGCCCGCCGGCTGCACGGTCAAAACTCCGGGCTGCTTTTCCAGATCGCGAATCGTCTCCCGCGGGATTTTAGATTGGATCAGGAAAACCTGCCCCGCCAAGGTTTGTTTGAGCGCCGCCGGCGTATCGCAGCGGATCATTTTTCCGTGATGCAGGAAGCCTACGCGATTGGCGCGCTCGGCTTCGTCCAGATAGGCGGTGGCGACAAAGACGGTCAATCCGCCGCGCACCAGCTGATAAAGAATCGCCCAAAAATCGCGCCGCGAAACGGGATCGACGCCGTTGGTCGGCTCATCCAGAAACAGCACGCGCGGCTTGTGCAGCAAAGTGCACATCAGCGCGAGCTTTTGCTTCATTCCGCCCGACAACTTGCCCGCCGGCCGGTTGGTGAACGGATCCATGCGGGTCATGCGCAGCAGGCGCGAGCTCAGCTCCTCGCGTTCGCCTCCGGTGATGCCGAACAGGTCCGAATAAAACGCCATGTTTTCGGCCACGGTCAAATCGGTATAAAGACCGAAGCGCTGCGCCATGTAGCCGATCTGATCCTTCATCAAATCGAGATCGCGATGGACGTCGTGTCCGGCGACCACCGCTCGGCCCTCGCTCGGATCCATCAGCCCGCACAACAGCCGCATGGTCGTCGTTTTACCCGCGCCGTCCGGACCCACCAAGCCGAAAATTTCGCCTTCCCTGACGTCGAGATTCAGATGGTCCACCGCCGTCAGCTCGCCGAAGCGGCGGGTGAGGTTCTCGGCATGGATGATGCTAGTCATTGCTTCCTCATGCGCGCTTTTACAGAAGAATCTCCGCGTCCACCGGCATGTTATTTTTCAATTCATGACTGGAATTATCGACGTCCACTTTAATGCGATAAACCAGCTTCACGCGTTCTTCTTTGGTCTGAATCTGCTTGGGCGTGAACTCCGCCACCGAGGAGATGAAGGAGATCTTTCCCCAATAAACTTTGCCGGGATAGGAATCCGTCGTTAATTTTACTTTCTGGCCCAGTTTCACCCGGCCCAGATCGGTTTCGTTGATGTAAGCGCGGAGCCAGGGATGCTCCAGATCGCCGATGGTCACCACCGTGGTCCCCGCCGCCAGCACCTCGCCCGGCTCGGCCGATTTCACCAGCACCACGCCGCTGATCGGAGAACGAGCTTCGGTATCGGCGAGCTGCGTCTCGGAAATTTGCACCTGCGCCTTCGAGCGCCGGATCTCGTCCAGACCGCCGGCCATGGCCTCTTCCTTTCGCCGCAGTTCCAGCCGCTGCGCTTCGGCGTTGGCCAGCGCCGCTTTGGCCGCGGCAACCTGCGCGCGGGCCTGGGCGATATCCTCCGGCCGCGGGCCTTCTTTCACCAGCGAATATTTCTGCTCGGCCTGATGCAGCAGGGCCTGCGCGCTGTCGAGCCTGGTCCGGTATTGGTCGTATTGCTGCCGTGAAATGTCTTCGTTTTTGAAAAGCTGCTGCGCGCGATCCCAATCGGCCTGCGCCAGATCCACCTGAGCTTTCGCGTCGCGGACCGCGGCTTCGGCCTGCTGGATATCCTGCTGCCGGCTGCCGTTCAGCAGCTCTTCCAGGCTGGCCGTGGCGCGATTCAAGTCCGCCTGCTTGGAGGCGATATCGCTCTCCAGCGTCGCTTTCTGATAAGCCACCGCCGTGGCAAGCTGCTTATAATTCGATTCCGCGCTGGCCACGCTCGCTTCATCGCGCGATTTCTGATGGCGGTAAATCATGGGATCGAGCACGGCCACCAGGTCGCCCTGCTTCACCCAATCGCCTTCGTCGACTTTGCGCTCGATCATGCGGCCAGCCATTTTGAAGGAAATATCCACCTGGGTCAACTCCAAATTGCCGGAGACGAAAATGCGGTTGCTATTGGTCGCCTGCCGGGTGGTCCACCACCAGTAAGCGCCGGCGCCCGCGGCCATCAGAATCAGAAGGATAGGGATTCTTTTTTTCATTGATTCACGTACTCCCGGATACGTCCCGTGGCGGTCGCCAGATCGATGCGAGCCACGTTGTAGTCATAAAGCGCGGCGATCTCGTTTTCCTGGGCGCGCGCCAGGCGATTCTGCGCGTCGGTGACTTCGATTCCGTTGGCGACTCCGGCGAGATACCTTCGCTGCGCCTGCGCCAGTTCCTGCCGCGCGAGCTGCAACCCGTCCTCGGCCGTTTTTACCTCGCTTTCGGCGGCGTGTACGCTATCGAAAGCCAGACGAACGTCCAACTCTACCTGCTGCTCCAGATCACGCAGGCGCGCCTGCTCCTGGCGATACTGCGAAAAAGTTTCTTCACGGCGGTAATCGCGCTTTCCTCCGTCGAACACCGGCACGCGAACGCTGAAGCCGTAGGTGTAGGTCGGTTGATTGCCGATCAGTCCCGTGCCGATGGTTCCGTAATTGGCGTCGGCGGCGACCGACGGCAGGCGCTCGTCTTTTACGGAGCTGTAATTGAACCGCGCCGAAACCTCCCGCTGTTTCTGCGCTTTCAATTCGGCGCGCATTTCCCGCGCAACGGCCAGCGCGGAGTTGAGATCGCCGATGTCGGCGGCTTTATAGGAAAGCGCATCGGTCAGCTCGATCGGCGTGTCCAGTTTCAGGCCCATCGCGCGCAGCAGATTCAACGCCGCGCGGCGCCGGTCATCGGTGGCGACCACCAGGCGCTGCTGATCGTTGGCGAGCTGCACCTCGGCGCGCGTCACCTCGATTCCGGTTCCGGTTCCGGCATCCTTCAGGCGCCGCGCCTGATCGAGCAGCGCCTGCGAAAGCTGAACATTGGCTCGCGCGGTCGCCAGCGCCGCGTCGGCTCGAAGCGTGGTGAGATAGGCGCGCGCCACCTGATCACTAATCTGGTTTTTGGTTGCATCGAAGTCGGATTTTGCGGCGGTTTCGTTCACTTTTGACGCCTGATAGCGCCGGATTGTCGAAAAATCGAGCATCGTCTGCTGCACGGTAACGCGCGCGTCGAACACCGAAAACGGTCCGACAATAGAGGGAATCGCGAAGCTGAACCCGTTGATTGTCGGGAAGTTGAAGTTGAAGCCGAACGCCTTCAGATTCACCGTTTCGCGATGATCGGCAACCGAGGATTCCAAATTCGGCAGCAGGTCGCCGCGCGTTTCCAGGCGCCGCGCCTCGGCCTGCCTCATGGTCTCTTGCGCGATTGCCATCTTCGGGCTGCCTTCCGGCGCCAGCGCGACTTCGACAGCCTGCTTCAGGCTGACCCGCATCGTCGCCTCCGGCTGCGCGGCAAGCAAAAGAAAACCGACCAGTTCCAGCGTCACGCCGCTTCTCCCCCCAAGCCGGCGTCGCCGCCCCAGGCATCGGCGCGAAAACCGGCGGCGGCAAAGGTCACCAGCCGCGCCAATACCGCGGGCCGGTCCGAGGGATTGCAGAGTCCTTCGCTGATTTCCGGCAGCACCGATCCGCGGGCCATCAGGTGAGCCATCGACCCAGCCGTAAAATGCAGGCGCCACAAGATTTCGGTCCGCGTGAGATTCGGCAAAGCCTGCTGGAGCGCCTCCACGAAACGGTTCACCACGCCGGCCAGATGTTTTTTGAAAAGCTGGCGGACGAAGCTATCCGGCGTCGCCAGGATTTGGCTCATAAGTCCAATGGCCTCATTGGGATGGCGGACGAACAGGGGACTTAGGAAAGCCAGCAAAATCTGCTCCAGCGTGGGATTGGCGCCCGCCGCGTCCAGCAGCTCGATCCGCCTGCGATTCACCGGCTCCATGCGCCGCGCGATCGCGGCTTCAAACAGGCTTTCTTTCGTCTGGAAATGATAATTTACAGCCGCCAGGTTTACCCCGGCTTCGGCCGTAATGTCGCGCAACGATGTGGCAGTGAAGCCGTTCTGTCCGAACAGCTTCTCGGCCGCATCGAGGATGCGTTCCTTGGTATCCGGTACGCGTTGTGGGGTATTGCTCATACGTTCGTTTCAATCATACGTACGATCGTTTGTTGAGTCAAGCTGAAAAATGTGCGGCGGCGTTTTTGTTTTCGCTTCATGGAGAGATTTTAGGGCTCGCCTTGGCGGGCTTCAGAGCGGGAACCGGCGAACTACAGGATTTTTTGGGACGAACTCCGATTAAGGGCGGGCCGTGGCGGCGCCGATTATTTTTCGCGTTGCGCGATCCTGCGCGAACCATACCAGCCGCACGTTCTCGCGCGACCATTTCGGGTTTATGCTGATCCGCGCGTCAGCGGAGTACGATCCCGATTTTTTGGCGTCGAAATGGCCGACGCTGGTCAGGTTGCGGACCACGCCGGTGTGGCGGAGCGTCCGGCCGCCATTTTCTCCGCCGCGCGGCACGGTTTCGAGATTGGCTTCCGTGATCGCCAGGAACAGATCGACATTGCGGACGCCTTGCGGAACATCGGAGACCTGCAAATGCGCGACGTCGCCCATGGAGATCACCAGCGTGGCCCGGGGCTCGCGCGCGGCTTTGAGGATCGCGTCGCGGGCGCGCATCCAATCCGAGCCGTTAAACTCGGCCTCGCCGTTAACCACCATTTCCGGCGTGTACACATTTTCGAGATGGAAGATGCGGCCGTAATCCTGCTGCCTCGCCGAAAAAAGCGGGGAGGAAAAGCGATCCGTCCAGCCCAGGTGATTCCAGTAATCGACATGCTCGCTGAGCGGGATCACTTCGATATCGGAGAAAGCCCGCGGCAGACGCATCAAGAGCTGATCCGCCGGAGGGCAGCTCGAGCAGCCTTCGGAAGTAAACAGCTCTACCAGCACCGGCGGCCGATTTTGCGCCGCCGCCAGCATCGCACCCATCAGGAAGATCGCCAGGCGCATCATCTTAAACATAGACGATCCGGAAGGCGCAAACGTGGGCGCGCGCCTGTTTCAGCCGTTTTAAGGCCGGTGTCACTCGATCGTTTAACATGGGGAGAAAGCGAATGCTCTCTCCGGCGATTCAGGTTCGGGATCTGCGGAAGATTTATGGCGATAAAGCGGCGGTGGACGGCCTTAGCTTCACCGTGCAGCGCGGCTGTTTTTTCGGCTTTCTGGGGCCGAACGGCGCCGGAAAAACCACCACGATCAAGATGCTGATGGGGCTGGCCCCGGCGAGTTCGGGAAGCATTGAGCTGCTCGGTTTGCCGATGCCGGAACGCGCGCTCGAAATCAAACAGCAGATCGGGCTGGTGCCCGATGAATCGCTGCTGTTCGATTATTTAACGGGCGGGGAGTTCATCGAATTTGTGGGGCGGCTGTACGGGCTGGACCGCGGCGTGGCGCGGCGGCGCGCGGGCGAGCTCATGGAGCTTTTCGAGCTCACCGACAGCCGGCGCAAGCTGATCAACGAATATTCAAAAGGGATGCGCAAGCGCGTGGCGATGGCGGCGGCGCTGATCCACCGGCCGCAGCTATACCTGATGGACGAGCCGTTTGAAGGCGTGGACGCGATGGGCGCGCGGCTGATGAAGGATATTCTACTCGAACAGGTGCGCCACGGGTCGACTATTTTTCTGACCTCTCACGTGCTCGAAGTGGTGGAGCGGCTGTGTGATCGCGTGGCGATCATCCATCACGGCAGATTGGTTCTCGATGGATCGATGGAGGAGCTGCGCCGCGCCTCGGAAACGCTGGAGGATGCGTTCGTGCGCGCGGTGGGGGTGGACCGGACCGCCGAAACGCTCGATTGGCTGTGATATGAAGCGGGCGCGCACGATTCTCTGGGCGCACTGGCGCACGCTGCTCAATTTTTACCCGCGCGCGGGCATTGCCTGGACGGCGATCGCCGGCTTTCTGTGGTACGGATTCTGGCTCTTTGCGGCGGTGGCGGCAGGGCGCTTCGCGGCGAGCGAGGCGAACGTTTCCTTTCTCAGACTGGCGCTGCCGGGCGGCCTGTTCCTGGTTTTTCTCTACTGGCAGGCCGTGCCGCTGCTCATGGCCGCGACCGGTGCGTCGCTGGATCTGCGCAAGCTGCAAGCGTATCCGATCCCGCCGGGCGAGCTGTTCGCGATCGAATCGATGCTGCGCGTGACGGCTGCGATCGAGATGATGGCGGTGGTGTGCGGCGCCGCGATCGGCATCGCGCTGAATCCGGCGCTGCCGTGGTGGTGCGCGCTGGGATTTGCGCCCTATGTGTTGTTCAACCTCTTTTTGGCGGTGGGCCTGCGCGATCTGCTGATGCGGGCGATGGCGCGGCGGCGCGTTCGCGAAATTGTGGTGTTTCTGCTGGTGATGTGCACGGCGCTGCCCCAGATTCTGCTGACGCGCGGCCCGGCCGGGGAGCGGTTCGCGGCCATTTTCAGAAAAGATCTCTGGATCGGATGGCCCTGGTCCGCGGCCGCGGCGATCGCCGATGGAAGCAACGTCTTGGATGGCGCGGCGATTCTGCTGCTGTGGATGCTGGCGGCGGCGGCGTTCGGGCGCTGGCAGTTTTATCGCACGCTGGCCTTCGACCAGGAAGCCGCCGGCGCGGGCGGCGGAAGACTGCCATCGGCAGCGCGGATCGGGGAAGCTTTCTTCCGGCTGCCTTCGATGATTCTGGCCGATCCGCTGGCGGCGCTGGTCGAAAAAGAGATTCGTTTTCTGGCGCGCTCGCCCAGATTCCGTTTAGTTTTCCTGATGGGATTCACTTTCGGCGTCGTGATTCTGACGGTGTCGTTCGGCCGGAGGACTTTTTTCGGCGCCGACTATCTGACGGCGGTGAGTGTGTACTCGCTGCTGCTGCTGAGCGAATCGTGTTTCTGGAATTCGTTTGGCTTCGACCGCGGGGCGGCGCAAATTTATTTTCTGGCTCCGGTGCCGTTTTCGCGCGTGCTGATGGGGAAAAATCTCAGCGCGGTTTTTTTCATCGTGCTGGAGATTTCCGCGGTTACGCTGGTGTGCAGGGCGATGGGATTGCCGGTGGACGCGCGGCACGTTATGGAAGCCTTCGCGGTGGCGGCGGTGATGACGATCTTTCTGTTGTGCGCGGGCAATCTGCTGTCGATTCATCAGGCGCGCGGCGTCAATCCATCGACCCAGTTCCGCGCCAACGCCGCCGGGAGGGTGCAGGCGATGCTGGCGATCATTTATCCGGTAGCCTTTATTCCGGTGGCTCTGGCGTATCTGGCGCGATGGGCGTTCTCCGGGGGATGGGCGGCGTGGGGATTTTTCGGCGTGCTGGCGTTTGACACGCTGGTGGGAGTAGCGGTGTACCGGATCGCGCTCCAGTTGGCGGCGAAGGCGGCCGAACAGATGAAAGAAAAAATGATCGTGGCGCTGGCGGCCGGCGATGGTCCGATCGCCGGCTAAAGCTTTACTTCGCCGACGGCGGGCGTTCGAACTTCGACGGATCGATGGGCACGTTGATTTTGAGTTCGTTCAACTGAATTGCGTCCCGGCCGTCGAGCCAGGCGAAGGTCAAACGGAACGGCAATTTGATGCCATCGACGTCGCGATAGTCGGAATAATCGATCTGCGTCGGCACCCGCCCGATCGGCGTGCGGCCATAGCGCACCATGCGCAGCAGCAGCCCCGACTTCTGATCGAAGTAGAGCGTCGCCAGCATGCCATGCGGGCCATTGCCCTGCACCACGTTCACCGGCCGATCCTGGCCGATGCCTTCCTTGGTTTCGCTGGCAGTTTGGCTGGAGGGGCCGGGCAGATCGCTGATCGAGGCCGGAAGGCTCACGCGCATCTGCGTGAGGACCTGCTTGATCTGCGCCGGGAAAGAAAGTTCGGCGTCCAGGCGCGCGCCGTCCAGCTCGCTGCCGGTGAGTTCGTAATCGGAAAGGACGGCGAGCGGGGTCTTGATCCAGCCGGTTTTGCCGTTATAAACGCGATCGCTGTCGCCGCGTCCGGTTTCTTCTTTAAATTTGATGAAAGTTGCGCGCTGGTCTGGAAATTTCGCGTAGATTTCCACCTGCCCGCCGCCGCCGAAACCCCCGAAACCCACGCTGGTTCCCCTAGCGGCGAAGCTTTTGAGCGTGGCCAGCTTTTCCGGGCCGCCGAGGGCCTGGAGATATTTATCGATGATCTGATCGGCCGGCGGCTGGCCCGGCATTTGCGTTAAAACGTCGTCGGTTTCCTGCGATGGCGGGCCGTAGACCATTTCGAGGGTGGGCGAGGTCGCCGGGCGGTCCCGGCCGTGGTGGCAGCTCCAGCAGGTCACCATCTGGCGTCCCGAAAAATTTTCGCGATTGATGTTGGCGACCATCGTCACCATCCGGCGCGCGATGATTTTTTTCTGCGTGTCGGCGGCCCAATCGACTTTATCCGTACCCGCGCCGATGTGGCATTCCGAGCAGTCAAATCCCACCGCGGCCGACATGATACCCATCGTGCCCAGAAAATCGTCGACCGAGATTCCCTTGAGGACCTGGATATTTTTGAAAACATCCTCGGCCATTTTGGGTTTGGCCTGCGCGGCGGCGCGCGGCAGCGGGAGGAACGCCGCGAAGGCGGCGGCGAAAACAGCTCGCTTGGGAATATTCATGACTGTCCTGCTATTTTACTCGACCGATCGAGCGCTCTGATGCCCGCAATTGGCCGGGTGGTTCGGAGGTGTGTTCCATGCCCGGGAGGGGGGTTGAAAAGGCTGATTCAACGCGCGCGGGACCAATGTTAAAGTAAAAATCTAATCTGCTTTAGGAGTGACTCTTGATCTTCCGACCTCGCTGGCTGATTCTCTTCGCATCCCTGTTGCTTTCCGCGCTGGCCGCTCTGGAAATTTACGCCCAGGACGGGCAGTATCGCGCGGCGCTCATCGGCGGGCTTGTGTGGCGCGATGTGGGGCCGATGCGGGGCGGGCGGACGTTCGGCGTGGCCGGGGTCGCCGATCAGCCGGACACGTTCTATATGGGGTCGGTCGGCGGCGGCGTCTGGAAAACGGAAAATTCCGGCCGCACCTGGTTTCCGATTGCGGATCAAGGCATCCCGATCGGCTCGATCGGCGCCATCGCGGTTGCTCCTTCCGACGACAACGTGATTTACGTGGGGACGGGCGAGCCGGATATCCGAAGCCAGAACTCCTACGGCATCGGCATGTTCAAATCGACCGACGGCGGAAAAACGTGGTCGCATATCGGACTGGAGGAAACGCGGCAGATCGGGCGGGTGGTGGTCGATCCCACCAATCCGAATCGCGTTTACGTGGCGGCGCTCGGGCATATTTATGAGCCGAACGCGTATCGCGGCCTGTATCGGACCGCCGATGGCGGCGCGACATGGAAGAAAGTTTTGTTTAAAGCAGACGATCCTGAAAATGTCGGGGCGATCGACGTGGCGCTCGATCCCCGGAATCCGCAGATTGTATACGCGACGTTGTGGGCCACGCGACGGCCGCCATGGTCGGTCTATGCGCCGTCCTACATGCCGGGCAGCGGACTTTTTAAATCGACCGACGGCGGCGAAACCTGGGTAAAGCTGTCAAACGGCTTGCCCAACGATCCGTTTGTCGGAAAAATCGGCATCGCGGTTGCGCCCAGCAATCCGGACCGGCTGTGGGCGGTGGTGGATGACGTCGGCTCCGGCGTGGCTCCGCGGCTGGGCGGCGGCGGTCGGGGTACTGCTCAGGCCAACACCGGCGGCGGAGTATATATTTCCGACGATGCCGGCGCGACCTGGCGGCTGGTGAATCGCGAACAGCGGCTGTGGGGGCGCGGCTGGTATTTCGGCGGCATTACGGTGGATCCGAAAAATCCCGATAAAGCTTACATCATGAATACCGCGACGTACGTCACCACCGACGCGGGCAGAACTTTTACTCCGATCAAAGGCGCGCCCGGCGGCGATGATTATCATCAGTTGTGGGTCAATCCGAACGATCCCAACCGGATGGTGCTTTCAAGCGATCAGGGGACGGTGGTCAGCGTCGATGGCGGCAAAACGTGGAGCACGTGGTACAACCAGCCGACCGCGCAGATCTATCACGTCGCGGCCGACAACCGGTTTCCTTATTGGCTCTATGGCGCGCAGCAGGACAGCGGTGGAGTCGGCGTCAGCACGTGGTCGCGCGAAGGCGTGCTGAATTTCCGCAACTGGATTCCGACCTGCGAAGCCGGCGAATCGATGACCGTCGTGCCCGATCCCAAGGACGGCAACATTCTGTATGGCAACGGCAACGGCAAATGCGATCAGAACCTGAACATCGCGCTGCCGGCGGGCGAGCTGCCGCCGAACGATCCCAAGGATCCGAACCGCAGAACCTGGTCGCTTCCCGAAGTGTTTTCGCCGGCCGATGAAGCGCTCTATTATTCGAACCAATTCGTGTTCCGGTCGCGCGACCGGGGCAAGACATGGCAGAAGATCAGTCCGGATCTCGCGCGGCTTCGTCCGGGCGCGCCGCCGAATCTGGACGCGGTGACGGCGGTCGATATCGATCAACCGATGCTCGATCGCTTCGGCGTGGTTTATACGCTGTCGCCCTCGCCGCTGGCCGCGACGCTGGTCTGGGCGGGCACCGACGACGGTCTCATCTGGGTCACTCGCGATGACGGCAAGAACTGGAGCGACGTCACGCCCAAGGCGATGACCGCCTGGAGCAAGGTTTCGCAGGTGGAAGCCGGGCATTTCGACCAGCAGACGGCGTATGCGTCCGTCGATCGGCACCGGCTGGGGGACATGAAGCCGTACATCTATCGCACGCACGACGGAGGCAAGACGTGGCGCAACGTGGTGGCGGGCATTCCCGAAGGCGCCTACGTGAATTCGGTGAAGGAAGATCCCAAACAGCGCGGGCTGCTTTACGCCGCGACGGAACTGCGGGTTTATGTTTCCTTCAACGACGGCGCACAATGGCAACCGCTTCAGAACAACATGCCGGTTACCTCGATTCGCGACATTGTGGTGCATGGCGACGATCTGGCGATCGCCACGCACGGGCGCGGGTTTTGGGTGATGGATCAGATGACGCCTCTGCGCGAGATCGCGGCGCGCGGCGGCGAAATCGAATCGTCGACGGCGTATCTGTTCAAGCCGGGCGAGACGTTTGCGATTCGCCAGGGCGGGCAGAACGGAACTCCGCTGCCGCACGAAGAGCCGCAGGAACAGAATCCGCCGGGCGGGGTGGTGGCTTATTACTGGCTGCGCTCGCAAGCCGCGCAGCCGCTGAAGATCGAGCTGATCGATCCGGCGGGCGCCGTCCGCGCCTGCGCCGCCAGCGACACGCCGGTTCGT
This sequence comes from Terriglobia bacterium, assembly GCA_021325175.1. Lineage (GTDB taxonomy): Bacteria > Acidobacteriota > Terriglobia > Bryobacterales > Bryobacteraceae > Palsa-187. Next base: position 40,050 of record JAJPHS010000129.1, read on the forward strand.
CCGGTGGATACGGAGGCGATCAACGTTCAGTCCTATTGGGAGACGCAGCCGCCGCCGCCATCGGCGGGCGTGGGAATGCATCGCGTGACGCTCGGCGCCCCCGGGGGCCGCGGCGGATTCGGCGGCGGACGCGGCAATGCTCCACCGCCTCCGCGCGACGCCTGCACCGGAGCGGTGCAGCAGACGCAAACCGGCCGCGGCCGGGGTGGTCGCGGCGCGCCGGCGCTTGATCCGGGCAATTATACAGTTCGCCTGACGGTGGACGGCAAAACGTATACGCAACCGGTAGCCGTCAAACCGGACCCGCGCGGGATCGCGGGAAGGTAAAGCATCTCGATCCGCAATCAAGTCGCGGCGAGACGGGCGGCCATCAATTTCTCGATGTGTTTTGCGATTACGTCGACTTCGAGATTCATCCGGCTGCCCACGGCCGCCGACGCCAGCGTCGTGTTCGCAAATGTGTGCGGAATAATCGTGATATTCACCACGCCGGCTTCGATCGACGCGATGGTCAGGCTAATTCCATCGATGGCGATCGACCCTTTTTCGACGAAATACCGGTCGAGCTCGGCCGGCACGCGAACGCGAAGCCAGTAATTTCCGTCGCCCAGCGGCTCCAGCGACATCAGCTCGCCGGTGGCGTCAACGTGGCCTTGAACCAGGTGTCCGGATAATCGCGTGACGGCCGTGACGGGGCGCTCCAGATTCACGCGCGAACCGGCCCGCAGATCGCCCAGATTGCTGCGCCGCAGCGTCTCCGGCGCGAGGTCGGCGGTGAACGAATCGGCCGAAATCTCGACGGCGGTGAGGCAAACTCCATTCACGGCGATGCTGGCGCCTTCACGCAGATCCTCCAGAACGGTTTTGCAGCCCACGCGCAGCCGCGGCGCCGGCGCGATCACGGCGCCCAACTCCTCGATGATTCCTGTAAACATTATTTTTCGAGATACGCCTCCACCGCGAACTCATCC
>JAJPHS010000167.1 GCA_021325175.1 Terriglobia bacterium
CACTTCTGCCCGACGGGCGCGCCCGTATACTCCGCCCGCGGCCGGATCAGACGATTGTTGTGATACTGCTCGAGCACGTGCGCGGTCCAGCCCGCCATGCGGCTGACGGCGAAGATCGGCGTGAACAAATCGATGGGAATCCCCAGGGAGTAATATGTCGAGGCCGAATAAAAATCGACGTTGGCGTTGAGCCCTTTGGATTCTTTCATGTACTGCTCGATCTGCCGCGAAGTCTCGTACAGATCGACGTGGCCGGTGCGTTTGCCGAGCTCCTCGGAAAGCTCCTTCAAATGGGTCGCCCGCGGATCGGTGGTGTGATACACGCGATGGCCGAAGCCCGGCACTTTCTGCTTGTTCGCCAGCATGTCCTTGACGTGCTGAATGGCCTTATCGGCCGAGCCGGCGGCGAGCAGCATCTTGATCACCGCTTCATTGGCGCCGCCATGCAGCGGCCCTTTCAGCGCACCAATGCCCGCCGTCACCGCCGAATAAATATCGGATAGCGTCGCGGCGACCACGCGCGCGGCAAAGGTGGAGGCGTTGAACTCGTGATCGGCGTGCAGAATCAAGGCGACGTCGAAGGCGCGCTCCATCACCTCGTCCGGACGCTTGCCGGTCAGAGTGTACAAAAAATTCGCGGCGAAGCCGAGGTTCGGATCCCCGGGCACGACCTCCTGTCCCTTGCGCAGGCGATCGAAGGAAGTCACGATGGTCGCCGTCTGCGCCATCAGCTTGATCGCTTTCTGCTGATTCGCCTCCGCCGACATATCCTGCGCCTGAGGATCGTACAGCGACAGCATGGATACCGCCGTGCGCAGCACGTCCATCGGAGCGCTCTTGCCGTTGGCCTTCAGAAACGCCGTGACCGGCTCCGGCAGCGGCCGCTGCGCGCGCAGCCCGGCGCGCAACGCTTCCAGCTCCTCACGCTTGGGAAGGCGGCCGTTCCACAACAAAAAGATGACCTCTCCGAAGGTCGCATGCTCAGCCAGAGTATGGATGTTGTATCCGAAATAGCTTAAAATTCCCGCATCGCCGTCGATATAGCAAATCTTCGACTCCGCGGCGATAACCCCTTCAAGACCCGCTCCTGTGACCGCCATGATTGGTTCCTATCTGTTGAGATGATTTTCCAGCTCGCGTTGGAACCACAATTTTATCAACTTGGAAGGGGCTCGTGCGCGCTTCGCTCAATGGATCGCGGGATCGCGCCGGAAAATCGGCGAATCTGCCGCTGCGCCAGGCGCATCGAAAAGGGCAAAGAAAGCTCAATCGCATTGGAGGAGGCGAGTTGATTTCGATTTTCCGCTGGATGGCGTTGTTTTCCGCGTTGCCCGCCGCTCTCGCCAGCGATCTGCGCACGGAAACGCTAAGCGCCTGGGACGAGTACATCCAGGCTGCGAACGCGTCCATGCTGGAGCGCCTTCGTCCGGATCGTTCGTTTTTATGGATCGAGGAGCATCCGCATCTGGCACAACAGCTTCATTCCGGCAATCTGGTCATTGCGCCGGCGGGGGACGCGAATCCGAAACACGTGCCGTCCGGGCTGATCCACCACTGGATCGGCGCGATCTTCCTCCCGAACGCGCGCATCAGCGACGTCCTCTCGGTCGTCCGCGATTACGATCATTACCGCGACTATTACCCCTCCGCCGTGCTGGCCTCCAAGTGCCTGGGCCAGAACGGCGCCGACGACCGGTTCTCGCTGCTGCTGATCAGCAAAATGGCGCTGGCCAAAACGGCAATCGCCAGCCAGGATCAGGCGACGTTTTATGAACTCGACCCGCGGCGCTGGTACAGCACCTCTTCCAGCACGCGCATTCAGGAGATCGACGATTACGGCGGCCCGGATCAACACCTGCTGCCACCCGATCAAGGTCATGGATACATCTGGCGGCTTTACGGCATCGCCCGCTACGAACAGCGCGATGGCGGCGTATACCTGGAAATGGAGGCCATGGCGCTCAGCCGCGACATTCCCGCGCCGGTGCGCTGGTTTGTCGATCCGCTGGTGCGGCGGCTGGCGCGCGATTCCATCTCCACCACGCTGCGCCGCACCGGGGAAGCCGTGAGCGCCGTCTCGGAAGCGATGATGCAGCCGCGTTAAGCTGGAAAATTGACCGCTACATCACTGGAAAAAAGCAAAATCAAGATTCTTCTGCTCGAAGGAATCCATCAAAGCGCCGTCGAGGCGCTGCGCCGCGACGGCTACAGCGATATTGAAGCGCACGCCAAGTCGCTCGCCGAACCGGATCTGATCGCCGCCGTCCGCGACGCCTATTTCATCGGCATCCGCAGCGCGACCCATCTGAGCGCGCGCGTTCTTGAAAACGCGCCGCGGCTCACCGGGATCGGATGTTTCTGCATCGGCACCAACCAGGTGGATCTGGAGGCGGCGCAGGATCGCGGTATCCCGGTTTTCAACGCGCCGTTTTCCAACACCCGCAGCGTGGCCGAGCTGGTTCTGGGCGAAATAATCATGCTGCTGCGCGGTATTCCCTATCGCAACGCCGCCGCCCATCGTGGCGAATGGATCAAGACCGCGGCCGGCTCGCACGAGGCGCGCGGAAAAATCTTGGGCATCGTCGGCTACGGCCATATCGGCACCCAGGTCGGAGTTCTGGCGGAATCGCTCGGCATGCACGTCGTTTTTTACGACATCGAAACGAAATTGTCGCTGGGCAATGCCCGCGCGCTGCCTTCGCTCGACGCGGTTCTAAAGACCGCCGACGTGGTGACGCTGCATGTGCCGGAAACGCCGCAAACCGTGGGCATGATCGGCGAAGCGCAGTTGAACCGGATGAAGCCGGGCGCATTTCTGATCAACGCCTCGCGCGGAACCGTGGTGGTCATCGAGGCGCTGGTGCGCGCGCTTGAATCCAAACACCTCGGCGGAGCGGCGATTGACGTGTTCCCCGTCGAACCCAAAGGCGCGGGTGATGAATTCATCTCCCCCCTGCGCGCCTTCGATAACGTCCTGCTCACGCCTCATGTGGGCGGAAGCACGGAGGAGGCGCAGCAGAATATCGGCATCGAGGTCGCCGAAAAGCTGATCAAGTACAGCAACAACGGCTCGACGCTCACGGCGGTCAATTTTCCCGAAGTTTCGCTGCCGGAGCATCCCGGCAAGCATCGCCTGATGCACATTCACCGCAATCAGCCGGGCGTTCTTTCAGCCATCAACCGAATTTTTTCCGAAGATCAGATCAACGTCGCCGCCCAGTATCTGCAAACCAACCCGCGCATCGGCTACGTGGTGATCGACATTGAAACGCCCGAGCCGGAGCGCACCTTATCGCTCAAGCGGCGTCTGGACGCGGTTCCCGGAACCATCCGCACGCGAGCGTTGTATTAGCGCGGGATCTTGTTGCGGCGCGGATCGGAGGGAGCGGCCGAAAAATATAGCTTCACGCCGGCGGTGCGATTTTTATCGTCGATCGTGGTCTCCGAACGCGTCTGGCCCAAATTGTCGAAAACCTGCTGCTTGCGAATCTCCGCCAAAAACACATCGGGATATTCGGCATTGAATGGATCGCCCGTCTTGAGCTTCCACATCTTCCGGATTTCCGGCTCGCTCGAGGAGTCCAGACCGATAATTTCGAGCTCGCCCATCGCATAGCGCGCTCCTGGGTCGATATGGAGCGTTACGCTTACCTTGCGCGCCTGGTCGTCCACCCGGCGATCCATTTTGCCGGAGGCGCGCAGAAAACCGCGGCTGCGATATTTCGCGAGCACGCGATCCAGCGCCGCTTTCACCTCGTCCATGTCGGCGACGTCCTTCGGCTGAAGATTCGCGGCCTGCGCCATTTCCAGCCCGTCGGACGGGGGGATCCCGGCGATCTCGACGTCCCCCAAGCTGTAGCAGGGCCCTTCATCCACCGTCACGATCACCTGAACGCCCTGCGTGAACAACGATGGTTTGGTTTCGATTTTCGGGAAGGAAACCCGCAGCCGCCCGCGGGCTTCATACAGCGGCCGCACGCTCGAATCGAGCAGCACGCGCATGGTGGTCTCGCGATATTCGGTTCCCACGGCCGCCGCCGCGAACGCCTGAACCAGCGCCGCGGACGGCAGAATCTGGTTGCCGCTGAATTTCACTTCCGCCACGCGCTCGCGCGGCACATCCGGCTGGAACACGATGGCCATGTTTCCCGCGGCATCCGGCTCCAGCTTGCCCGCGATCTTCATCTTCGATCCGGTCATGCGCTGGATCGCGTCGATATATTTATCCAGCGCCTGGTTGGTTACCGGAATCTCGTCTCCGAGCAGCGGCGAGAGCTGGCGCAGCGCGGCGCGCAACTGCTCGTCGGGAACCGGCAGATCCTCGAAGCGATAGGGATAAAGCTGCTGCACTTCGGCCACTTCGATGGTCGCGTCGAATCCGGCGTTGTCCGCGCTGGGCTTGAATATATAACCTACGCTTTCAAAGGCGCCCGTCGCCATCAAGCGCGCTCGCGCGTCATCGAAATCGCTCTTTGCGACCCGCGCCCCGATCTTCAGGCCGGAAGCTGCGATGATCTTCGCCGCCGGAATCCGCTGATTGCCCTGGATGGTCAGATTTTCCAGAGGGAATGCCGTCTGTCCGGCGGCGGCGCAAAGAATTGCGGTCGCCAGCGCGCAGATCTTCCCCCCTGGCCAGCTCCGGTACTTTCTCATTCAAATTCCACGACGATATACCGCAGTTTTCCGTTGCGCTCGACTTGCATCACCGCTGGCTCGCCCGCTTTGAGCCCCTGCAACGTGGCGCGCAACATCTGCACCGAGGTCACCGGCGTGCGGTTCACGTCGTAGATCACGTCTCCGGTTTCAAGCGCCGGGCCGGTGTAGGGTGGATTTGCCGACCGCGCCGCCACCAGCACCCCGTACTGATGACGCAAATCGGGCAGCAAATCGCTCACTTTTTGATCAATATCGATGCCTAAAATGCCCAATTTCGACACTAAATTGTCCTGCGGATTCACCATGTCGGCGAAACGCTGCGGATCGTCGTCGCGCTCGATCACGGGCACATCGTATTCGAATTTCTCATCGTCGCGCAAAACCGTCAGGTGAACCACATCGGCCAGATTCAGGCGGTAAATTGCCGTCTCCAGTTCGGGCGCATCGTTCATCGTGCGCCCGTCGACGCTCAGAATGATATCGCGGACCTTCAGGCCCGCCTTGTCCGCGGGTCCGTCGGGAGTGACGTCGGCGGCGATCACTCCCCAATCCTGGCTGAGACGAAGCCCTTCGGCCAACTCCGGGGTAATCGTCTGCACGGCGATGCCGATCTGGCCGCGATGCACGTGACCATTCTTCCGGATCTGCTCATAAACGCTGCTGACGATATTGCTCGGAATGGCGAAGCCCAGTCCTTCGCTTCCTCCGGATTGGGTGATGATCATGGTATTCAATCCGATTACCCGTCCGGCGGCGTCGACCAGAGGGCCCCCGCTATTTCCCGGATTGATGGGCGCGTCGGTCTGAATGTAGACCATCGGATCGTCGGGGCGGAGCCGCCGCCGCGTGGAGCTGACGATGCCCATCGACGCCGATCCTTCCAGGCCCATCGGGTTGCCGAACGCCATGACCAGTTGACCCTGCTTGAGCAGGTTCGAATCGCCGAAGGGCAGCGTAGGAAGGTCCGTTTTGTCGATCTTAATCACGGCAAGGTCGGTTTCGCGATCCATTCCCACCAGCTTTGCCGGAATCCGCGATCCTCGCGGCTGGCGCGCGTCGGAATAAAGCAAAACTTCAATCCGCCGCGCGCCGGCGACCACGTGATTATTCGTCACGATAAAGCCGTCCGGCGTCACGATCACGCCCGAGCCGGTGCTGCGTTGGGTTGTCAAGGGGCTGCTCGCCGTAGTGCTGTCACTGTCCTCGGTGGCAACGTAGCCGGTGGAAAAAATCTGCACGACGGCGGGCCGCACCTGCGCCGCCAGATTCTCGAAGGCGGAGCTCAGCTCGCCGAGGGAACCCGCACGCGGAGCGACGGTCTGGGCGGTCAGCACAGGCGCCAGAAAAGCCGCGCCGGCGAGATAGAAAATTGAAGCGGAAGCGCGCATCGGTCTTTATCCTCGACTTCATCCTCGCATAGCCGAAAGGAAACGGAAACGATCGGCGCCGCGAGCACATCAGATGTCAGGTATGAAAATTTTCGTAGCGTTACTTTTTTCGGCCGCCTGCCTGCTTGCGCAGCCGGTATCGGTAGGAATTCGCGGCGGCGTGCCGCTGACCGACGCGTATAACGCGGTTACAGAAACGTCCGGAACCGGCTTTATCCGGGATTTTTCCAGTTCGAAGGAGTATCAGATCGGCGCGATGGCGGAGCTGCATCTGCCTCTCGGGCTGGCGATTGAGGCGGACGCATTGTATCATCCGCTGGATCTGACCACGCAGTCGGTCAACGCGGCGGGTGCGTTTCAAAGCTCGATGACGGTGAGTTCATGGGAGTTTCCGATTCTCGGCAAGTTTCATTTCCTGCCCGTGCCGCTCGTAAAGCCTTATGTCGAAGCGGGTCCGAGTTTTCGGGCTGTGGGGAATGCGGCCTCGTATTTTTCGAACTCGGGCTTCACCGTCGGGCTTGGGGTCGAGATAAAAATATCGCGGCTGCGGATTGAGCCGGACATCCGTTACACGCGGTGGGGCTCGGATTCCCCTTCGCTTGCCGCCGTTGCGCCTTCCAACGTCAATCAGGCGTCTTTTCTGGTTGGAATCGCGTTCTGAGCGCCATTGTAAGGCTTCACGATTTCCCCGATGTTACACTAAAAAATAAATGCCCTACGACGTGATTGTCATCGGGAGCGGTCCCGGTGGATACTCGGCGGCCGTTCGCGCGGGTCAGTACGGCCTGAAAACCGCAATTGTTGAAAAAGATCCCAAATTGGGCGGGACCTGCCTGCATGTCGGCTGCATTCCCACCAAGGCGTATCTGCACGCGGCCGATCTTTGGGAGCGCTTCCTGCATCCGGAAGAAGACGGGTTTCATTGCGACAATCCGCGGCTGGACATGCCGCTGGTCTGGGATCGCAAAAACAAAATTGTCGCCAAGCACGCCAAGGGCGTCGAATTCCTGATGAAGAAAAATAAGGTCGACTGGATCAAGGGGCACGGCAAAATCACCGGACCTGGGAAGGTCGACGTGGGCGGCCAGATTTACGAGACGAAGAATATCGTGATCGCCACCGGCTCGGAAGCGCGCATGCTTCCGGGGTTGGAGCCGGACGCCAGACGCATCGTGACCAACATTGAAATTCTCGATTTTCGCGACGTGCCGAAGACCATGGGCGTCATCGGGGCGGGCGCGGTCGGCGTCGAGTTCGCAAGCTGTTTCCATCGTTTCGGAGCGAAAGTCACGGTATTTGAGATGCTGCCGCGCATTGTGCCGCTCGAAGACGAGGAGGTATCAAAGGAGTTGGAGCGATTGTTCAAGAAAAGCGGCATTCGGGTTGAGACCGGAGCGCGCGTCGAGAACATTCAAAAACACGACAGCGGCGTCCGGTTTAACGCGACGCTGGCCAACGGCAAACAGGAACATTTCGACGTGGAAACGTTGCTGGTCGCGGTGGGGCGAAAGCCGATGACCGACAATCTCGGTCTTGAAGGCACCCGGGTGCAGCTCGAGCGCGGATTCGTCAAGGTGGATGGATACCAGCGCACCGGCGAGCCCGGCGTTTACGCCATCGGCGACGTGGTTCTGGGCACGCCGCTGCTGGCGCATGTGGCGACGGCGGAAGGGATGGTCGCCATCGGCCACATCGCCGGCAAACCGGTGACCCCAATCCGCAAAAACCGCATCCCGAACTGCACCTACACCGAGCCGGGAATCGGCAGCGTGGGGATGACCGAAGCGCAGGCGCGCGCCGAAGGGCGCAGCACGGTGAAGGTCGGGAAGTTTCCGTTTCTGGCGGACAGCAAGGCGAGCATTTTGGGGCGCCACGACGGATTCATTAAAGTGGTCGCCGACGCGGAGTACGGCGAAATTCTGGGCGTTCATATTATCGGTCCGGAAGCGTTCGAGCTGATTGGGGAAGCGGTCGCGGCGATGGAAGCCGAAGCGACGGTGGAGACGATGATGCACACGATCCACGCGCATCCGACGCTGTATGAAGCGATGGGCGAGGCGTTCAACTCGGTTTACGGAATGGCCATCAATGCCTGAGGCGGAAGTATTCAGGGCTCGGGACGCGGAATGCGCAATGGCCGCCTGCGCCGTTCGCGATCTGGGGCGGATCGGCTACGGCGACGCGTTTGAGCTGCAAAGAACGCTGGTGGAGCAGCGCAAGCGCGGCGAGATTCCGGATCAGCTTCTGATCGTCGAGCATCCGCACGTGGTCACCATGGGCCGCAACGGCCACGACGAAAACGTTCTGGCGACGCCGGAGCTGCTGGCGCGCGCCGGAATCGAGTTTCATCGCACCGACCGCGGCGGCGACGTGACCTACCACGGGCCGGGCCAGATCGTCGGCTATCCGATCTTCGATCTGCGGGAATGGAAGCGCGACGTCGTCGCTTATGTCCGCGGGATCGAGCAGGCGCTGATCGACGCGCTGGCCGATTTCGGCATCGCATCGAAGCGCATCGAGGGCGCCACCGGAGTCTGGACGGACAAAGGGAAAATCGCCGCCATCGGCGTTCACATCAGCCGCTGGGTGACCTCGCACGGCTTCGCGCTGAACGTCGAAACCGATTTGAATTATTTCCGCTACATCGTCCCGTGCGGGCTCACCAAACCCGTCACGAGCATGCGCGCTATGGGCTCACCGGCCTCGCGCGGCGAAGTGATTGCCGCGCTCGAAGCACATTTCGGGCGCGTTTTTAAAAGAAAAATGGAGAAATCATGATCGACGTAGTGATGCCCCAAATGGGCGAAAGCATCGTGGAAGGTACGCTGACGAAATGGCTGAAGCGGGCCGGCGAGCATGTCGAGCGGGACGAGCCGCTGTTTGAAATCTCCACGGATAAAGTGGACACGGAAATTCCCTCGCCGGCCGCGGGCGTGTTGAGCGAGATCATCGTCGAGGAAGGCAAGACGGTGGGGATCAATACGGTGGTCGGACGGATCAGCGATTCCAATGGCGCGGTGTCCGGCGCGCCGGCGCAAGCCTCCGCTCCCGCCGCCGAAGCTGCGAAGCCGCAGCCGCAAGCCGCTCCGCCGCAATCGGCTCCGTCATCAGCGCCGCCCGAGGCGCCGCAACCGGCGGCCGAGGTGGTGGAAGAAACGGCCGGACCCCTGTCGCCGCTGGTGCGCAAGATGGCCCGCGAAAACAACATCGATCTAACGAAGGTGAAGGGCACCGGCGCGGGCGGACGAATTACCAAGCAGGACCTGGAAAATTATCTGGCGGCGCAGACGCAGCAGCGCCCGGCGCCCTCCGCGGCGCCTCAACCGCAAGCCCCGCCGCCGGCGCAGCCGCGCTATGCCGCTCCGCAACCTCCGCCGCAGCCGCAAGCGCAAGCGGTGGCGACCATTCCGCAGACAGTGGAGGTCCCGCGTCCCGTGTTCCCGGGCGAAGCGGCCGCCAGTCGCATCGAGCCGATGAGCAATATGCGCCAGAAGATCGCCGAGCACATGGTGTTTTCCAAACACACCTCGGCGCACGTGACGACGGTTCACAAAGTCGATATGACGCGCGTGGCCAAAATGCGCGAGCGCGTGAAGGCGCAGTTCCAGGCGCAATACGGATTCGGCCTGACCTATTTGCCATTCGTGATCCGAGCGGCCACCGCGGCGCTGCGCCAGTATCCGATTCTCAACGCGTCGATCGACGGCACGAACATTGTTTACCATCGCGACATCAACATCGGCATCGCCGTCGCCCTGGAAAACGGGCTGATTGTTCCGGTGATTCGCAACGCGGACGAAAAAACGGTGGCGGGATTGCAGCGATCCATCGTCGATCTGGCCGCGCGCGCCCGCTCGCGGCAGCTTCGCCCGGATGAGGTGCAGGGGGGAACGTTCTCCATCACGAACTTCGGCAGCTTCGGCAGCATCTTCGCGACGCCGGTGATCAATCAGCCGCAAGTGGCGATCCTCGGATGCGGCGCCGTGGAGAAAGAGCCGGTGGTGGTGGACGACGCCATCGCCATCCGCTCCATAGCGTATCTGGCGCTGACGTTCGATCACCGGCTGATCGACGGCGCCCTGGCCGATCAGTTCACCGGCCGGATCAAGCAGATCCTTCAGGAGTGGGCTGAAGAAGTAATGTGATTGGCGAGGAAAAAGCCGGCCGCATTCTGAGCCCGACCACGGGCTTTATCGCCGAGGCCGGTTTTACCCACTCGCTGACGCCGGCGCGCAACTGCACGTTCGGATGCACGTATTGCTACGTCCCGACGATGCGCTTGTTCGGCGGATTGAAACCCGAGGACTGGCGGCGCTGGGGTCAGTTCACCACCTTCAAATCGAACGCCGCCGATTTGCTGAGGCGCGAGCTGCGCGTCGGACAGCGAATCTATTGTTCGCCGCTGGTCGATCCGTATCAGCCCGCCGAAAGCGGGATGCGGATGATGGAGGCGATCCTCGACGCGGTGATCGAAAATCCGCCGCGCAGATTCGTATTGCAGACGCGAGGTCCTCTGATTCTGCGGGATCTGGACCGGCTGCGAAAAATTCCGCGGTTGCGCGTCAGTTTTTCGATCACCACCAATCGCGAGGACGTGCGGCGCTTATACGAGCCGCTGTGCGCGCCGATCGGGGAACGATTGAGCGCCATGCGCGCGCTGCGCGAGGCGGGAATCGAAGTGTACGCGGCGCTCTCGCCGCTGCTGCCGTGCGATCCGGAGGAGCTGGCGCAAATGGCGATTGAGGCGACCGGACGGGAGCTGATCGGCGATCCGCTGCACGTTCGCGGCGTGAAGCCTCGCGGCGCGACCACGCGCGAGGCGGCGTGGCGGATCAGTGCCAGGCACGGGTTTACGGAATGGCTCGACGGCGATTTTCAGCAGCGCGTCGTCGATCGCATTCAGGTGGCGGCGCGCCGATGGGGAACAGACTTCGAGACCGGTCCCGGGGGCTTTGGACGGCTCGCGGCATAATGACATTTCACGAAACGGAAATGAACGGAATATTGCATAAAACACATCCCGGCGCGTGCGGCGCGCGCTGGATCGATCACGGCGGGGAAGAGTTGGCGTCGTATAATCCGGCGAACGGTTGCGAGCTCGGCCGCGTGCGGCTGGCGTCGGCCGAAGAATACGAGGAGGTGGCGGCGCAGTCGCTGCGGACGTTCGAGCGATGGCGCATGGTGCCGGCGCCGAAACGCGGCGAGATCGCGCGCGAGCTGGGCGAGGCGCTGCGCCAGGCGAAAGACGACTTGGGGCGGCTGGTGACGCTGGAGATGGGCAAAATTCTCGCCGAAGGACGCGGCGAGGTGCAGGAGATGATCGACATCGCCGATTTCGCGGTGGGATTGTCGCGCCAGCTTTATGGACTTGCAATGCACAGCGAGCGGCCGGGTCATCGCATGTATGAGCAGTGGCATCCGCTCGGGCCGGTGGGGGTGATCAGCGCGTTCAATTTTCCGGTGGCGGTGTGGAGCTGGAACGCGCTCGTGGCGCTGATCTGCGGCGACACGGTGATCTGGAAGCCGTCGCTCAAAACGCCGTTGACGGCGATCGCGGTGCAGCAGATCTGCAATCGCGTGCTGGCCAGACATGGCTGGGAAGGCGTGCTGGCGCTGGTGATCGGCAAGGACGACGTGGTCGGCGAACGAATGATTCGCGATCGCAGAATTCCGCTGATCAGCGCGACGGGCTCGTGCCGGATGGGGCGTCATGTAGCGCGCGTGGTGGCGGAGAGACTGGGCCGGTCCCTGCTGGAGCTGGGCGGCAATAACGGCGTGATCGTGATGAATGACGCCGATCCGGAGCTGGTGGTTCGAGCCGTGCTGTTCGGCGCGGTGGGAACCGCGGGGCAGCGCTGCACCACCATCCGGCGCCTGTTCTTACAGCGCGGGATCGCGCCGCGGATCACGGAGCGGCTGATCGCCGCCTACCAGCAGATTCGCATCGGCGATCCGCTCGATCCCGGAACGCTGATGGGTCCGCTGATTGATTCCGCCGCGGTCGAAAATATGCGGAGCGGACTGGAGCGGATTCGCGAGCAGGGCGGCGAAGTTCTGTTCGGCGGCCGTCATCTGGGAGGAAATTTTGTCGAGCCGGCGATCGTGAGGTCGCGCCACGACATGGCGATTGTGCGGGAAGAGATTTTCGGTCCCATTCTGCATCTGATCGAATTTGACGATCTGGACCAGGCGATCGCCTGGCACAACGACGTTCCGCAAGGCCTTTCGTCGGCGATTTTCACCGACAGCCTGAAAGCCGCCGAGGCGTTTTTGAGCGCCCGCGGAAGTGATTGCGGAATCGCCAACGTGAACATCGGCACCAGCGGCGCCGAGATCGGCGGTGCTTTCGGAGGCGAAAAAGAAACCGGCGGCGGAAGAGAATCCGGCAGCGATGCGTGGAAGGCATACATGCGCCGCCAGACGGTGACGGTGAACTGGAGCGGAGACCTGCCGCTGGCGCAGGGAATTCAGTTTGAAGTGTAACCTGTTGAAAGATTCCTCGGCCTGGCGCGAAACGATTCAGAAGAACTTCTAAGGCCGGCTCAGGACTTCCTCAAAAAACTTTACGGCGCGCGGATCCTTTGACTGGGCTAGCCAGAACATGGCCTGCTTGCGGACCGCGGGATTGGCGTTGTTTCGCGCGACCTCGATCAGGATCGGGACGCCGCCGCCATTGCGCATCTGCGTCAAAGCGAAGACGGCTTTTTTCTTCACTTCCGTTTCCGGATCCTGTTTGATCGCGCGGCGGATCGCTTCTTCCGAGAACCGTTGCTGCGCGGTTTGCGCCAGCCAGAACAGCGCCTGGCCGCGCACCCGCGCGCTCGGATCCTCCCGCGCCGCGCGAACGATCTGCGGAATCGCGCCGCTGTCCTGGCTTCGCGACAAGGCAAAAACCGCATGCTCGCGAACGCGATCGCTCGGATCGTTGGCGAGTATTTTCACGAGCGATTCGTAGCCGTGGCGCCCGCGCGCGACGCCCATCCAAAACATCGCCTGGCGGCGCGTCTGCTCCGGCTGCGACGCCTCGGCAAGCCGATCGAGCGCGGAATCGGCCGAATTGTCGCGCGTCAACGCAATTGCAGCGATTGCTCCGTTCGAAACACGGCGCTCCGCCGCGCCGGCAAAGGAATCGAGAAGCGCGACGCTTTGCGCCGGATTCACACCCGTCAGCCAGTAGACCGTCAAGCCGCCGGCATCGATCGAGCAGTCCAGCGAAAAAGTGCGGATTCGATTCACCTGCGCGTTTTCGATGCGCAGGAAAACATAAAACTCCGTTGCGCCTTCCAGGTGCGCGGTCGAGGACGGCGGGACCGGATTGGCGCGGCCCGGCTCCAGCCATGCTTTGCACGATCCGTCTTCGTCCGGGCCGGGCGCGCGCGGCAGCGCGTATCCGATCCAGGCCGGCGCGGCCGCGGCATTGGCGATCGCGTGGAAAGCTGCATCGAGCGTTCTTGCGGCGCGCGTTTCCACCCGCGCGTTTTCAAGATGCGGCTGCGCGAAAACCGGAATCGCCAGCGCGAGCAAAAGCGTTCTCATTTGCTCAATATCTCCAGCAGATAATCGCTTGCTTCCTTGCAGCCGCGGATCATGCTCAGCCGCCGCACGCCTTCGGCCTTTACCGCCGGATCTTTTTCGCCGCGAACCGCCTCCACCAGCGGCTTGCAGGCTCCGCTTTGCCACAACGCCGTCAGGATCTCGACTCTCACGGTCTTATCCGATTCGCTCGAATACATGGCCGCCAGCGCTTCGTTCGCCTTGGGATCGCGCATCAGGCCGAGCTTCTGAATCGCGCTCGCGCGAAGGTGCGCGTCCTTCTCGCTCTTGGCGATGTCGATCAGCTTGCCGGTATCGCGCGCCATCCACAGCGATTGGATAATCGTCTCCTTCAGGTCCGAATTCGTTTCCGAGGAATAGAGCTGCGCCAATTCCGCCGAGGCGCGCATCATTCCGAGGCCGCGAATGACCTCGCGCCGCAGGTCGGCGTTCGGCTCGGTCCTGGCGGCGTTGAGAAGATGCGCCGAATCGCGAGCCATCATCATGCTGCGCAGCACCGCTCGCCGGACATCCGGATTATTGTTCGCCGCGTAGATATCGGCCAGAGCCTGCTGGCTGTCTTTCGAGCGGAACGCGCCCAGATACGACACCGCGCGCAGTTGCAGATCGGGATTGGAGCCGCTCTTGGCGTATTGCGCGACGATGTCGCGAGCCTTATCGTTGCGGCTCTGCGCCAGCACGAACAGCGCACGCCCGCGCAATCCGACGTTATTCTTCGGGTCGTTGATCACCTTTTCCAGCAGCGGGACGGCGCGATCGGGCTCGGAATTGATCAGCGCGTTGATCGCCAGCAGCTTCAAATCCTGATCGGATTGATTCTCCGGAGACGCGCCGCTGATTTCCACTTGCAGCGCCTTGGCGTCGTTGATCCACCGGCTCTGCGGAAACTGCTTGGGAATTTGGGCGAGCGCGGCCAGCGCCTCATCGCGCTTGCCCAGCTTGTTCAGCGCGTACGCTTTCCAGTAATAAGCGCCGTCGGCGCGCGGTGACTTGCTGTCGATGACGCGGTCCAGGCGCTCGATCGCGCGGTCGTAGCGCTGTTCATCGATGGCCTGGGTGGCGTCGCGATACAGCTCCTGGCTCCGATCCAGCGCCTCGCGCGCGCGCTCGGCCGCTTCGCGAGCCCGATCGTCCTGGGGCGCGAACGTCATCAGCGGCAGCGTGTCCAACCCACTAAGGTACGGATCGAGTGTAAAAACCTTCTGATTCGCAAGTTGCTTCAGCGCGTCTCGAATCTCGTCATTGTTTTTATTGATTCGATCCTGGGCGGTCCTGACTTTTTCCAGCGCGCGATCGATATCGGCGCTCACCTCCTGCGCCCTCAGCGGGGCGGCGATCATCGCAATCCACAGTAGCTTTTTCATCTGCCTGGTCCTTCCTAAAGCGTGGCCGCGTTTTCCGGCGCGGCTTCTCTCTGTTCCACCTGCTGGCCGAACACTTTCACTTTGAACAAAATCCCGCGATCCTCAATTTCCTTTCGCAGCTCATCCAGTTGCCGGCCGGAAACGCGCGACGGGCTGTGCGCGATCTCCAGCAGCACCCGCTCCAGCTCATCGAGCAGCGACGCCGTCGCCACATCGCCGGCGTTCGCCGCCGTCGTGCGATACAGCCGGTTTGATTCGACCAGATCCTCGGCGGCGCGTTGCTGATAGGAAATATCGAGCGATCCGTCTTTCGGCGCCCCCGCGTTGGCCAGCTCGATCAGCACCATCTGGCTGCGCTCCAGATGATCGCCGACGGCGACCAGCAGCACTCGCTCGCGCGCCCGCGGATCGGCGGCGACTGTCTGCGGCTTTTTTGAGAACTGCCCCGCGAAAAAAGCGGCGGCCATCAATCCGGCCATCGCGGCCGCGGCCGCCAGCGGCTTCCACGCGAGCCACTTCATCCGCGGTCGCGCGCGCGGCAGATGATGCTGGAGCGCGCTCCAGACTCGCGATTCGTAATCGGCCGGCCGCTCCGGAACCGGGAAGCCGTCCACCGAATTCAGCACGCGCTGCAAATTCTGATAGGCGCGGCGGCAGGATTCGCATTCGCCCAGATGCTTTTCAAGGTCCGCCGTCTCCAGTTCGCCGTAATAATAAAGAACGAGTTGTTCTTCCTCTAAATGCGTCATGACGTCACCAATGGCTCCAGCGCGCGGCGTAATTTTTGAACCGCGCGGAAAATGCTGTGCTTGGCCGCGTTCTCGGAAAGTCCCAGCGCGCCGCTGATCTCTTCGATCGATTGCCCCTCGAAATGCCTCAGGACGAAAGCCGTCCGCTCCTGGCGCGACAGCTCATCCATGGCCTGGCGGACCCGTTCCTGAATCGCGCCGCTGAACGCCAGCCGCTCCGGATCCGGCTGCGGCGACGGAATCCCGCGCGCCCGCTCGACGCCGTCGTCCTCGGCCGGCGCGGTCAGCGGCACATCGCCGCGCCGCTTGCGCCGCCGCACCAGGTCCAGCGAATAATTCGCGGCGATCCGGTACAGCCACGTCGCGAAGCTCGACCGCGCTTCATAACGATGAAGCTGGCGGTAGGCTCGAAGAAACGTTTCCTGCACCACGTCCTCGGAATCATGTTCATTGCCGGTCATACGAAAGGCCAGACGGAAGACGCCGCGGCTGTGCCGGTCGACCAACTCCCGGTAAGCATCGCCATCGCCCGCTTTGGCCCGGGCGACGGCAACGCTATCGCTATCTTCCATTCATCCTTTAGACTGCGACGGATCGGCGCGGTTAGTAAGCTTTGCCGCTGGCGCTCGGGCCGGCCGGCGCGCGATTGCTAACTTTTTTCCCGCTCGCGCGTCCGTGCGGAAAGCACTATGAACAAGTTCCGCTGGTTTGAAGGGCTCTGGCAGGATTTCCGCTACGGAGGCCGCGTCTTACGCGCCAATCCCGGCTTTCTCGCCGTGGCGACGCTTTCCCTTGCGCTCGGCATCGGGGCCAATACCGCGATTTTCGAGTTGCTCGATGCCGTCCGGCTGCGGATGCTGCCGATCTCCCATCCCGAGCAGCTCGCCGACCTGCGAATCGCGAAAAATCCTCATTGTTGCAGCGGCAATTTCCAGGGCGCCCATCCCGATTTCACCTACGCCCAATGGGGCAGATCCGCGACCACCAGCAGGCGTTTTCGAGCATTTTTGCCTGGAGCAATACCGGTTTCAACCTCGCCGACAGCGGCGAAAAGCGAATCGCGCAAGGCTTGTGGGTCAGCGGCCAGTTTTTTAAGACGCTAGGCGTGCAGCCTCTGGCGGGACGCGTGATCGGCGAGGAAGACGACCGGCCGGGATGCGGCTCGCCCGGCGTGGTCATCAGTTACGGCTTCTGGCAGCGCGAGTTCGGCGGCAACCCTGAAGCCCTCGGAAAAAAACTTTCCCTGGAGGGCCACCCGGTTACCGTTATCGGAATCACGCCGCCGGGATTTTTCGGGGTCGAGGTCGGGCGCAGCTTCGATGTCGCCGTGCCCATCTGCGCCGAGGGCCGGATCGGGACTTTCCGAGCTGCGCCAGCAGTATGAGCAGCCTCTCTATTTATTGCTGGGAATCGCCGGCCTGGTGCTGCTGATCGCTTGCGCGAATCTCGCCAATCTGACGCTGGTGCGGGCCAGCACGCGCGAGCGTGAAATGGCGATTCGTCTTGCGATCGGCGCGGGCCGCGCGCGTCTGATTCGCCAGTTGCTCGCCGAAAGTTTTCTGTTGACGCTGGCGGGGGCCGCGCTGGGCATCGTGCTGGCGCGCTGGCTCACCCGCGGCCTGGTTTCCTTTCTTTCGACGAAAGAAAACGCGCTGTATCTGGACCGCCGGATTGGCGGATGCTCTCCTTCACCGGCGCTGTCGCGGTGCTGACCTGCGTGCTGTTCGGGCTCGCGCCGGCGTTTCGCGCCACGCGCGGCGATCCAAGCTCAGCAATGAAAGGCTCCGGCCGGGGGCTCACGGCGGATCGCGAGCGCTTCGGAGCGCGCCGGGCGCTGGTCATCAGCCAGGTGGCGCTTTCGCTGGTGCTGCTGGTCGGCGCGCTCTTATTCGTCGGCAGCCTGCGAAAATTGATGACGCTCGATCCCGGTTTCCAGCAAAACGGATTGCTAGTCGCCGCCGTCGATATTTCGCGCGCGAATCTTCCCTCGCCGGTCCGCGCCCAATTTTATAAAAACCTCATCGACTCCCTGCGCGCGACGCCGGGCATCGATGCCGCGGCGAGCGTCGATATCGTTCCCATTAGCGGCAATGCCTGGAACAGCTTCATCGAGTTCCCCGGGGAGCAGCGCAAGGACCGGCTGATCCCCTGGTTCAATCGCGTCAGCGCCGGATACTTCGGGACCATCGGGACACCGCTTCTCGCCGGGCGCGACTTCAACGATCGCGATACGACGGCATCGCCCGAAGTGGTCATTGTGAACGAGGAATTTTCGCGGAAATTCTTAAACGGCGCCAATCCGCTTGGCAGGCAGTTCCGCCTCGTCGTCGGACCGGGCCAGACGCCGCACCTTTATCAGGTGGTCGGCATCGTGAAAAGCACCAAATATCAGAACCTGCGTGAGGATTTCAAGTCTCAGGTTTTCATCGCCGCCAGCCAGGATACGACCCCCGGGGTCAATAAAAATTTCCTGATTCGTTCGCGGCTGCCGCTGGGACCGCTTCTGCCGCTCGTAAAGAACGTAATCGAAGGACAAAATTCGGAGGCCGGGATCGAATTTCACTCCTTCGTCCAACAGGTCAGCGATTCGCTG
>JAJPHS010000056.1 GCA_021325175.1 Terriglobia bacterium
CATGTCCGGTTCGGCGGAAATCAGCGTTCGGATTCCCTGGCGGAACAGCGTATGATCGTCCGCGAGCATGATTCGAATCTTGGCCATAATTTAAGCCCGGCTTTCCTTTTTCGCCGCCTCAGGCGGCGCAGGCGATTTCACCTACTTACTGATCGGCAGTTCTATGGAAATCTTTGTACCCCTCTTACTACCTTCCGTCCGGCTCTCCACCGCGAACTCGCCGCCCAGCAGCGCCACGCGCTCGCGCATTCCCGATAATCCGAAGGAATCGCGTTTCGCCAGCGCTTCCTCGACGTTAAAGCCGACACCGTTGTCCTCGACGGTGAGCTTGAGCTTTTGATCGGCGGAGGCGAGCGAAATATTTACGCTGGTGGCCTGCGAATGCTTGCCGATGTTGTTAAAGCATTCCTGCACAAGGCGATAGGCGATAATCTCAAGCTGCTGCGGCAGCGCGCCCATCTTCGAAAGCTGAAGCCGCACGCGGCACTGGTGCAGCCGCTGAAATCGATTGACAAGCTGGCGGAGCGCCGCGCCCAGGCCGAGCTGCTCCAGCACGGCGGGGCTCAAGGCCGCGATCAGCCGGCGCATCTCCAGAATGGTCCGCTCGGTCAGATCGCGGGCCTCGCTCAATTTGGCCCGCCATTCGCCTTCCGATTCGGGAAGCGCCTGCTCGACCAGCTCCATTTGCAGGCGAATACACAACAGACTTTGGCCCGCTTCGTCGTGCAGTTCGCGGCTAATGCGGCGCCGTTCCATTTCCTCGACGTGCAGCATGTGCTCGGCGAGCCGGCGGACCTGCTCCTCGCGCCGCGCCAGATCCTCCATCAGGCGAGCTTTTTCGGCGGCCATCAGGCAGCGCTCGGCCGCGGCGGCCAGCAGATCCTGCTCGCGCGGCAGCCATTCGTACGCCTTGGAAAATCCAAACTGCATCACTCCGGCGGTGCGTCCATCGGCGGCCAGCGGAATCGACCAGCAGGACTTAAACCGGCGGTGCCAGCTTTCATCGAGCAGAACGCCGGCCGTGCTCGCGTCGCCGTTCAAATGCCGCGGCTTGGATAATTTCTTGATTAGCCCGGGACGATTGGGAACCGAAAGCTGATCCGGCTTCGGCGTGCCGGCGAGAAGCTCCCATTCGGTCGAATCCTCGTTGAGCATATACAGGCGGCCGGCGTCGGCGCGGCAGACGTGAACCAGGGATTCGAGAAAGCGGCGCAGCAGTTCCTGAAGATTGCGCGATTCCAGCTCCACGCGAAACAGCTCGTAAAATGCCTGCGTTTCCGCTTCACGGACCTGGTAATAAGCATTATTTAGCGTCAAAATGACGCAAAAATGAAGCTGTTCGCGCACCCATTGAAAATTGGCGTGCTCATGCGGGATGAGCGATTCGAGCATGGGGCCGAGGAGCCGGTCGTATTCTTCCAGCGCTTCAAGAATCGCGCTCGGCGGCAGGTTCAGCTTGGCGAGACGCCGGCCGTTGTACTCCACCTGCTCGATAAATTTGAGCGGCGTCTGGCCGCGCGCAAGAATCACCGCCGCGGCGCCGGGCGTGATCGCGGCAAGCGCCATCCGCTGCTTGGGCTGGAACTGAAGCTCGCGCAACCGCCGCAGAAACCGGCGCTCGATTTTTTCGGCGTGCGGCTCCAGCAGCGCCGCCAGGCGATGAAGATGCTCGCGGAGCTGATCGCTAAGTACGTCCGCCGCGTCGGCGAGTTCGGGTGAAAGCTGCGCAGTCTGCACGTGAAAAGTGTGAACGCGAACGTTCCACAAAATGATCGGCGGACTAAGGCTTTCTCTTTAGTACGGCCAAAGCGGCACGCCGCGCAGAGTATCGCCGTTTTTCCGTTATCCCGCGGCAATGCCCAGTTGATCGAGAACAAACGCGTAATAGAACGCGGTCTCCTTCAAATGCTCGTAACGGCCGCTGGCGCCGAAGTGGCCGCTCCCCATTTCGGTTTTGAGCAATAAAAGATGATCGTCGGTTTTTGTGGCTCGCAGTTTGGCAACCCACTTGGCGGGCTCCCAATAGGATACGCGCGGATCGTTGAGCCCCGCCGTCGCGAGAATCGCCGGATAGGCTTTGGCTTCGATGTTTTCATACGGAGCGTAGGATTTGATGTAGTCGTAATACGGCTGCTCGTTTGGATTCCCCCACTCCTCGTATTCGCCGATGGTGAGCGGAAGCGTCGCGTCGAGCATCGTGTTCAGCGCATCGACGAAGGGCACCAGC
This sequence comes from Terriglobia bacterium, assembly GCA_021325175.1. Lineage (GTDB taxonomy): Bacteria > Acidobacteriota > Terriglobia > Bryobacterales > Bryobacteraceae > Palsa-187. Next base: position 2,228 of record JAJPHS010000056.1, read on the forward strand.
GCCACTACCGCCCGGAACAGATCCGGACGCATATTGCAGACCGCGCCCATCAACAGACCGCCGGCGCTGCCGCCCATGATGGCCAGATGCGCCGGCGAGGAGTATTGCTCGGCGATCAGATGCTCGGCGCAGGCGATGAAATCGGTGAAGGTGTTTTTCTTCTTGAGCAGGCGGCCTTGTTCATGCCACGGCTTTCCCAGATCGCCGCCGCCGCGGACGTGCGCGATCGCGTAGACGAATCCGCGATCGAGCAGGCTGAGCCGGTCCGAGGCGAATCCGGGATCGATGCTGATGCCGTAGGCTCCATAGCCATAGAGCAGCAGCGGCGCAGCGCCGTCCCGCTTGAAACCTTTCTTATGGACCAGCGAAATCGGAACCTGGACGCCATCCGGCGCCGCCGCGTAGATTCGCCGCGATTCGTACTGCGATGGATCGTAGCCGCCGAGCACCTCCTGCTGCTTTTTGAGTTCCCGTTGGCGCGTCCGCATGTCGTAATCGAAAACCGAATGGGGAGTCGTCAGCGAGGTGTAAACAAAGCGCAGCGTATGGCTGTCGAATTCGGCGTTGGCGCCGGGCACGGCGGTGTAAACCGGCTCCGGAAATTCGATGTAATGCGGCTCGCCGGAAAAGGGCCGGATCTGGATGCGTGTCAAGCCGCGGTCGCGCTCTTCGACGACGAGGTAATCGCGGAAGGCGTGGATGCTTTCGATGGTTGCGTCCTCGCGCCGTGCAATGATTTCCCTCCAGTTCGCTTTCGATGGATCGCGGAGCGGGGCTTCGACGACGCGAAACGTTCTGGCTTCGTCGTTGGTGCGGATGAAAAAAGAATCGCCGTGATGGGTCAGGTCGTATTCGATTTCAGGAACGCGCGGCAGAACGGTTTTGAATTCGGCGCCGGGCTGGTCCGCGCTGATGTAGCGAATTTCCGAGGTCAGCGAGCTTGCGATGTGGATCAGGATGAAGGCGCGGCTGGAGGTCTTGGCGACCTCGACGGTGAAGCGCTCGTCGGCTTCGTGATAAACCAGCGTGTCTTCCGCCGCGCCCAGCGTATGACGAAAAATCCGGTAGGGCCGGCGCGCCGCGTCGAGCACGCAATAAAAAAACGTGCGGTTGTCGTTGGCCCATTCGAGTGTATAGTAGGTATTCGGAATCCGATCACCCAGCATCTGGCCGGTCTCCAGATCCTTCACGCGAATGGTGTACTCTTCGTCGCCGTCGTAGTCCTCGGAATAGGCGAGCAGGCGATGATCCGGGCTGACCGCGAAGTTGCCGATGCGGAAATATTTTTTCCCTTCGGCCAGCGTGTTTTCATCGAGCAGAATCTCTTCCGGCGCCTCGAGCGAGCCTTTTTTCCGGCAGTGGATGCCGTATTCCCTGCCCTCCTCGGTGCGGGTGTAATAGAAATAGCCGTCGCGCGGAACGGGGACGCTCAGATCGGTCTGCTTGATGCGGCCGAGCATTTCCGAGTAGAGCTGGTCGCATAAAGCGGCGGTGTGCGCCGTCATCGCTTTGGTGTAATCGTTTTCGGCTTGAAGATAGCGCAGCGTATCCGGGTCGGATCGGTCGCGCAGCCAAAAATAAGGATCGATGCGCGTTTCCCCGCCGCCCTCGATCGGATGGGGAACGATTTTAGCGACGGGCGGAGCCAGTTTCGAATGGGTAGCGGGCTGAAGAGTGGTCACGGTTATTTCAATTATGGACGCGATGCGCCGGCGCGCGCGGACTGGAAAAATTCCCAGGCATCTTTAACGATCCGGCCCAGTTCACTGCGCACCGGCTTCCAGCCGAGGACGCGGCGAAGTTTGCCGGAATCGGCGACCAGTTCCGCGGCATCCCCTTCGCGCCGCGGCGCGATCACGTAAGGGACCTTGCGGCCGGTGACTTCTTCCACGGCTCGCATCACTTCCATCACGGTCTGCCCGCGCCCGGCGCCGGCGTTGAAGACGTCGCTTTTGCCGCCGTTCATCAGGTAATCGAGCGCGGCGAGGTGCGCCTCCGCCAGATCGCTAACGTGAATATAATCGCGGACGCAGGTACCGTCCGGAGTGGGATAATCGTTGCCGAAAATTTTGATCGGCTCGCCGGTGTCGATGGCGCGGAAAAGCAGGGGGATCAGGTGCGTTTCGGGGTCGTGCTGTTCGCCGAAGCCGGCCTCGGGCATGGCGCCGCAGGCGTTGAAATAACGCAGCGCGACGCTGCGCAGGCCGCGAAACTCATCGAGCTGTTTCAACATTCGTTCGACGATGAGTTTCGATTCGCCGTAGGGACTCACCGGCGCCAAGGGGGCGTCCTCGGGGATGGGTATTGTTTCCGGATTGCCGTAAACGGCGGCGGTGGAGGAAAATACCAGCCGCTTGACTCCGGCGCGGGCCATCGCCGCAAGCAGGGAAATTGTTCCTCCGACATTATTTGAAAAATAAAGCTCCGGCTCGCGCGCCGATTCGCCCACCGCGATAAATGCCGCGAAATGCACCACCGCGTCCACGCCGATGAGCAGCGGCGCGAGCGCAGCGGTTTCCTGCAAATGAACCACGCGCAGCAGATCGGGGGGGACGTTATGACGATGGCCGCGCGAAAGATCATCGACGACGACCACTTCGAATCCGCGCTGTAACAACTGATAGGTGGTGAGAGAGCCGATGTATCCGGCGCCTCCTGTCACCAGGATTTTCGGCACGATCCGATTATAGCGGCGCGGCGGGGAGCCCGCCGGCGGCAACGGTTACCGGCTTTGACTTCGCAAAAATAAGTAAAATTGTTATACTTAGGGCTTAATTACGTATGGATATCCTCAGAATGATCGCCGAACTGCGAGCCGAGCGCGAGGTGATTGACGAAGCACTGATTACCCTGGAAAGGCTGGCCCGGGACCGGGGCAAGCGCCGCGGCCGTCCGCCGACCTGGATGAGCGCAATGCGCGGCGCGGCCGGCCAGGAAGATGGCCAGACCCGCAGCCGAACGCTAAGTCCGGAAACGCGCAAACGCATGGCCGAAGCGCAGCGGCGCCGCTGGGCCGCGTACCGGAAAGAACAAGCCGCGGCTGAATCCTAACCCCGCGCGCGCTTGGTTATAGTGGGAGCATGTATCGGCATCTGCTCCTTCAGAACGAAGGCTCCCTCGCGATCCTTACTTTAAACCGGCCGGAGCGGCGCAACGCCCTTTCGCTCGAACTGATGCGGGAGTTGATCGACGGCCTGGAGGCGGTTTCGGCCGAAGGCTCCACGCGCGCCGTGATTCTGGCGGCGGCGGGAAAAGTTTTTTCCTCCGGTCATGATTTAAACGAGCTGGTCAATGGCACGATCGCGGATTATCGGCGAATTTTTGACGTTTGCACGCAACTGATGACAAAAATCCAGTCGATCCCGCAGCCGGTCATCGCGCAGGTGCAGGGCATCGCGACGGCGGCGGGGTGCCAACTGGTAGCCACTTGCGACCTCGCGGTGGCGAGTTCGGAAGCAACCTTCGCCACGCCCGGCGTCAAGAACGGGCTGTTCTGCTCGACCCCGATGGTGGCCCTGACGCGCGCGGTGGGACGCAAACGGGCGATGGAAATGCTATTGACGGGAAAACCGATCGACGCGCTATCGGCGCAGGCCGCGGGTTTGATTAATCGAGTGGTCCCGCCGGCGGAGTTGGAAGCCGAGACGAGAAAGCTGGCTTGCGAGATCAGCGCCGCGAGCCCGTTGACGATTTCGATCGGCAAGCAGGCCTATTACGCCCAAATCGAACTGGATCAGCCCCGGGCGTACGCCTACGCCAAGGAAGTGATGTCGATGAACGCGGCCGCTTACGATGCGCAGGAAGGAATCACGGCATTCCTCGAAAAACGCCCGGCGTGCTGGAAAGGAAAATAGACGGATTAAGAAAGCGTCATGTTAGAATTCGAGTAATGTGGCGCGTCTTCGCCTTTCTTGCGGTTCTGGCGATTTCCGGGGTAGCCGCCGACGATAACCGTCCGCTAGGCGATCGCACTCGGCAATACCTGATCGATCTGCTTCGCCTGGACACGTCCAATCCGCCCGGCAACGAAACGCGCGTGGCCGATTATTTGAAGCAGGTGGCCGACGCGCACGGGATTTCCTGCGATCTGGTGGGCAACGATCCGCGCCGGCAAAATTTTATCGCGCGGTTGAAGGGCTCCGGCAAGGGACGGCCGTTGTTGTTGATGGCCCACAGCGACGTCGCGCCGGCGCAGCGCAATCAGTGGACCGTCGATCCGTTCAGCGGCGAGAACCGGAACGGATTCATCTACGGCCGCGGCGCGCAGGACGACAAATCGCTGCTGGCGGCGGAACTGGCGGTTTTTGTGGAGATCAAGCGGCGCAATATCCGGTTGGGGCGCGATCTGATCCTGCTGGCCGAAGCGGACGAAGAGGGCTCCAACAGTGGAATCGAGCGGATGCTCCAGCACGATTATTTTCAGCGGATCGACGCGGAGTTCGCGCTGAACGAAGGCGGCTACGTCACGGAATTGAAGGATGGTCCGAAAATTTTCAACGTGCAGACGGCGGAGAAAATCCCCACCGGAATCATCCTGGTGGCCAAAGCCGCTAACGGGCCGGGGCGCGCCGATAATCCGGTGGTGCATCTGGTGGAGGCGATCGAAAAACTGCTCCACGCCGATCAGCCGGTGCGGTTGAACCAGACGACGCGCCGCTATTTCCGCGAATTATCCAAGGTGCCCGATTACGGCTGGCTCGATCCGATCCGGCGGCGGCTAGACGATCCGAACACGATGCAATCGGCGGCAAACCAAATCCGGGCGCACGATCCGAGCCTGGACGATATGCTGCGCACCACGGTGATCCCGACATTGCTGCAAGCCGGCATCAACATCCGCGAAATTCCCAGTACGGCCGAGGCGCAGCTTGACGTGCGGCGCATGCCGGCGGAGACGAAGGACGAAATTCTGGCGCGCTTCCGCGGAATTATCAACGATCCGGCGGTCGAAATCAGCTTCGCGCCGGGCCAGCAAATGCCCGCAACCGAGCCGAGCGCGATCACCACGCCGCTCTATCACGCCATGGAGCGCGCCATCGGCCGCATGTATCCGCGCGATCTGGTGGTGCCCTTCATGGGGCGCCGCGGCACCGATTCGAGTTTTCTGCGCGCGCGCGGCATGGCCGTTTACGGCGTGCCGATTTTCGTCCGCGATACGGCCGACGGCCGCGGGCATGGTCCGGATGAGCGGATCTCGCCGAAGAACCTGGAAGACGGCGCCGAGCTGTTGTGGCAGATCGTGCTGGAGACCGCCGGCTCGAATTAGGGGCGGTTTCCGCTAACGTTACCGCCGTATGAATCGCTCCCGGTTTCCCGTCTAATGAAAGTTGCGGGCATGAAACCCGATCAGGAAAAACGTCTCGCTTATCTCCTTCTTGCGCTGGTTCTGATCGCGAACGCGATTGGCCTTTCGCCGGAGCTTGCGGTCAGCCGCGTCGACCTGAACGACAACGTGATGCATTATCCGCTGGTGGCGGACATGGTGGATACCATGGAGCACGGCGGCAATCCGTTCGATCACTGGTCGCCGGAGTGGGTGTTCGGCTATCCCGTGGCGCGGACGTATCAGCCGCTGGGCCATTTTCTGGCCGCGCTGGCGTATTTCGCTCTGTTCAAAAAAATTTCGCTGATGACGGTGTTCGTGTGGGTGCGATTTCTGTCGGTGGCGCTGCTGCCCGCGACGTTTTTCGCGCTGGCGCGGCTTCTTTCGTTTTCGCGATTGACCGCCGCCGCGGCGGCGATGCTGGCGCCGCTGATCTCAACGCCGGGGCTTTACGGACTCGAATACGGCAGCTATTTGTGGGCGGGCAGCGGATTGTTCACACAAGCGATCGCCATGCACTTCGCGATGCTGTCGATCGGATTCGGATATCGCGCGATCCGGCGGGGGAGACGGCTGGCGCTCACCGGGTTGCTGGTCGGGCTGACGTTTCTGGCGCACTTCATTTATGGATACATCGCGGCGCTGACGATCTGTTTGCTGGCGTTGATGCCCGACGCCGAATCGCGTGCGGCGCGCATTGGGAGAACGGTGTGGGTGGGCGCGATCGCGCTGGCCGTTTCCGCCTTGGAGTTGATTCCGCTGCTTCTCGACAGCCCGATCATCAATCACAGCCGCTGGGAAAATGCGTGGAAATGGGATTCTTTCGGCGCAAAACAGGTGCTGAAGTACGCGTTTTCCGGCGATTTGCTCGATCACGGCCGGGTGCCGGTAATGAGCGGGCTGGCGCTCGCCGGAGTGGCGTTTTATTTTCGCGATCGCATTTCGAAACACGTGAAATATCCGGCGCGAATGTTTGCGCTGCTCGGCGCGGCGCTTTGGATTCTGATGTTTTTCGGACGGCCGTTCTGGGGGCCGGCGCTCTCGCTGGTGGGCGTCTCGCCCGATATGCAGCTTCATCGCGTGATCGGCGGGGCGCACATATTTCTGGTTCTGGTCGCGGCGATCGGGCTGGCGGCGATGTGGCGCGAAATGGCGCGCGCGCACGCCGCGCTGGCGGTGGTCGTGACCGCCGCTTTGTTTTTCCCGATGGTGCAGGAACGCGCCGGATATCTGCGTAATAACCGGACGTGGGGAGAAACGAATCTCGCCAGCTATAATCGCGAGAAGCCGTATATCGACAGGGCGCTCGATACGATCAAAGAGCGCGGCGGACGCGCCTTCGCCGGCATCCCGCTGCTGTGGGGCGGGAAGTTCAAGGTGGGCGACGTGCCGTTTTATTCGCTGATCAGCGTAGCCAGGGAACCGGCGGTGTCGTACATGTATCATTCGATGTCGCTTCCGTCCGAAATCATGACGCGCTTCAACGAAGCGAGCCCGGATGAGTACAAGCTGTTCAACATCAAGACCGTGGTGGCTCCGGTGGCGGTGATGCTGCCGGATTTTCTGAGCCAGATCTCGCTGGAGGGGCCGTTCCGCGTGATGGCCGCGCCGGGCGATGGATACTTCGACGTCGTGGACGTTTTTTACGCGGTGAAAACTAGCAAGCTGAATTTCTACGACGTCAATGATCGCTGGCTGCAAAGCGATTGGGTGGGAAGGCGCCAGCATCTGCTGCTCGATTTTTTTGGCGACGCCGATAAAAGCCTGGCGCATCTCGATCCGAACGCGAACCTGCCCGCCGCGCCGCCGTTTCCTTATCCGGGAGCGGTGATGAGCGACGCCCAGGATGGGCAAACGTACCGCGCGCGAGTGGATGCGGCGCGGCAGAGCTACGTCCTTTTCAAGATGACGTGGCATCCGAACTGGAAAGCTTTCGTCGATGGCGAGCCGGTGAAAACGGCAATGCTTTCGCCCGGATTTGTCGGGATTCCGGTGAAAGCGGGCAGGCATCTGATCGAATGCCGCTATGAGCCGGAGGGGTGGAAAACCGTGCTGGCGTTGGGCGGAATTTTCTTCGCGCTGATCGCGCTTGCGGGCGAGCGGCGCGGCTGGCTCGCCGCGGTGAAGGGGGCCGTGGCCGAACGCGCGAGCGCGATCCCGATCCCGCAACCGGCGTGGGCGCGGAACGGCGCGCTGCTGGCCCTGCTCGCGTTGCCGGTGATTTTGCCGCTGCTGTCGTCGCGGCTGATCGAAGGTCATGACGCCACCGAGTATCTGCCGCGGCAGGTCGAATTTCATCAAAATATTTCGCAGGGCGTGCTGCTGCCGCGCTGGGCGCCGGATTTGAGCAACGGCGCGGGCCAGCCGCTGTTTCTTTATAATCCGCCGATGATCTATTACCTCGCCGAGTTCTGGCGGTTATTGCACGTCGATTTCGTCACCTCCATCAATCTGGCGTGCGTGGTGCTGGTGCTGCTTTCGGCGGCGGGAATGTTTCTGTTCGGCCGCTTGTATTTTGGCGAGCGCGGGGGTTTTTTGGCGGCGGCGGCCTATCTTTATGCGCCGTATTTCAGCGTCGATCTGCTGGTGCGATCGGCGTGGGCCGAATTTGCGGCGTTTCCATTTTTCGCCTTCGCTCTTTACGGATTTGGCGCGTACGCGAAAAATCGCAAGCTACGGGATCTGGTGATCGGAGCCGCGGCTTACGGCGGCGTGGCGATAAGCCATAATGCGGCCTTGCTGGTTTTTACGCCGATGCTCGGCGGATTCATTTTATTGACCGCGTGGATGGCGCGATCCTGGAAGACCTTGGTGTTCCAGATGTCGGGATGCGCCCTCGGACTCGCCGTTTCCGCCTTCGTGTGGCTCCCGAGTCTGGCGATGAGCAAGCTGACGCACGTCCGGCTGGTGCTTGAAGGCGCGTCGAATTACAGCAATCATTTCGTTTATCCGCATCAGTTTTTCAGCCTGTTCTGGGGATACGGACTTTCCGGTCCCGGCGACAACGACGGCATGTCATTTTCGCTGGGACCGGGGCATGTGTTTTTGGCCGCCGCGGCGATCGTCGCGATTGTCTGGAGACGCCGCCGGTGGACCCGCTGGATCGTTTTCTTCGCGGGCGTGACGGCGATCTTCTGCCTGCTGATGACGCCGGCGGCGCAGTGGATTTGGGATCGCGCGGCGCTGCTCCAGTTCCTGGCGTTTCCCTGGCGCATGCTCGAACCGGCCGCGCTGGCGCTGGCGGCGCTGATCGCGGCTTTGGCGATCGCGCTCGACCAAGGCACGGCAAGCAAGATGGCGTTCGCGGGGGCGATGATAGTGCTGATCGCGCCGAATCTCCGCCACATGCAGGCCGGGCATTATCGTGAAATCGATCTGGCGAGCTGGACGCCGGAGCAGATCGCGCAGCGCGGGCTTGAAGTGACCACTTACGCCGAATATCGTCCAGTCTGGATGGAGATTGTTCCGCCGTATCGTCCTCTGCCGGTGATCGCTTCGGGAATCGCGGTGATTCAACAGACGGGACGATCGCCCGAAGCCTGGTCCGGGATCGTCAGCGCCGCGGCTCCGGCGACGGCCGAGCTGTCGCTCGCCTATTTTCCCACCTGGCGGATACGCGTGGACGGAAGAGAGATTCCCGCGTTTCCGGCCGAAAAGACGGGGCTGCTACGCTTCAACGTTTCACCCGGCGAGCACGTGATTTCAGCGGTCTGGAGGCGCACTCCGATGATGTGGGTGGCCGACGGGATGAGCGTCGTCGCGTTCTGCATTCTGATCGCGCTGGCCGTGCCGGAGCGCAAGCGTGCCGCCGAGGAGAAAGCGGTTCTGGCGCCGGTGGCGCACGCCTAAGCTGAATTAACTTAAAAGGAAGGCCATGGCCCGCTCAGTGCAGGCGGTTCCGCTGCTCGAACAGTGGGGGGCGGAAGTGCGCCGCTCGATCCAGCACGCCGGATGCGATGAGATACACGATTTGCGCGTCGCCTCCCGCAGGCTGGCGCAGATGATTGCCGCGCTCAAGCAAGCGATGCGCGGCGCGGGCAAGATCCGGCGGCGGCTGAAGGAAACGATCCGGCTGGCGGGAGCGGTTCGCGATTACGATATCACCGCCAAGCTTCTCGGAAAATCGGGCGCGCCGGCGCGGCTGAACAGCAGGTTGCGCGCGCGGCGGGCCGCAGCGGCGGATGAGCTGGTCGCCGCTCTGCGGCTGATCGAGGAGCGCAACCTGGCGAAAAAGTGGCGCGCCAAAATTCCCGCGGAAACCGGATCCCTTGCCGTGGCGGCGGGGCAGCTTCTCCAGCGCGCCGCAAAGCGCCTTTTTGCGCGCGCGGCGCGCATGGGCGATGGGCCGCGCGAGCTGCACAAGATGCGTATCGCGGCGAAAAAGCTCCGCTACACGATGGAGCTGCTGCCGTTTTCACCGCAGCATCTGGAGCCGATCAAACAACTGCAATCGAAACTCGGCGACATCAACGACTACGAATCCGCCCGGCGATTGGTTGCGAAGGAGGGCGCGTCGCGTAAGCTTCTCGACAGGCTCAAGGGAGCGCAGGAGAAGAAAACACAAAAATTCCGCCGGTTCTGGAAACACGAATTCGAAGGCAACGAAGATGGATGGATGGCGATTCTCACGCATCCATCCGAAACGGTTAAATCGCGGAATTGAACCGCTTTCCTGGGTCGCGGCTCACCTTGAAGAAGGCGAGCCGCGACCGAAGGAAGCGGCCCAACTCCCGAACGACGGGAAACGAAAATCGCCTAGCGCAGCGCTTCCGTCATCATGGGCGTGTATTCGTAGGCGCCCGCAAGCGACAGAACCTCAACGCGCATCCCCTCCCGAAGATCCTGCAAGCGGATTTGATAACCGTTGCTGAATCGGATGGCGTCGCGATAGCTGTTTACGTCGGCGCTCAATTGGGTGAACACCACGCCTTCCTCGGCGGAAACATGGCATTGCCGTTGCAGATCCGCGGGGATGTCCTTGAGAATCAGGTGCGCCCCGGGGGGAATACAAACGGCGGGAGCCGTCGCCGGCTGGCGGACCGGCTCGAAGAAGCTCTTCAACGCCTGCCAGAAAGTCTGCTTGGGAACAGCTTCGCGGACTGGAGCCTTCGAAGGTAAGTCCGCCGGCGAGGCGAGGCCCATCGAACCGGTGGAAAATTTATGAACGACGAGTTCCTCGCCTTCCGCTGCGAGACGGTTCGGAATCCCGCAAAGAGAGTAATCGCACATACTGCCTCCTTCATTTAAGAAGACGCTCGCGGGATGCGTTTCATTTCCAAGTTCCGGGAATTCATCTCCTGCCGGCGCGCGTTTACATCCGCTCCGCAATTTTTGAGGGCAGGCTAGAATGAGAACACATGTGGATTGTACGGCTCGCGCTGCGCCGTCCCTATACGTTTGTCGTGATGGCGCTGGCGATTCTTTTGATGGGGATCGTGGCGATTTATCGCATGCCGGCCGATGTGTTTCCCAACATCGATATTCCCGTGGTCAGCGCCATCTGGACCTACAGCGGGGTTTCGCCGGAGGAAATGGCGGACGTGATCACCACGCGGAGTGAACGCGGATACACCACCGGCGTCAACGACATCGAGCATATCGAATCGCAATCGCTCGCCGGATTGGCGGTAATCAAGATTTTCTTCCAGCCGCGGGCCAAAGTGGAATCGGCGGTGGCGCAGGTCACGGCGCAGTCGCAATCGATCCTCGCGGTGATGCCGCTCGGCGTGCGCTCGCCCTCCGTGATCCGCTATAACGCGGCGTCGGTGCCGATTTTGCAGCTCGGAATTTCGAGCGATGAACTGAGCGAAGGCCAGCAGTATGATCTGGCCTACAATTTTTTGCGAACCCAGCTCGCCAACACCCAGGGTGCGAGCTTCCCTTTGCCGTATGGGGGTAAGCCGCGGCAGATCATGGTGGACCTGAACCCGGAGGCGATGTACGCGCACGGGCTTTCGGCCAGCGATATTTCAAACGCGCTGAACAACCAGAGCCTCATTCTGCCCACCGGATCGGCCAAAATCGGCACGCGCGAATACCGGGTGGAGCTGAACAACAGCCCGCGCGTCCCGGAAGCCTTCAACAATCTGCCGGTGAAGACGGTGAACGGCGCGACGATTTATCTGCGCGACGTGGCGCAGGTGCGCGACGGCGCGGCGGTGCAGACCAACATCGTGCGCCACGACGGCCGGCGCGGCGTTCTTCTGACGGTGCTCAAAAACGGCGACGCTTCGACTATCGATATCGTTTCGAAGATCAAGGCGTCGCTGCCTCGAATCCTATCGTCGTTTCCGCCGTCGTTTCACGCCGTGCCGATTTTCGATCAGTCGGTGTTTGTCAAGTCGGCGATTGACGGCGTGATCAAGGAAGGGGCGGTCGCCGCGATCCTGACGGGCTTGATGATTCTGCTGTTCCTGGGAAGCTGGCGCAGCACGCTGATCGTGTGCATCTCGATTCCGCTGTCGATTCTCACCTCGCTTACCGTCCTCTACGCGCTGGGAGAGACGATCAACATCATGACGCTCGGCGGGATGGCGCTGGCGGTCGGGATTCTGGTGGATGACGCGACGGTAGAGATTGAAAATATCCATCGCAATCTGGGGATGGGCAAGGGCGTGGTGCAAGCGATCCTCGACGGGGCGCGGCAGATCGCGGTTCCGGCCTTCGTTTCGACGCTGTGCATCTGCATCGTGTTTGTGCCGGTGGTGTTCCTGACCGGCGCGGCGAAATTTTTATTCACGCCGCTGGCGCTGGCGGTGGTGCTGGCGATGTCGGCCTCCTATCTGCTTTCGTGCACGCTGGTTCCGACCCTGATCCGCTATTTCATTCCGGCCGAATTGTGTTTCTATCGCGGCTTGGAGGGTGAAGCCGAGGTCCCCGATGCCGGCCTGCTGTGGCGACTCCATCATGCCTTTCATCGCGGATTTGAAAAGATGCGGGAGGCCTACGCCGGCATGCTCACATCGGCGCTGGCGCACCGGAAGCTGGTGGTGGGATGTTTTGTCGCGCTGGCGGCGTCGTGCGCGCTGCTTTATCCCTTTATCGGAACCGATTTTTTCCCGCTGGTCGATGCCGGCCAGATTCGTTTGCACGTGCGCTGTCCCGGCGGCACGCGCATCGAGGAAACCGAGAAACAATTCGCCGAAGTGGAGGAATCCATCCGCCGGATCATCCCGCGCGAGGAGCTTTCTGACATTCTCGACAACATTGGGCTGCCGTACAACGGTTACAATCTGGCGTTTTCCGATACGGTGACGCTCGGCCCGGCTGACGGGGAGATTCTCGTTTCCCTGAAGCAGGGCGAGCATCACTCCACCTGGGACTACGTGCGCGAAATGCGCAAGCGGCTGAACCGGGAATTTCCGGATTTGACGTTTTTCTTCCAGCCGGCGGACATGGTCGGGCAGATTTTGAATTTCGGATTGCCCGCGCCGGTGGACGTGCAGGTGGTGGGCCCGCTGCGGAATCTGGAAAGCAATCATCACCTGGCGGAGCAGATCGCGGCGCGCATTGCGCGAATCCCGGGGGCCGCCGACGTTCACGTCCATCAGGTCAATGACGTGCCGCTGATCCGCTTTGAAGTGGATCGGGCGCGCGCCGGGCAGTTGGGATTCACGCAATTCGACGTCGCCAACGGCCTGCTGGTCTCGCTGAGCTCGAGCGCGCAGTTGAATCCGAACTGGTGGGTGAATCCGGCCAACGGCGTCGATTATCCGGTGGTGGTGCAAACGCCGACGTATCGGATGGACACGCCCGGCGCGATTCTCAACACCCCGCTGCATGCAAGCGGCGAATCGCCGCAGCTTCTGAGCAACGTCGCGCAGGCCGAGCGCGGCGTCACCGCGCAGGTGGTCAATCACTGGAACGTACAGCCGCTTTATGACGTTTACGCCAACGTGCAGGATCGCGATCTGGGCGGAGTCGCCGCCGAAGTGGATAAAGTTCTGGACGAGTTCAAGCCCAAGCTCGCGCCCGGGAGCTTTTTTGAAACCCGCGGCCAGGTGGGGACCATGCGAACTTCGTTCCGCGGCATGGCCTACGGGCTGATCTTCGCCATCGTGCTGGTGTACTTCGTGATGGTGATCAATTTCCAGAGCTGGGCCGATCCGTTTATCGTTTTGACGGCGGTTCCGGGCGCGCTCGCCGGCATTTTGCTGATGCTGTTCTTCACGCACACGACCATCAGTGTTCCCGCGCTGATGGGCGCTATTATGAGTATCGGAGTGGGGACCGCCAACAGCATTCTTCTGGTCGTTTTCGCCAACGACCTGCGCCGCGAAGGCGCCGACGCGCTGAGCGCCGCTTATCAGGCCGGACGCACGCGGCTGCGTCCGGTGATCATGACCGCGGCCGCCATGCTGGCGGGCATGATCCCGATGGCGATGAGCCTGGGCGAAGGCGGCGAGCAAAACGCTCCGCTGGGACGGGCGGTGATCGGCGGATTGCTTTTCGCGACTATCGCCACGCTGTTCGTGGTGCCGGTGGTTTATAGCATGGTGCGCAAGAACCCGCCCGCGGTTTTCGATCGGATCGAGGCGGACGAGGAATGAAATCCGAGCTCGATCGCGAAGCGCCGCGGCAGGCGCCGCCGCATCAGAAATCGCACGCGGGATTTCTGATTTTGCTGGTTGCCGCGTGCGCGGCGCTGGCCGCCGGGATCTTTTACGAGCTGAAGCAGCGCGAGGCGCGGCGGCAATCGATGGCCGCGGCGATCAACGACGGCGCAACGCGGCCTCTGGTGGTGAACGTGGACCGGGTGCGCAAGGCGCCCGCGCAATCGACGCTGGAATTGCCGTGCCAGACGATGCCGCTGGTTGAAACGCCGGTTTATGCCCGCGCCGACGGCTATGTTGTGAAGCGCGGCGCCGACATCGGCGACCGGGTGAAGAAGGGGCAGTTGCTGTTCGAGCTGGATACTCCGGAACTCGACCAGCAGATCGTTCAGGCGCGCGCCGCGCTGGCGCAATCGAAAGCCGCGTTACGGCAATATGAGGCGGCGCTGGCCGCGGCCGAAAGCAACCGCAAGCTGGCCGAGGTGACCGCGAAACGCTGGAAAAATCTGACCGATAAAGGCGTGTTCGCCCGGCAGGATCTGGATGAAAAGAACGCCGCGTTCGAGCTCTCGCAAGCCAACGAGAACGCCGCCCGCGAAAACATCCGCGCGGCGGAGAGCACCGTGGCCGCGAGCGAAGCCAATCTGGCCCGCCTGGAGGATCTGAAAAAATTCGACCGGCTGGAAGCGCCCTTTGACGGCGTCGTGACGTATCGTAATTTGCAGTCCGATATCGGCACGCTGATCACGGCCGGCAATACCGGTTCGCGGGAGATGATGCGCATCGCGCAGATCGCGACGCTGCGGGTGTTCGTGCCCATCCCGCAGAGCTACGCCGCCGAGATTCACGAAAATTTTCCCGCGGATCTGACGGTTGATGAATTGCCGGGCCGCGTCTTCCATAGCAAGGTGGAAGCGATGACCCATTCCGTCGATCAGAATTCGCGCACCATGCAAGCCGAGCTGATGATCCGCAACGAGCGCGAAGCGCTGCTGCCGGGCATGTACGCCAAGGCGCATTTTAAGCTCCCGCACGCCGTCGATGTTTTAATGCTTCCCGCCGACGCGCTGCTTTTGCCAAAAGAAGGCCCGCGGGTTGCGGTGGTCGGCGAAGACCGCCGGGTGCATTTTCAACCGGTAACGATCGGGCGGGATTACGGAGCCGAGATTGAAATTGATTCCGGTCTGAAGGAAGGCGATTTCGTGGTCCTGAATCCGACCGATGAGGTGCGCGAGGGCGTGGTCGTCGAGCCGAAGGAACGAAAATAACAATCCCCGCTCAGTGGACGATCCTCTCGAGCGTCCAGCCGTTGTTGTAGCGGAAGAACAGAACCGGCGAAACATCCTGGGTAAAATCGCCTTTTTTCACGCCCATTAGCGGCAGCGGATCGGGGAAGCATTTATGCGGGACGGCGATGCCGAATTTTCCCGATACCAGGCGCGTCATCTGCTCCGGACCGTCCTTATCGCTGGTCACTTCGGTGACGGCGAGGTTGAAATCGCCGCGTATCTGGACATAGGGCCGGGTCATATCGCCGATTAAAACGTCGTCGGCAAACTTCAGATCGCGGCCGGCTTGCTTCAGGCGGGCGATTTGCCGGCCGCGCTGGCCGGTTTCAGACGGCGAATCCCACAGATCGCTGTCCACGCCGCAATCGACCTGCTGCGGCGTCAGCATCACGTATTCGGCATCCAGGTGCAGCGGTGTGCTCTCGATGATTCCGCGGACTTTGCCGTAATTGAAATCGTTAGGCCC
The DNA here is from genome assembly GCA_021325175.1 of Terriglobia bacterium. Lineage (GTDB taxonomy): Bacteria > Acidobacteriota > Terriglobia > Bryobacterales > Bryobacteraceae > Palsa-187. Next base: position 17,858 of record JAJPHS010000056.1, read on the forward strand.
GCAGGCCAGCAGAAAAATGCCTATTCCGGCCAGCAAAGCGCCTTTTTTGATGGAATTATGCATTTCCATGCGCTCTTTTCCCCCCGGGCCCCGATTTTGCTCGGGACCAAGAGTACTATCGGCGGGTCAGGCATCTAAGTACAGACATATGCCATGGCGTAGGAAATTTCCATCCGGCCCGGGATGGCGGCTTTCGGGAATTCTAACGTTACGGCACGGCAGGTCTTTGTTGCAGCCAAACAAGTAACGTGAGACAATAGCCGAAGCTTTGGAAGGAACGTCCCGGCTTGCCGGGAATGGAACAGGAGAAATCAAGTAGTGAGAGAAAAGGGTGTTGTGAAATGGTTTAACGCCGCGAAAGGCTATGGATTCATCCAACGGGCCAGCGGCGAGGACGTGTTTGTGCACTTTTCGGCCATCCAGATGTCCGGCTACCGGACACTTGAAGAAGGCGCGGAAGTCGAGTTCGAGGTCAAGCGGGGTCCCAAGGGTCTCCAGGCCGAGAACGTGAATAGGCCTTAGGCCGGGAGGAAAGAACAGGATCAGGCAAGGGCCGCCCCCACCGGGCGGCCTTTTTGCTTTTTCTGGGATGAGAAATCGCCTGCGGCGGGCCTACTACTTATAAGTGAAGGTCGTCATGATCGACGATTCGGCGCCGGATCGGAAACTGTACCGGGTGCTGCTGGAGGAGGGATTCGGCAACGGTTTGCGGTTCTGGGAGGAAAGTTTGGCGGCGCGCGGAATCGAAACCTGCCGCCGCGTGGCGCCGGATTGCGTTCTGCTCGATTATAAGCTCCCGGATATGACCGGCCTGGAGTTTCTGACCCAGATCCGGTCCGAAGACCCCGCCGATGCGCCGGCATTCGCGGTGGTGATGCTTACCGGGCTGGCCGACGAGCAGGTGGCCGTCGACGCCCTGAAAAGCGGTGCGCAGGATTATCTGGTTAAAGACCGGATCACGCCGGAGGCGCTGATGTCGGCGGTCCGGCGCGCGCACGAAAAAGTGGACCTGCTGCGAACGCTAAAGGCCGAGCGCGACCGGCTGGCGGAGTCGCTGGCGGAAAAAGAGGTCCTGCTTAAGGAAGTTCACCACCGCGTGAAAAACAATTTGCAGGTGATCGCCAGCTTGCTGCGCCTTCAGGCTGCCTCCTTCGCCGATCCGGCGATGGCCGCCGCTCTGCGCGAGAGCCAGAATCGTGTCGAGTCCATGGCTTTGATCCACGAGCAGCTTTATGAAACGAGCGACCTGCGCGAAGTGGATCTGGCCGAGCACGCCGGCCTGCTCGCCAATAACCTGTATCGCTCCTATGGCGAGCCGGAGCGCATCGCGATGAGCTTCGCGGTCGAGAAATTGCCGCTGAGCCTCGATCGCGCGATTCCCGCGAGCCTGATCCTCAACGAATTGATCTCGAACGCGCTCAAGCACGCTTTCCCCGGCGGCCGCGCCGGATCGATTGAGATTCGCGGGCGCGCCGAAAACGGAAAGATTGCGCTGGAGGTCCACGACGACGGCGCGGGCGTGGCGCCCGAGTTGGACCTGAAGCGGCCGAAATCGCTCGGGCTGGAGATCGTCAACATTCTGACGCGCCAGTTGAAAGGCGTTTTCGAGCTGGAGCGCGGCGAAGGAACGACGTTCCGCGTTTGCTTTCCGAGTTCGTGATTATGGATCCGGCAATGTACAAGATTCTGGTGGTCGAAGACGAGGGGCTGATCGCGCACGACATCGCGGACCGTCTGGCGGCGCTCGGCCATAAGGTGATCGCGACGGCGGCCACGGCGGAGGAGGCGATCGAGCGCGCCTCCGGCGCCGATCTGGTCCTGATGGACATTCGCCTGGACGGCCGCGCCGACGGGATCGAAGCGGCGGCCGAGATCCGCGCGCGATATCACCTGCCGGTAATTTTCCTGACGGCGCACGCCGACCGCTCGACGCTTGAACGCGCCAAGACGGCCGCGCCGTTCGGATATATCGTCAAGCCGTTGTCGCACAATTCGCTGAATACGTCGATCGAAATGGCGATGCACAAATACCGGCTGGAGCGGCAGCTTGAGGAGCGCGAGGCGTGGATGCGAACCGTGCTCGGCTCGGTTGCCGACGCGGTCGTGGTCGCCGACGCGAGCGGGCGCGTGGTGATGCTGAATCTCGCCGCGGAGGTGCTGACGGGATGGCCGCACGCGGAGGCGCAGGGGCAGCCGGTCTCGAAAGTGGTCGCCCTGGCGAAAGAAAACGGAGCGGTCGCCGGCGAGGACCCGGTGGCGCTGGCAATGCTTCGCGATGCCGTGGTGCCGCTGGCGCGAAGCTGGCGCCTGGTTTCCCGCAGCGGGCGGGAAATGAGCGTCGAAGGCGCGGCCGCTCCGGTGAAGACCAACACCGGCATTATCGGCGCGGCGCTGAGCTTCCGCGACGTGAGCGCGCGGCGCTGGGAGGAGCAGCAGATCCGCCAATCGCAAAAACTTGAAGCGCTCGGCCGGCTGGCCGCCGGCGTTTCCACCGATTACTCAAACCTGCTGGGCATCGTTCGTAATCGGGCGGACCAGTTACTCCGCCACTTCGGAGAATACTCGCCCGCCCGCAAGCTGATCGAGGAGATCGAGCAGGCGGCCGTGGCGGCGGACCAGATCAACCGGCGGCTGGCGGCGTTCGGATCGCGGCAGGTGTGCCAACCCGAGCCGGTAAGCCTGAACGCGCTGCTGCGGCGCTCGACCAAGCTGATCGAGTCCCTGGCCGGTACGCAAATCGAGCTGTCGATTCGCCCCGATCCGGCCACGATGCGCGTGCGCGCGGACACGTCGCAGATCGAGCAGGCGCTGCTCGGCCTGATCCTGCATGCCTGCTCCAGGATGGCTTTGGGCGGGAAGCTGCTGATCGAGACGCGCAACGCCGGCGCGCCGGCCGGCAGTCAGATTGCCGCCTACGCAATGCTTGCGGTGACCTACACGGGCGAAGAAGACGAACCGGAGCGCCTGTTTGAGCCTTGCCCTGCGGGTGAAGAAGGAATGGCGCTGGCGATGGTGCACGCCATCGTCACCGAACACGGCGGCTACATCTCCGCACAGCGCGCCGGCTCCGGCGGCTGCCGCTTCGAAATTCTTCTTCCGGCCGAAACTGCCGCCGCGCTTCCGGCCGCTCGCGTTTTCTCGCGTCGGGAGGCGCCCGCCATCCTGCTGATCGAATCGCGCGACGCGGTTCGCGCTGAGCTTCACAATTTTTTCGAAGCCAACGGCTATAACCTGCTGGAGGCGGCCGATACCAGCGAGGCGCTAGCCGTGAGCAAGATGCACGAAGGCTCGATCGACCTGCTGATCGGCGAGGCGCCGCTTGGAGCGGCCGCGGCAGAACTGGTGCGGGAGCATTCAGCGCTGAAAGTGCTGGAAATTGTGGACGAAGCGCCGCGCGCCAATCAGATCCGTCGTCCCTTTACGCAGGCGGCGCTACTCGAAAAAGTGGAAGCGCTGCTTCAGGATCGCGCCAAGCTGGCCCCAGCGACGGCATAAACCACTAAAAAACCAAGCGTTTCCCTGATTCTTCCGATTCGCGAAGTGTTGATGCGAATTTTGCTTTGTATGAACTTAGCGATTTATTTACAGCCTGACTTGACAACACTAGACTAAGATTGCATAATCAAGACAGGCTAAATAAAAGCCGCGAGTTCTTAATACGAGAGGACGTCAGACAAGTATGAGCAAGATCATCGGAATCGACCTGGGCACAACCAATTCGGTCGTCGCGGTCATGGAAGGCGGCCAGCCGGTCGTCATTCCCAATCAGGAGGGTGGAAGAACGACGCCTTCAGTCGTCGGTTTTACGAAATCGGGCGAGCGGCTGGTGGGACAAGTCGCGAAACGCCAGGCAGTTACGAATCCGGAGAACACGATTTACTCGATCAAGCGCTTCATGGGCCGGCGCTATGACGAGGTGAGCGAGGAGATGAAGCTGGTGCCCTATAAAGTCGTGCGCGGAGAAAACGGGGACGCGCGCGTGGAGGTTCAGGGCAAGAAGTATTCGCCGCCGGAGATTTCGGCGATGATCCTGACCAAGCTGAAGGAAGCGGCGGAGGCCTACCTAGGCGAAAAGGTCACGAAAGCGGTGATCACGGTTCCGGCGTATTTTAACGATGCGCAGCGGCAGGCGACCAAAGACGCGGGCAAAATCGCGGGCCTGGAAGTGATGCGTATCATCAATGAGCCGACGGCGGCCGCGCTGGCCTACGGCTTGGACCGGAAAAAAGACGAGACCATCGCGGTTTACGACTTCGGCGGCGGCACGTTCGACATTTCGATCCTCGAAGTGGGGGATGGAGTGGTCGAGGTGAAGTCGACCAATGGCGACACGCACCTGGGCGGCGACAACATCGACCAGCGCATCATCGATTGGCTGATCCAGGAGTTCAAGCGAGACCAGGGCATCGATGTTTCCAAAGACCAGATGGCCCTGCAACGTTTAAAGGAAGCGGCCGAAAAGGCCAAGATCGAGCTTTCGACGCTGTTTGAAACCGAGATTAACCTGCCATTTCTGACCGCCGACGCCAGCGGGCCGAAGCACCTGGCGATCAAGCTGACGCGGGCGCGCTTCGAGCAGATGGTCCAGGACATTCTCGACCGGTCGATCGAGCCGTGCAAGAAAGCGCTGGCGGATGCGGGAGTGACGCCGTCGCAGATCGATGAAGTCGTGCTGGTCGGCGGATCGACGCGCATTCCCAAAGTTCAGGAAATCGTGAAAAACCTGTTCGGCAAGGAGCCGAACCGCAGCGTGAATCCGGACGAAGTGGTCGCGGTGGGCGCGGCGGTGCAGGGCGGCGTGCTGGGCGGCGAAGTGAAGGATGTGCTGCTGCTCGACGTGACGCCGCTGTCGCTCGGAATCGAGACGCTGGGCGGCGTGTTCACGAAACTGATTGAGCGCAACACCACCATTCCGACGCGCAAGAGCGAAGTGTTTTCGACCGCGGCGGACAACCAGACCTCGGTTGAAATCAAGGTTTATCAAGGCGAGCGCGCGATGGCGCGCGATAACCGGATGCTCGGCGTGTTCCAGTTGATCGGGATTCCGCCGGCGCCGCGCGGCATTCCACAGATCGAAGTGACCTTCGACATCGACGCCAACGGAATCCTGAACGTCACGGCGAAGGACAAGGCGACCAACAACGAACAGAAGATTACGATTACTTCGTCTTCCGGCCTGAGCAAGGAGGAAGTGGAGAAGATGGCGAAGGACGCCGAAGCGCACGCGGCCGAGGATCGCAAGCGCAAGGACGAAATCGACGCGCGCAATCGGGCGGACTCCATGGTTTACCAGGTGGAGAAGATGCTGAAGGATCATCGCGACAAGATCAGCCCGGCGGACGCGGCCAACGTCGAGTCGGCGCTGGAGGCGGCGCGCAAGGCGATGTCGGCAGGAACGGTCGAGGAGATCAACAAGGCGATCGACAACCTGACGCAGGCGAGCCATAAGCTGGCCGAAGCCATGTACAAATCAAGCACGGCGAGCGGCGCGCCAGGCGGCGGGGCTCCGGGCGGCGACGGCGCCGGTCCGCAGCAGCAGGAGAAGAAGAAGGAGGACGTCGTCGATGCGGAGTTCGTCGACGTCGATGACAAGAAAAAATAAGTGGCCGGTGTCCGGTGGCCAGAAGAAGCTAGTGCCGGCCACTAGCGACTGGCCACTGGCCACCGGGGAATCGGCCACTGGCTTAATATGGCTCAGCAGGACTACTATCAAACCCTTGGTGTATCGCGCGAGGCGAGCGAAGAGGATATTCGCAAAGCGTACCGAAAACTCGCTCGTAAGCATCACCCGGACCTGAATCCGGGCGATAAAGCAGCCGAGGAGCGCTTCAAAAAAGTCCAGGAAGCATACGACGTCCTGAGCGATCCGAAAAAGAAGCAGATGTACGATCAGTACGGCTTCTATTCGGAAAACGGGATGCCCGGAGGAGCGGGAGCCGGCGCGGGCCAGCGCGGGCCCAACATGGGCTTCGGAGGGTTCGACTTTTCCGACATTTTCACGCGCGGCGCAGCGGGCGGGCGGCGGCCATCGGCGGAGGAGTCGGCCAATTTTCAAGATATTTTCAGCCAGTGGTTCGGCCGCCACCACGGTGAAGAGTCCACCCTGCCGCAAAAGGGCAGCGATCTTGAATACGGTTTGAACATCGACTTCTGGCAGGCGATCCGCGGCACCCAGGTGAGGCTGAATATTAACCGGCAGGAAGCGTGCACCAGCTGCGGAGGCACGGGCACGGCGAAGTCGGGCGCCAGCATGGTTTGCCCGGAATGCAATGGCAGCGGCACCGTGACCCAAGCCGCGGGCGCGATGCGCTTCAGCCTGACCTGCCCGCGATGCAATGGAACCGGACGCCTGCGCAATCAGTGTCCGGCGTGCCATGGCGACGGCCGCATCACCACCACGGAAACGGTGGAGGTGCGCATCCCGCCGGGGGCGCAGCAAGGCTCGCGTTTGCGGGTCCCTGGAAAAGGAAACGCGGGGACGCACGGCGCGCCGCCTGGCGATCTGTACATCACCGTCCGGGTCGAGCCGCATCCCTTCTTCCGGCGCGACGGCGACGACATTTACATTACGGTGCCAGTGCGGATCGATGAAGCCGGGCTGGGAGCGAAAATCGAAGTGCCGACCATCGATGGCCGGGCGCTACTGAAAATTCCGCAGGGAACCAAGAATGGCCAGAAGTTCCGGATGCGCGAAAAAGGAGTGCTGAATTCCCGCACCGGACAGCGCGGCGATCAAATTGTCGAGGTGGCGATCGAGGCGCCGGAGGTTCACGACGAGCGCACCAAGGAGCTGCTACGCGAGTACGCCAGGCTTCATCCCGACGATCCGCGCCAGGCCGTCTGGGCGAAGCTATGAGGAAACGGAACAAGGCTGCCTACATGATCTCGGCTGTGGCCGAGCAGTATCAGATCCATCCGCAAACGCTGCGCCTGTATGAGCGCGAAGGCTTGCTGAAGCCCTCCCGCAGCGATGGCAACACGCGTCTTTACACCGAAGAAGACCTGGAGCGGCTGGAGGTGATTCTCAAGCTCACTCGCGATCTGGGCGTCAATCTGGCGGGCGTCGAAATTATCCTCAATATGCGCGAAAAAATGGCGGAAATGCAGCGTCAAATCGAGCAGTTTGTCGCCAGTCTGAATACCGAATTAGCGCAGCGCCCGCCTCATCCCGCCGGACCGGAAAATTCGCTGGTCCCGGTGATCGAAGTGAAGAAGATGAAACGAACCGGTTAGGCGAATGAGTCGCTGAGCAAAACGTTCCACTCCGGATTCTTCGTGCGTAGCACGCCACAACTTCAAGTTAGCCGGCGTCTGCTACGTTTTAGATATGCGATTTTTTGTCTCGGTCCTTTTTGCGTCCGCGCTTCTGGCGCAGGATGCCGCCCGCCTGGCCGAAGATCCGGCCATCAAGGTGGCCTTCGCGGCGATCCAGAAGAATGAGCCGCATTTTATCGACGAACAGATCCGGATTTGCGAAATTCCCGCGCCGCCGTTTCACGAGGAAGCGCGCGCCAAGGAACTGGAGCGGTTGTTCCAGCAGGCCGGGCTGCATGAGGTGCGGATCGATAAAGCCGGCAACGTGATCGGCGTGCGCCCCGGAGCATCGCCGCATCCGAACCTGCTGCTTCAGGCTCATCTCGATACCGTGTTTCCGGAAGGAACCAATGTCAAGGTCACGCGCGAGGGAACGCTGCTCAAAGGCCCCGGCATCGGCGACGATTGCCGCGGGCTGGCGACGATGCTGGGCGTAATTCGGGCGCTCGAGGAAGCGCACGTGAAAACTCCGGGGACGATTACCTTCGCCGCCGACGTCGGAGAAGAGGGCCTGGGCGATTTGCGCGGCACCAAGGAGCTTTTTAACAACACTCTCAAAGGCCAGATCGATAAATTTATTTCCATTGACGGCCTGGGATTGGGAATCACCAACATCGGCGTGGGCAGCTATCGTTATCGCGTCGAGTTCAAGGGTCCGGGCGGGCACAGCTTTGGCGCGTTCGGCATGGTGAATCCGATTCAGGCCATGGGGCGCGCGATTGCAAAGATCGATAACTTCGATGTTCCGAAGAATCCGAAGACGACCTTCAACGTGGGCCGCGTGGGCGGCGGAACGTCGGTGAACGCGATTCCCTTTGAATGCTGGATGGAAGTGGATATGCGCTCGGCCGACAAGAATTCGCTCGAAGCGGTGAACGCCAAATTCAAGGCGGCCATCGCCGAAGCAGTCGAGGAAGAAAACAAGCGATGGCCGGGACATGGAACCGTGACCGCGTCGCCGGAACTGGTCGGGTTGCGGCCGGCCGGCAGCACACCGGCGGATTCGGCGATCGTGATCGCGGCGGTCGCGGCGACGAAGGTTGTGGGCGGCTCCGGACGCCTCGGCGAAGGCTCGACGGACGCGAACGTGCCGATGAATTTAGGGATTCCCGCGATCACCATCGGCGGCGGCGGAAGAGGCAGCGGAGCGCACGCGCTGGACGAACAGTTCGATACGAAAGATTCGTATCTGGGCACGGAACGGGCGCTGCTGCTGGCTGTCGCGCTGGCGCGGTAATCCGGGGCCGCCCGATCCCCACGACCCGCTCTTTGGTTCCCTACAATAATTACGTGCAGCGACGGGTAGCAGTCTTCGGCAGCGGCGGTCAGTTGGGAGTGGAACTGGTTTCGTCTTTCGCCTCGCGCGGATGGGAGGTGCTCGCCTACGACCGCGGCAGCGTCGATATCACCGATCAGGGGCAAGTGGAGCGAACCATCGCGCAGGCCGATCCGCCGGTGGTGGTCAACGCGGCGGCCTACAATCAGGTGGATATCGCCGAAAAGGAGCCTCTGGCGGCGTTCCAAGTGAACGCGCTCGCCGTGCGCAATCTGGCGATGGCGTGCCGCCAGGCCGACGCGCGCTTCGTCCATTTTTCGACCGATTACGTCTTCGATGGGCTCGCCGGGCGCGCCTACACCGAAGAGGACCCGCCGCATCCGCTGGGAGCTTACGCGGTCTCGAAGCTCGCGGGCGAAATGTACGCGCGCGCGTACCTGGATCGCCTGCTGATTCTGCGCACCTCCGGGGTTTACGGCCCAGGCGGTCTGGCGACGGCGCGCGGCAATTTCGTCGAGCTGATGCTTCGGCTGGCGCGCACTGGTCAGCCCATTCGGGTGGTGGAAGATCATGTCGCCTCGCCCACGTTTGCTCCCGCGCTCGCCTCGCGCACGGTGGATCTTGTCGAGCGCGGCGCGGAAGGAATCGTGCATGCCGGCGGGGGCGCTCCGATATCCTGGTTCGACTGGGCGGTGAAAATCTTCGCCGCCGCCGGCCTTCATCCGCCGTTGAAGGCGACCAACGAACGCGAGTTTCGCACCGCGGCGCGGCGCCCGAAATATTCGGCGCTGTCAAACGCCAGGATGGAATCACTCGGCATCGCGCCGATGCCGCCGCTGGATGAGGCGATCCGAACTTATCTCGAGTTGCGCAGCCGCAGGACTGCCGACGTAGCCGGATGAAATTCGCCTCCGCTACCTGGAGCGACGCGCTCGATCAGCTCCGCATCCGCGGCGTGATGGAAGGGCTCGTGCTGCGCAGCGGCGCGGGTTCGATTCTGGGTCCGGCGCTAACGGTGAAAGAAACGACCGGCGAATTTCCCGTCGAAGAGTTCGGGATCGCGAACGTGATCGAGGCGATCACGCCGGGCGCGATCCTGGTATTCGACGTTGGCGGCGAGGCGATTTCCACCTTCGGCGGGCTGGCCGCGATCGCCGCGCGGAACAAAGGAGCATCCGGAGTGATTATCGACGGAGCGTGCCGCGATCTCGCCGAAATTCAGAACACCGGCTTGTGGCTGGCGAGCCGGCGCCTCACCCCGCTTTCGGGAAAAGGGCGCATCAAGACCGAAGCGATCGGCGCGCCGGTCACGGCCGGCGGAATCGAAGTTAAATTGGGGGATTTTATCGCGGCCGATGAAACCGGCATCCTCCGCATCCCCGGCGACCGGCTGAGGGAAGCGGCCGAAATCGCTCACCAGTTGCAATCGCGCGATGAGATTTTCGCCAAAGCGTTGCGCGCGGGCGAATCCTTTCGCGCCGCCGCCGATCGGCTGAAACATCTATGACCAACGCGGGCCTGATCATTCGCACGCTGCAATCGGCGGGCGTGCAGCGGCTGTTCGGCATGCCCGGCGGCGGCAGCAACGCCGATCTGATCGAGGCCGCGCGCCTCGCCGGTCTTCCTTTCACGCTGGCGCACACCGAGACCGCGGCGGCGTTCATGGCCACCGCGCAGGCGGAAATCACCGGCCGGCCGGGCGCGTGTCTGGCGACGCTCGGCCCCGGAGCGGCATCGCTGATGAACGGCGTAGCCAATGCATTTCTGGAGCGCGCGCCGTTGATCGTGCTGACCGATTGTCAACCCGGCCGGATGCAGCATCAGGTTCTGCCGCAGAGTGAGATTTTCGAGCCGGTGGTGAAATGGACCGGGCGTCCCACCGCCGATGAGGCGCCGCAAGCGCTCGCATGCGCCCTGGAGGCGGCCGAAACATTTCCGCCCGGTCCCGCGCACATCGATCTTTCCAGCGACGTCACCAATGCGCCGGCGCGCGAGCACGCACCGCGGTCACGAAGCGCTCACGCGATGGCGCCAGCCGCGATTCCGCCGATTGTCGCCGAAGCCAGGCGTCCGCTGTTTTTGGTCGGGCTCGGGGGACGGATGAAGAATATCGCCGCGCTGTGCGAGCGTTTTTCGATCCCCGCGCTGGTCACGTATAAAGCAAAGGGCGTGGTCCCGGATCGCTGCCCCTGGTTCGGCGGCGTCTTCACTAACGGCACGCTGGAGCGCGAGATCATCGAACGAGCCGATCTGCTGATCGCCGTCGGGCTGGATCCGGTGGAACTGATTCCCCGCCCCTGGAATTTTCGGCAACCCGTGGTTTCGCTCGCCGCCGGACCGATGCGGCAATCGCAGATCCCGCTCGCCGCCGCGCTGACCGGCGATGTTTCCGGGCTTCTCGCGTCTCTGCCGCTGGGCCCAAGCGAGTGGCGCCGCGAGGAAGTTGAGGATCTCGCCGCAAAGCAGCGGGCACGGATGCGGCCGCCGGGAAACGGTCTTGTTCCCCATCGCGTCGTCGACATCGCGGCGGAAGTATACGAAGGCGCGCGCATCACGGTAGACGCCGGCGCGCACATGTTTCCGGTGATGGCGTTGTGGCCCGCTTCGCAACCGAACGGCGTGCTCATCTCCAACGGGCTTTCGACGATGGGATTCGCGCTGCCCGCCGCAATCGGCGCGGCGCTGCTGGATCGGGCAAAACCGGTGATCGCGTTCACCGGCGACGGCGGTCTGCTCATCTGTCTCGCGGAGTTGCGCACCGCCGCGCGGGAAAATGTGCCGGTGCGCGTGATCGTGTTTGACGATGGCGACCTTACGCTGATCAAAGTAAAACAACAGCAGCGCGGCTACGCTCCCGATGGCGTGCGGATCGGGGAAATCGATTGGCAAAGCGTTTCGTCCGGCCTTGGCGTTCGCGCCCATTGCTGCACAACTGAAGAAGAGCTTCGCGGCGCGCTGCGCGAATCCGCCGGCCATGCCGGACCTGTGCTGATCGCGGCCAGAATTTCGACCGCAACCTACCAGGCGACCCTGCAAGCGTTACGAGGATAAATCAGGATGCCCGGCGAAACGCGCGCGCTCGCGGAATTTCTCGCAACCACCACTTCCCTGCCCGACGCTGCGCTGGAACACACGCGCCGGGCGGTTCTCGATTGGCTGGGCTCCGCGCTCGCCGGATCGATCGAGCCGCCCGCGCGCATGGCCCAGCGCGTTGCGGCGAGTTTCGGCGCTTCCGATGAAGCGACCATTTTTTCGGCGCCCCGATCCAGCGCGCCCGCGGCAGCTTTCGCCAACGGAGTCGCCTCGCATATCCTTGAATACGATGACGTGCATAAAGGCTCGACGTTGCACGCGGCCGCGCCGGTGATTCCCGCGGCGCTGGCCATCGCCGAACGGGAGCACGCCAACGGAGGCGCGTTTCTGCTCGCGGTCGCCCTTGGCTACGAGGCCGCGCTGCGCGTCGGAGAGGCCGTAAATCCGAGCCATTATCGCTTCTGGCATCCGACCGGGACCGCCGCCACTTTCGGGGCCGCGGCCGCCGCGGGATCGCTCCTCGGCCTCAACGCGGATCAAATGCAAAACGCCCTCGGCAGCGCCGGAACACAGGCCGCCGGGCTGTGGGAGTTCAACGCCGAAGGAGCGATGAGCAAGCATCTGCATCCCGGCAAGGCGGCGTTGAACGGGCTGATCGCCGCCGATCTGGCGCGCGCGGGATTTACCGGCGCCTCGCGGGTGCTCGAAGGCGATCGCGGATTTTTTCGCGCAATGAGCCAGGCGCACGACGCGTCGCGGATCACAGATGGGCTGGGCCGGCAGTGGAAAATCGCGGAAAATTGCTACAAGCTCCATTCCTGCTGCGGCCACACGCACACCGCGATCGATGTCGCGCTCGATCTCCGGCCATCGGCCGGAATCGCCGGGATCGAAATTGAAACTTACGGTCCCGGATTTGAAATCGTGAAGCAGATGAATCCCCGGACACCGTATCAGGCCAAATTCAGCATCGCCTATTGCGTCGCGGCCGCTCTGGCGGAAGGGCGCGCCGGCTTGGAGCAATTTTCCGACGATCGCTTTGGACCGGAAGGCGTACGCGACCCGAAAATCGCCGCGCTGCTCCGGCGCACGCAGGTTCGAGTCGCGCCCGACCTTACCGCGAAATATCCGGCGGCGTGGCCCTCGCGCGTCGCGATCAAACTGGCCGATGGGACGATCTTGCGAGGCGCCTCCGATTATCCGCGTGGGAATCCGGAGAATCCGGTCTCGACAAAGACACTCGAGGACAAATTCATGTCGCTCGTCGCCCCGCGCTTCGGTGAACAACTCGCCAATCGCGCCCGAACGGCCTGGTTCGAAATTGAATCCGCGAGAGACATGTCTCAGGTTTTTTCGCAGTAGGGTCCATAGACGGGACAAGTACACCTGGAAGCGCTGTGATCCTGCCCGCTGTAATAAAATTGAGCCATGACGCGGCGGATTCTATTCTTCACCTTCGCGGCGATTTTGCTTATTCCCGGCGCACAGGGCAAGGAGCAGCAGGATTTGCGCGAGCGGGTTCGCGACGGCGTTGAGCGGACCGATAAGGACATCCAGAACGCCATTCCTCGCGAGAAACTCAACCCGGCGCAGCGCGAGCGCCTTGCGGCTGCGCTCAAAGATCTGCGCGAGGTGCGGGAAGCCGTCAACGGAACCGATTGGCAAGGAAAACGCGACGTGCTGGAGCGAGCCGTCGAAAATATCGATTACCTGAATAAAAACGCGCCGATCGATGAAGGAGACAAGCAAACGCTCGGCATCGACTTGTTTACTTTGCGTTCGATTCTCGATTCCTGGAAAAAACCGTAGCGACTATTTCTTCAAGCCCGGCAAGCCGCCGAGCGTGGGCGCCAGCCGCACCGCCCGCAAAATCGATTCCGCTACAGCCTCCGCCGCTGCGACCCCCAGCGCATCGATCGGCATCTTCCGCTCGCCCATCGACAGCGCGATGACCAGATCGCCATCAGACATGGTATTGACGGGATCGATCGTGCGCGCCATTCCCAAGCTCGCCAGTTGCGCGAGCTTGGTCGCTTCTACTTTATTGAGCGAAGCATTGGTCGCGACCACAACCAGCGAAGTATTTTGCGGCGCGGGACGGAGGCGCGCGCCGGATTTCATCAGCGCCGCCGCGTCGGCGAACTCCATGCTGTCCGGCGATTTCCTTGCGCCCGCCACGATTTTTCCGGTTTTGGGATCGCGCACATCTCCCAAAGCGTTCACCGCCGCGAGCGCCGAAACCTTGATGCCGTCGTTCAGCTCCACCGTGAACGAGCCGATCCCGGATTTCATCGCGTTCTTCATCCCAAGGATTTTTCCCACGGTGGCGCCGGCGCCCGCGCCGACGGCGCCCTCCGGAACCGGCCCGGCGGTGGCCGCCGCGCACGCCGATTCGCCCATCTCCCGCGTCGGCCGCGCGCTTAATTTGCCCATCCCTAAATCAAACAAAATCGCGGCCGGAACAATCGGGATACGCGCATTTCCGAACTTAAATCCGATTCCTTTATGCTCCAGAAATCGCCGCACGCCGCTTGCCGCTTCCAGGCCGAAGGCGCTGCGCCCGGCGAGCGACACGGCGTGAATGCGATCGGTAACGTGAAGCGGATTCAGCACATCCCATTCTTCGGTGCCGGTGGCCGATCCGCGAATATCGCCGCCCGCAACCGCGCCCGCCTCGCATAGTACGACCGTGCAGCCCGTCAATCCGTCATAATCGGTAACGTGACCTACCAGGATTCCCTCAATATCGGTCAGGCCTTTCACAGTAATCACATGTTAGCATCGTCATCAACGGGGGACCTCGATTGCTCGATTTTCTGAAGCGGCCGGTCGCGTCATTTCAGGATTTTGTTGTGATGAGCGGCAGGGCGATGCGGAACGTGTTCCGCACCCCGCATTACGGCGACGACATCCTGATCCAGATGGACGTGATCGGGTTCGGCTCGCTGCTGATCGTGATGCTGATCGGCTTGTTCAGCGGATTGATCATGGGCCAGCAAATGGCGCGCGCCTTGCGGACCTACGGCGCCATCGGCCAGATCGGCTATGTCGTTTCTGTGGCGCTGATCCGCGAGCTGGGTCCGGTGCTCGTCGCCCTGCTGGTGGCCGGAAGAAACGCAAGCGGGATCGCCAGCGAGCTGGGATCGATGAAAGTCACCGAGCAGATCGACGCCATGCGCGCGCTCGGAACCGACCCCATTCAGAAATTAGTGACGCCGCGCCTGATCGCCACCGCCGTGACGCTGCCGCTGCTGACCATCATCGCCGATTTCCTGGGGCTGGTGGGCGGATACATCATCGCGCACTTCCAGTTCGCGGTCCCGTTTTCACAGTATTGGGTTCCCGCCTACCAGAATCTGGCGTATGCCGATGTTGCGGAGGGAACCATCAAGCCTTTCGCCTTCGCGATCATTATTGCGCTGGTCGGATGTTTTTACGGGATCCGGACCACCGGCGGCACGGAGGGCGTCGGCCGGGCAACCACCCGCGCCGTGGTGGTCAGCTCCATCTGGATTTTCGTGACCACGTACTTCATCGGCGCGATCTTCATCAACATGCGATGAGCGAACCGGAG
Source organism: Terriglobia bacterium (assembly GCA_021325175.1). Lineage (GTDB taxonomy): Bacteria > Acidobacteriota > Terriglobia > Bryobacterales > Bryobacteraceae > Palsa-187. The sequence continues at coordinate 33,055 of JAJPHS010000056.1, forward strand.
ATTCTGCGCTTTGACAACGTGAGTTTAAAGTTCGAGGACACGCCGGCGCTCGATCAGGTTTCGTTTCGCATCACTCCGGGCGAAACCGTCATCATTTATGGCGTAGCCGGCAGCGGCAAAACCACACTGCTCAAAACCGCGCTGGGACTGCTGAAGCCGGATTCCGGCCGCATTTACGCCTTCGGCGAGGATGTGACCGACTTCACCGAGCCCGAATGGTTCCAGATGCGGGCGCGCATGGGAATTCTGTTTCAGGAAGGCGGGCTGTTCGATTCCATGACCATCGCCGAAAACGTTGCATATCCCCTGCTCAATTCGGTTGCCGCACGCGCCTCCCGCAACCACCATGGCGAAGTGGAGGAAAAAGTGCGCCAGGCTCTTCGCTTTGTGGATTTGGAGCAGACGCTCGATAAATTTCCGAGCGAGCTTTCCGGCGGCATGCGGCGCCGCGTAGGAATCGCGCGCGCCATCGTCACCGAGCCGCGCCTGGTGCTTTACGACTCGCCCACCGCCGGGCTGGATCCCATTACCGCCTACACCATCATCAGCCTGATTTTGAAAGAGCGGGATACGTTGAATGCCTCCGCGCTCCTGGTGACGCATCGTTTTCAGGATGGGCACCTTATGGCAAAATTTCGCTACAATCCGAGCAGTGGGCAGATTGAGGCGGCCTCGCAAAACGGGGGCAATGCGGCGCGAACCAGGTTTTTCGTCATGAATGGAGGGCGCCTTGTCTTCGAGGGTAGTCTGGCTGATCTGGCGGCCGCCAAAGATCCCTACGTGAAAAAATTCGCGAAATGAAGCGTTAACGGATGCCGCAACGAACCAGAGTCAAATGGGCGGAGTTGCGCGTGGGCCTGATGGCCATCGCCGCCCTGACCTTGCTCGGATATCTAATTTTTCTGCTCACCGGGTCGGGTGGCTTCTGGGAGAGCACGTCAAAAGTCTATACGTATCTCGGCGATTCGGGCGATCTTGCGGCGGGCGCTCCGGTGCGGCTGAACGGCATCGTCGTAGGCAAGGTCAGCAATGTCGCGCTCTCCGGATCCGATAATCCCCAGCGGGTGATAAAAGTTGAGCTGGACATCAACACGAAATTTCTCAAGGATATTCCCGTCGACTCGCAGGCGCAGATCGCGCAGGGGAATCTGCTCGGCACCAAGTACATCAATATCACGAAGGGCCGCAGCCCGCAAACCATCAAGCCCGGCGCGGAGGTTCCGAGCACCAACGTCGCCGAGTTTGAAGACGTCGTGCGGCAGAGCTATTCCGCGGTCGCCGCGCTGCAAGGCATTCTCACCAGAGTGGATCAATTGCTCAACGAAGTGCAGTCCGGACAGGGGACCATCGGCAAGTTCCTGGTGGATCCGACGCTCTACGACAAAGCCGTCGGCGTGGTGAACGAAGGACAGAAGCTGATCGGCGCGCTCAATTCCAACAAGGGCACGATTCCGAAACTGATCAACGATGACACGCTCTACAATGATTTGCGCGGCACTCTGGCGCGCGTGACTACGCTGATGGATGGAATCGAGCAGGGACAGGGCACGGTCGGCAAGCTGATCAAAGACCCGGCCATGTATGACGACGCCCGCGCCACCATCGGCGATCTGCGAAAAGCGATCGCGGGAATTCAGCGGACCATCGACACCATCAATTCGGGAAAGGGAACGATCGGCGCGCTGGTGAACAACGGCGATCTGCATGATCAACTGAGCTCGTCGCTGCAACGGATGAATACGCTGCTTGATAAAATCAACAGCGGCCAGGGAACCATCGGGCTGCTGATGAACGATCCTTCGCTTTATCAGTCGCTCAACGGCGCCACCAGCGAGTTGCATGGGCTGCTTGAGGATTTCCGCGCGAACCCAAAGAAATTTTTGCATATTAAATTGGGATTGTTCTAGTGTTCCGGCGCGGAGCTTCGGCTGTATTTTCATGCGTAAACTCGTTGTAAATGCCGATGATTTCGGCTTTACGCGCGACGTGAACGAAGGTATCGTCGAGGCGCATCGCAACGGCATTCTGACCGCGGCGACGATCATGGCCACCGGCGATGCGTTCGACGACGCGGTGCGGCTGGCGAAGGAAAATCCCACGCTCGATATCGGCTGCCATCTGGTGCTGGTTGGATCGCCGGGATTGCCGGATTCGATCGCCAGGCTGGTGCTGTCGCTGGGCCGAATCGGCATTTACCAGGAATTGTCCGCGCAGGTCCGCAAGATCATTGGCGCGGGCCTGCATCCGACACATCTGGACACGCACAAGCACACGCATCTGCTTCCGCCGGTGCTCGATGCGGTGGCGCGCATCTCGCAGGAATATTCGATCCCTTGGGTTCGCCGGCCTTTCGATTTTCCGCTGCACGCGAGCGGGGTCGGATGGAAGCGGCGCGCCGTCAATCGGGCGCTCGGCGGAGCTCGCGCGCGATTCGCCCGAGTTCTGGCGCGGCGCGGCTGCCGCTCCACCGATCACTTCGCGGGATTTCAAATTACGGGCAAATATAATGCAGCGGAGCTGGCGGCCCTGATCCGCGCGCTGCCGGAAGGCGTGACGGAGTTTATGTGCCACCCCGGTTTTTGCACCGATGAATTGCGCGCGGCCCGAACCCGGCTCAAGGAAAGCCGCGAGCGGGAGCTGCGCGCGCTGACCTCGCCCGCGGTTCGCGCCGCGGTCGATGAGGCGGGCGTGAAGCTGGCCAGCTATCGCGAGCTTTGATCGGCGTGAATCCCGTCCAGCGCCTGCGCGATCACGGTATCGATGACGCGATCCGGATCGATCCAGGGGAAGCGCGGTTTGGCGATGAGCAGGGAGGTGATTCCGTGAATCGTCGCCCATAATGCCCGCGCGCTGGCCTCAAGATCGCTTACCTGGATGCGTCCCTGACGTTGGCACTCCCGGAGCACGCCGCGCAGATGATCAAACGCCTTTTCGCCGGCGGCGTGGGCCCGCGGGCAGCGCTCGGGATCGTCGAACGGCTGCGGCATCATGAACGAGACCTGATAAGAGTTCGAATGCTTGCGTCCGAACTCGATGTAGGCGCGAAGTCCGGCGCGCAGCCGTTCCACCGGATCAGCAATCGTCTGATCCAATTCGGTTTGCCTGCGGATCAGGCGCGCCAGCGTTTCTTCGCACAGGCAGTCGAGCAGATCGGCTTTGTCCTGGAAATAAAGATAAATCGTGGTGGGCGAGTATTCGATCTTTTCCGCGATTTTGCGCATGGAAACGTTCTCGAAGCCCTCGCGCACGAACAGGTCGCGAGCCGCCTCGAGAATTTCCTCGCGAAGTTCTCTTTTCTCGCGGAGCCGACGTTCTTGAACACCCATGGATTACGCGTCAACTCTAGCGTAGCCTACTCGGCTTGTAAAGGGGGGCGAATGTCCGAGGGCGGATTGCTCCCACAAGGCGTACTCACCCTTGATTCAATTCCGTCGCCGCCGACCTGCCTAGCGTCGTGAACAACCGGAAAATACCCTTGAAGCTCTCGTTCAGCACCTTACCCGCAATCAGCGTCTTGGTTCCCTCCGGATGCGGCAGCACGTATTCATTCACTCCCGCCATCAGGTGCCGCGTCACCTCGGGAAACATGGCCTCCATCCGCACCAGCAGTTTCGCCGGCCAGGTGATCGTCAGCGTCATCCGGCCCGCTTCCACCGCGCGCCGGATTTTTCGAGCGGCGTAATGGGCCGGCGCCGAGAATCCCGGAAGATTCGCCGCCAGGCCGAACCAGGTGAACTCGTGCGCCGCGTCGCCCTTGAATTGCGCTTTCAAATACGACCCGGTCCGCATCAATCCCGGAACCACGGTCAAGACGCGAATCCGCTCGCGGTCCAGCTCCGCGGCCAGCCCGTCGGAAAATGCGACGAAGGCGAACTTCGCGCAGCAATAAGGGATCAGCCGCGGCACCGCGACGCGGCCGCCAACCGACGTCACGTTGACGATGTGGCCGCCGCGCTGCCTTCTCATGTGCGGCAGGACTTCCAGGGTGAGATCCACCGGACCCCAAAACATCGTGGCCATGGCCGATTCGAAATCGGCGCGCTCCAGGCTTTCCACCGGCGCCACGCGCATCTCGCCGGCATTGTTCACCAGAATGTCGATCCGCCCGAAGCGCTCCATCACGTCCCGGATCATGCCCGCGATATCCGCGCGCTGCGTCACATCGCAGACGAATGTCGCCACCTCGCGGCCCACGCGGTGTAGCCGCCGTTCCGCTTCGTCCAGCTCGTGCCGGTCCCGGGCGCAGATCGCAATCCGGCACCCGGCCTTGCCGAACTCGCGCGCCATCGCCAGCCCCAGCCCGCGCGATCCGCCGGTAATCAGCACGACCTTCCCGCGTAAATCCACCGCGCGCCGCACCAGCAGCCCGGTCAATTTGCGAACCGCGTACAAGCCCGCGATCGCCGCCGCCGTCCCGCCCGCCGCCGAAATCACAGCCGCGGGAATCACGATTCGTCTCCAGCGCATGTACATCAGATTCGCCTTCCGTCGCATTCGTTTCGAAAAACGTTACACATCCCGGGTTTAAAATGTTTGGAAGAAATCACTTGTGTCCACCTCCCGCACGATGCCCGGCGGTTTCGCCGATCGCTCCTCGCTGGCCCGCGGTCCGAATGGCCGGCCGCTCTGCCGCTGGTGCAATCTTGAAATTCCGGCGGGCCGCTACACGTTTTGTTCCGATTTTTGCGTCCACGAATGGCGCCTGCGCACCGATCCCGGTTATTTACGGGAGCAGGTTTTCCTGCGCGACCACGGCATCTGCGCCTTGTGCCGGATCGACACCGGCGCCGCATTCATCGAGCTCAAGCGCGCCCGCGGCGTCCATCGTTTGAGACTGCTCCAATATTGGGGGCTGAAACGTTGCTCCCGCAAGTCGCTTTGGGATGCCGATCACATCGTCCCCGTCGTCGAGGGTGGCGGGGAGTGCGATCTCGAAAACATCCGCACCCTCTGCCTGCTCTGCCATCGCCGCCAAACTCAGCAGTTGCGCCACCGCCTCGCCTTACAGAACGGCGCGATTGTTCGCCCCGAAACTTCTGGCGATTAAATCTCTACGGCCGCGGCCGGGGCGTTGCGTCGCCCGGGATCAACCCCAGCGACCATTTCACCGCCTCGCGATACATCGCCTGCACATCGGGCCGCGTCCAGGATTCCGCCGTATGCCCGAATGTCGAATAAAACACGCGTCCCTTGCCGTACATCTTTGCCCACGCCACCGGGAAATCTTTATCGGTTCGCTTCACCAGCGGATTCTTCAGATCGATTTTCGTCTCATCCAACCGCGCTAAAACGCGCGTTTTTTCACGCGAAAAGTCCTTAGTTGGCTCATAAATCTCATCTTCAATCACGAACTCGCGCGGAAACGCCTTCATCGCCGGAAAATTCGGATCCTCCACGATCACCGGAGCTTGAAACACTCCCCAGGGGTGATTTTCAAACCACGCGCCCGTCATCTCGCCGAACTGCGGCCACTTGTAAAACGTATCGATGGCCGAATGCAATCCCACGAAGCCTTTGCCGTCATCGTGAATGAAGCTCATCAGCGCGGCTTTCTGCTCGTCGTCGATGGCAAGCTCTCCCGTCGTATAAAACACAACCGCGTCGAAGAAATCAAGATTCTTCGCGTTCAGCGGCAGCTTCTTTTTCGTAATCAGTTGAGTATCGGTCCGGATGAACGTGTCCCATAAGCCGGTTTCCTTGCCGAGCTTCCAGATGGTCGCCAGCCCGTCGGTGGTTTCGTCATGCTGATATCCGGCCGCCGCGCCGATCGCCAGAACTTTTTTTCGCGGCTGTGCATCAAGCGCCAGCGCGAGGAGCAGCAAAAATGCGGCAGCGCGCGTCATTTCCAATCCGCCGTAAAAATGTTGAATTCGTAATGGCCGGTCGCCTTGTAATCCGTGGCGAAAACCAGCTTCTTTCCGTCGGGCGAAAACTCCGGAAACGACGTGAATCCGCCGAAGTCCGTGACTTGCCGCAAGCCGGAGCCATCCAGATTGATGAGATATAACTCGAACTGCCGGCTGTCGCATTTTTGCTTATTGGAAGAAAACAGAATCTTCTTTCCATCCGGAGTAAAGGTCGGGGCGAAGCTCGCGCACCCGAAATTTGTAATCTGCTTCTGATTCTTTCCGTCTGCGTCGGCAATAAATAACTCCATCTTCATCGGAGTTGTCAGATTGTCTTTCAGTAAGTCGCGATAGCTTGCCAGCTTCTCGGCAGTGTCGGGATGATTGGCGCGCCAGACCAATTTTGCGCCATCGCGCGAAAACACCGCGCCGCCATCGTAGCCTTCAGTCGCGGTAATTCGCTTCTTGCCGCTGCCGTCTTCATTCATCACCCACAAATCCAGATCTTTTGAAGCGAGCGAGGTGTAAACAATCTTCTTCGTCTTCCAGTTCACCGTGCCTTCGGCGTCATACCCCGGAGCACCGGTGAGCTTCTTAATGATTTTTCCATCGTCGGTGGCGAGATAAATCTCGAATTCGGGATAGACGGCCCAAACATAGCCGCGGCTGCGATCGGCCGGCGGCGGGCAGGCGTCGCCGGATTCATGCGTCGAGGCGTAAATAATATGTTTGTTGTCGCCCAGAAAATATCCGCACGTCGTCACGCCTTTGCCGGTCGAAACCATGTGGACGTTGGAGCCGTCCGCGTTCATGATGTACTGCTGGTCGCAGGACCGGCCGTCGCGCGTCGATTGAAAAATGAGCCGCTTGCCGTCCGGCGACCAGTAGGCTTCCGCGTTCTGCCCGCCGAAGGTAAGTTGCTTCAAATTTTCCAGCCGCTGCGCGTTCGCCGGCGCCCAAACCAGAAGCGGCAATAACATAAGAAACTTCGTCATTGCAAACTATTCTAGTGTGTTAAGACAAAGAGATGAAGCTGGGGATCGATTTCGGCACGACTCGCATTGTCGTCGCGTCCGCGGATCGGGGGAATTATCCGCTGGTCTCTTTCGAGACCGCGGAGGGCACCTTCGACTGGTTTCCCGCACTGATCGCCCTGCGCGGCGACCAGAGGAGATATGGATGGGACGCCTGGCACCTGCAAAGCGAGCCTGAATGGACCATCCTTCGTTCGATTAAGCGTTACCTCGAGGACGCCGGCCCGCAAACGCGCATTGAGCCGGGCGGCTTGCTCGCCGATTTGTTAAATGGCATGGTGACGGCGCTGCGCGAGGCGATTCGCGCGCGGGCGGGCGAGCATGAGCCGCTCGAAATCATGCTTGGCGTACCCGCCAACGCCAACAGCAATCAACGTTTTTTGACCGTCGATGCTTTTCGCCGCGCCGGATTTTCCGTTCTCGGCCTGCTCAATGAGCCGTCAGCCGCCGCCATCGAGTTCGCACATCGCCAAAAGGCTTCCGGCCGCCTTCTGGTGTACGATCTGGGCGGCGGCACGTTCGATGTTTCGCTGGTCGAGCTCGGCGCCGGCACGCACACCGTCATCGCCTGGGACGGCATTTCGAACTTGGGCGGCGACGACTTCGATCATCTGCTGGCAGCGATGGCCCTGGGAGAAGAACGGCTCGATTCGCTTGTGCCAGCCGAGCTGTTTCGCTTTCTCGACGAGTGCCGCAGGCAAAAAGAAGCGCTGCATCCGAATTCGCGAAAAATTGTTCTGGATCTGGACGTGATTCGCGACGGCATGGGCCAGGTCACCGTGCCGGTCGCCGATTATTACGATCGCTGCCGTCCTCTGCTTGAGGAATCGCTCGCTGCGACCGCCCGTCTGGTGGAAGGTCAGGAAATTCAGGCGCTCTATGTCACCGGCGGAGGCAGCGAATTGCCGCTGGTTTCGCGTATGCTGCGCGAAGAGTTCGGGCGCAAGGTGAAGCGCAGCGAGTACACCAGATCCGCGACCGCGATCGGTCTCGCGATTCAGGCCGACGCAACTTCCGGCTACGCTCTCCGCGAAGTTTTCACGCGAAACTTTGGCGTGTGGCGCGAAAGCGATTCCGGAAACCGCATGATCTTCGATCCGATTTTTCCGCGCGGCACGCGCCTGCCCGCCGCCGGCGACCCGCCGATAGTGGTTCGCCGATCCTATCAGCCGGTTCACAACGTCGGCGATTTTCGCTATCTCGAAGCGAGCCAGGTCGCCGGCGACGGCCAGCCTTCGGGCGATATCACCGTGTGGGATGAAATTCTGTTTCCTTTCGACCCGCTGCTGGCCGACGCGAGAGAGCTCGAAAAATTGCCGGTGGACCATTCCGATCGCGCCTTGCTCCAGCAAATCGAGGAGCAGTATGCCTGCGACGCCGCGGGCGCCGTCACCGTGACGATCCGCAACCTGACCTCGCATTACGGCCGCGAATTCAAGCTCGGCCGGTGGAGCGGAAAGACCGCCGTGGTCACTCCCTCGGCGCGCAGGCGATCGAGAAAAGCGGGCACATGAAGCTCTACGATCTGGGGCAGCCGCTCTACGCCGGCGTCCCGCACTTCCCCGGACATCCGCCGTTCGCGATGACGCTCAATAAACTGCACGGCGAGTTTGTTCTCAACAATGGCGCAAGCTCGGCGTCGGAAACGCTGGCGCTCGGCGGCCATGTCGGTACCCACATCGATGCGCTATCCCATTTTTCCTGCGACGGCAAGATGCACGCCGGCGTCGTTCCGCGGCAGTCCTATACGGGCGGCGTCGAGGACTATGCGGTGGACACGATCGACCCGATCTGGCGGCGCGGCGTGCTCTTCGATGTGGCGCGGCTTGCCGGCGTGGACGCCCTCGATCCCGATTTCGCGGTTACGCCGGAGCATTTGCGCGATTGCGGCGTCGAGCCGCGCGCCGGAGACATCGCGCTGATCCGCACTGGGTGGGGCGCATTCTGGCGCGATGCCCGGCGATTCGTCACCGGAGGGTCCGGCGCCCAGGCGCGCGGCCCCGGTCCGAGGATTGAAGCCGCGCGATGGTTAAGCGAGCGTGGAGTTTTCGCCGCCGGCTCCGATACCATTGCCTTTGAAAAAGTCCCCTCGAACATGGAGGTTCATGTTCACCTGCTGGTCGAATGCGGGATTCACATCATCGAGTGCCTGAATCTCGAAAACCTGCCGGTTCAGGAATTTACCTTTGTGGCGCTGCCGCTGAAAATTCGCGGCGGCACCGGCTCGCCCATCCGCCCCGTGGCGATGGTGTAGTTTTCGGCGCGATTCATCCCGCGCGGTTTAAAATCCGCCCTCCGCTCGGGCATTCCGGACGCAAGCGCCGGCAATTTATGCCCGGGGTATAAATTCATACAATTAGCGCCGAAATGCCGCGCGGAGCTGTTCTTCGGCCCGCGCCGCATCCACCGGACGCGAAAAATAATACCCCTGTCCCGCATCGCACCCGAGCTTTGCCAGCACTTCGGCTTGTTCCTGCGTCTCGATCCCTTCCGCCACCACCGTCATATCCAGCGCATGCGCCAGCCGGATAATCGAATCCACGATGGCGTGGCTTTCCGGCTCCAGGCTGACCCGCGCCACAAACGACTGATCGATCTTCAGCGAGTTGAAATGCAGCGCTTCCAAATAGCTGAACGATGAATAACCGGTGCCGAAATCATCCAGCTTCAACCCGACGCCCAGCGCCTGAATTTCAGCGAGCGCGTCGCGCGACGATTCCAGATCGAGCATCAGCGCGCTTTCGGTCAGCTCCAGCCGCAGCGTTTCCGGCGGGATGCCGGTTTCTTTCAGGCTGGCATAAACGCGCTCGGCCAATCCTGAATCGGCGAGCTGTTTCACCGAAAGATTCACGCTCATCGTGAGCGGCGGCGTCGATGGAAACAGCGCCTGCCATTTCTTCAACTGCCGGCAGGCCTCGCTCAGGATCCATTCGCCGATGGGGATGATCATGCCGCTCTCCTCGGCGACGGGAATAAAGGAGCCCGGCAGGATCAGCCCTCGCTCGGGATGTTGCCACCGTGCCAGCGCCTCGAATCCCACGATCCGGCGCGTCTGAAGATCCACTTTGGCCTGATACGCCGGAAAAAGCTCGCCGCGGTCGATCGCGTGCCGCAAATCCCGCGTCAGCGCAAGGTGGATCAGCGCGCTCTCGCGCATCTCATCCTCGAATAGCTGCCAGCGATTTTTGCCGCGCTGCTTTGCCCGGTGCATCGCCAGATCCGCGCCGCAGAGCACGTCTTCGACCCGCCGCGCGTCTTTTTCCGCCATCGCGATCCCCAGGCTCGCGCTCAGCCGCACCTCATTCCCGTCGATCAAATAAGGCCGGCGGATCTCCTGGAGAATCGAATCGGCCAGCCGCGTCGCCGTATCGCGATCCGCCGTGTTCAGAATAATTCCGAACTTATCTCCGCCCAACCTGGCGATCGGCATTGCCGCCGGCGGCGTCACCCGTTCCAGCCGTTCCGCGATCTGGCGCAAAATCAGATCGCCGGCCGCGGGTCCGGCGCTGTGGTTCACCACCGCAAATCCATCCAAATCGACCATCAGGACCGCGAAATCGGCGTTTTCGCTTTTCAACTTCGCGATACAATCGAGCAGCCATTTCCGGCTGCCCAAACCGGTGAGCGCGTCGCGATCCTCACGGCTCGGGCGCCAGGCCGGCCGGGGCGGCGCCGCGAAACCCGTTTCCCGATGCAACGTATCCACAACGGCCTGGCTCTGATCGAGCGCCGTCACCATAACCGCCGGAAGATTCGCCGAAGCGCAGGTCGCGCGCAGCAGCTTCAGCAGATTCAACCCGTTCATTCCCGGCATGGCCGAATCGAGCAGCACCAGATCGTACTGCGCGCTGCCGATTTTTTCGATCGCCCGCGCCGCGCTCTCGGCGACATCCACCTCATAGCCCCGGTGGATAAGGCGCCGCGACAGCATTTCCCGATTTTTCGCGTCTTCATCAACGAGCAGCAACCGCTCCGGTCCGGGCGTCACGATTCCAGCCACCTCGCTCCACCATTCATTTCGGCCATCGCGGCCTCGTCATGAGCGGAGGCGTCCTACAAAATTTTCCCGATTTTACTGTCAGGCCGCCAGATCTACGCCTTATAAGCGGCGGCGAGTATGCCGCCACCGGCGCCATTTGTTATGCTGAATAGTTGGGTTCCACTGTACCCCTGAAATTCTGAAGCACGCCAGAGGTCCGTATGTCCGGTCATTCAAAGTGGGCGACGATTAAGCATAAAAAAGGCGCCCTCGACGCCAAGCGCGGAAAAATTTTTACACGTCTCATTAAAGAAATCACCATCGCTGCCCGCAGCGGCGGCGATCCCAACTCCAACCCGCGCCTGCGCACCGCGATCGCCGCGGCGAAGGCGGAAAGCATGCCGGCCGACAACATCAAGCGCGCTATCATGCGCGGCACCGGTGAGCTCGAGGGCGGCCAAATCGAAGAAGTGATGTTCGAAGGCTACGGACCGGGAGGCGCCGCCGTTCTGGTCAACGTCGCCACCGACAACCGCAACCGAACCGTCAGCGAAATCCGCCATCTGTTCTCGAAAAACGGCGGCAACCTGGGAGAGCAGGGCAGCGTCTCCTGGATGTTCGAGCGGAAAAGCCAGATCATCATCGACCGCGAGAAAGCCACTGAAGACCAGTTGATGAACATCATTCTCGACGCCGGCGGCGAGGACCTTCGCAGCGACGGCGGCAACTGGGTGGTCATTTCACCGCCCGATGCGCATGAGCGCGTGCTCGAAGCGATTCACAAGGCCGGCATCCCGACCGAGGAGGCCGAAATCGCCATGATTCCCAAGAACCTCATTCGCCTGGAAGGCAAGAACGCCAGCGGCATGCTGAAGCTGAATGAAGTTCTGGAGGAACACGACGACGTCCAGAGTGTGTACTCCAACTACGATATCGACGAAAAAGAGCTGGAAGCGTTGGCGCAATAACACCCATGCGCGTACTGGGGATCGACTGCGGTTCGGAGCGGACCGGCTGGGGCATGATTGAAAGCGATGGCCGCCGCCACAGCGTTCTCAGCCACGGTGTGATCTCCACCACCCCGCGCGATCCCTTGGAAGCCCGTCTGGCTTGTATCGCGCGCGGCGTGCGCGACGTAATCAGCGATCATTCCCCCGAAGCCGCCGCCGTCGAAGAGGTGTTTTATTCGCAAAACGTCAAAACCGCGCTTAAACTGGCGCATGTTCGCGGCGTGGTGCTGCTGGCGATCGCCGAAGCGGGCGTGAAGCTCGGCGAATATTCGCCGCTTGAGGTCAAGATGAGCGTGGTGGGCTACGGCCGCGCCGAAAAACATCAGGTGCAGTTGATGGTGCGGGCGCTCACCGGCGCTGGCATCCGCTCTTTGGACGCGGCCGACGCCGTCGCCGTCGCGATCTGTCACGCCACTCACGTCCACGCGGGGGTGGCCTGAATGAAAACGCCGGGCAACTTCGCCGCTGCCCTGCTCGGACTGGCTTTCACCGCCGCCGTATTCGCCGGCGATCCGCAAATTATTTACACCAAATCTTTTCCCGGTTCCGATCCCGCCTACGTCGAAATCACCATCGATCCATCCGGCCAGGTCGCCTATCGCGAAGCGCCCGACGACGATCCGGAAACATTCCAGCTCGACATCCCCTCCACCGCGCAAATTTTCGATCTCGCCGAAAAGCTGGACCACTTCTCGCATCCGCTCGAATCGGGCTTGAAAGTCGCCAACATGGGAGCAAAAACGCTTCGCTGGCAGAATGGCGGCAAAGTAACCGAGGCGAAATTCAACTATACGCTCGATCCGAACGCCAAAGCCCTTCAAGACTGGTTCGAGCGCATCAGCGAAACCGAGCGCCTGCTCGAAGCATTTCGACGCGCTGTCAAGCATGACAAACTTGGAGTTGATAACGCGCTGCTGAACATCTGGTCGGCGTGGGATCACAAACGCCTGGCCGGCGCCGAGCAGTTTCTGCCGCTGCTCGATCAGGTCGCCAAAAGCGATCTCTTCATGCATATGGACCGGGAGCGCGCCGCCGAGCTGGCCGAACAGATTCGCGCCGCGCATCCGAAGGCATGACGCCGTCATCCAAGTCACAAGCTCCGCGGCTCATCCCGCTGCTCGCACTGCTTCTTTTGGCGATCCCCGTAGGAGCGCAAGTGACTTCCAAACCCGCCGGCGATGAGACCGCCGATCTTACCAAGGCTATTCAGGAAGGCGGCAACAGCCCTATCGACCTGACCCGCACTCTCGAAGCGTTTCTCGCCAAATATCCGCAAAGCACGCAGCGCGGTCAGATTATGCTGATCCTGGCGCGCGCCGCGATCGACCTCAAAGACGACCGGCGCATCGTTAAATACGGCGAGCAGGCGCTGGCCGCCTCGCCCGACGACATGCTCATTCTCGATCGCGTGGCGCGCAGCCTGCTCGCGCTCGGAGGCAAGGAAAACGCCGGAACATCGCTGAACTTTTCGCGCGCATTCGAGCGAAATATCCGCAAAGCGCCGCCGCCTACCGGCGCAGATGCAGCACGCCGTCAGGACGACCGCGACCGTGGTCTCGCTCGCGCGCTGGTTTATCAATCGCGCGCCCAGGCGATTCTCGAAAACAAAAAAGAAGCCGAGCGTCTGGCCGGCGAAGCGTTTCAAGCCTATCCTTCCGAAGAGACCGCGCGCGCCTGGTCGGAGGCGCTTCAAGCCAACGGACGCCTCCAGGAAGCCATCGAAAGCCTCGCCGACGCCTTCGCCGTTCCCGACGCGCGCGCCCTCGAAGCCGACCGCTCCGCCGACCGGCAAAAATTGGGCGAGCTGTATCGCAAGCGGCATCATAACGAAAAAGGTCTCGGCGATCTGATCCTGGCTGCCTACGATCGCACCTCCGCAATGGTGAAGGAGCGCGAAAAGCGCCTCGTCGCGCTCGATCCGAACCTCGCCGCGACGGATCCGCTGCAATTCCGGCTCACCGGCCTCGATGGCAAGGCGCTGACGCTCGCCGATCTCAAGGGCAGCGTGGTAATTCTCGATTTCTGGGCCACCTGGTGCCAGCCCTGCCGCATCCAGCATCCGCTGTACGAAAAAGTGAAGGAGCGATTCAAGGACCGCCGCGACGTCGTTTTTCTCTCCATCGACACCGACGAAGATCATTCCCGCGTCGAGCCCTTCCTGGACCAGCAGAAATGGAGCAAGACGGTCTATTTCGAAGACGGTCTACAGCGCCTGCTGCAAGTCACTTCGATCCCGACCACGGTGTTGTTCGACAAGCAGGGCCGCGTCGCCAGCCGGATGAATGGATTTCTGCCCGGCAATTTTGTCGAGCAGTTAAGCGAAAGAATCCAAAACGCGCTGGACGAGAAATAGCCGATCCGGTCAACGGATCAGGGCTTCAAGCAGCGCGTAAGCCCCGGACTGCGCGCCCGGTTGCAGGATGATCGCGAAGATAACTGCGAGGCCGGCAATGCATGCGGCCAGGGTCCAGGGACCGCGGATCGCCGGGCGCGCGGGCGGATGCGAATCGTCCAGCAGCCGTTCGACCCGCAGCGCCAGATCTTCTTCGATCAGCGGCGTGACGAGTTCGTATTTCGCGGCCGCCCCCAGCCGCGCCACGCGGACTAGCGCCGAGGCAAGCGCGACCGCGCGCCGCCGGTCGCCGCTCACCGCTTCATCGTCGGCGGCCCATTCCGCGAATTTTTTCCAGGCTCGTTCCACGCTCGCCAGGGGACGGAAAAATGCAAACGAATCCGGCGCCAGCAGCATCAACAGCCGTTTCAAATTGTCCCGGGATGCGGCGTGCGCGTACTCATGCCGCAGCGCCGCATCCAACTCTTCCGAAGAAAGCAGCCGCGGGATCTCCCCGGACAAAACCAGTCGCGGCTGGATCACTCCCGCCATCGCGATCGGCAAACCCGCGGCGCGCCGCGAGCGCCAGACAGCACGCGCCGAACGCATCATGGAATTGAGCGGCGCGGCGATCGCAAGCAGCGCTGTCACCAGGCATGCGGCGCCCACCGCTTCGCCATCGCCTTCCGGCTCGAATCGCAGATAACTCGGTACGCCGAGCGCCATCACCGCCAGCAGCGCCGCCGCCGACGGCGCCATCCGCAGCGTCCACAGCAATCGCGCGGCAGAACGCGCTCGCATCCCGGCAGCCGCGCGAATCGCCGCGGGCGCAATGCCGCTCACCATCATCGCCGCCGTCCAATTCACGATCAGAAAAGCGGCCAAAGAAACACAGGCGAGTTTGAACCCGTAGCTCATTTTTTTCTTTGCCGCTCCAGTTCGCGGCGCTTTCGCCGGATTTTCCGCTCCAGATCTTCAAGCAGCGATTCGTCCTGCTCGCTCACCGCATCCACCAGAGAGGAAATGAGCACATCGCTCGATCGCCGCCGGTCCGCCAGCAGACTCCTCACCAGTTGGCCCGCGAGCTTCTGCTCCCATTCGGCGCGCGTCATTTGCGGCGAATAAACAAACGCGCGATCCGATTTGCGCCGCTCGAGCAGCCCTTTTTTAAAAAGACGGTCAAGCGTCGTCATCACCGTCGTGTAGGCCAGCGGGCGTTCCATTCGCTCCACGATATCGCGCACGCTCGATTCCCCGCGCGACCACACCAGATCCATCACCTGATGCTCCAGGTATCCCAGCGGAGCGGGTTTTCGCGAACGGAAAAAACGAATCACGATTTCTGGCTATGGCGCACGATACTAGTGTAGGCGATGCGCGTCCAGGCGTCGGGTTTAAAGGCCCCGTGCCCGAACTTGTCGTCGAAATCCCTGGTCGGCGCGGCGGCCACGGCTTCGTCCGCCGATTTTCCTTCCTTGATCAATTTCTCCAGCCGCTGCGTCACCGTCGAAAGCATCTCGCCGGCCGCCTTCAGATCGTCTTTCGACGCCAGGGGCCCGTGCCCGGGGATGACTTTTGTTTTCGCGTCGCAGCGCCGGGCGATCTCTTCGGCGGCGCGCGCCATTCCCCCCACCCATCCGCCGGTCGAATAATCGATCACCGGGTAAAATCCGTTGAACAACAGATCGCCCGTATGCAGGATGTTGGCATCGGGAAAGAACAGGTACGTATCGCCGTCGGTGTGCGCCGTGGGAATGTGAACATACTCGATTTTCTCCTTGCCGAACGTCATCTTCCCGCTCTTGGAAAATTCCTGCGTCGGCAGTCCCTGCGGCTTCAGCGGATCGAAGGTGCGATTCATGGACTCCATGGTGGTCCGCACGCTCAAGCGTTTCTTGACGTTTTCCTGCGCCATGATCTTGACGCCCTTGGCGCCCAGCGTTTCATTGCAGCCGATGTGATCGAAGTGCCAGTGCGTATTGAACAGCAGCGTCACCGGATGCGCGTCTACCCCGGTCACCGCGCCGAGCATATCCGAGGCGCGCTCCGGCAATCCGCCATCGATCATCATCAGGCCGCTATCGCTCAGGATCACGCCGACGTTTCCGCCATCGCCTGACATCATCGTGATGCGGTCGGAAAGTCGCGTGGCTTTAATCGGCGCAGGCGCGTTCTGGCCGAACGCTCTCGATGGAATGGAGAAGGCGGCGGCTCCCCCCGCCAGCGCCGCGAAAAACTCGCGTCGATTCCACTGTTCAGAAGACATAAGGGAAGCTTAACCGATTTCGGCCGCGCTTGAATAGCGCTCGATTCGTATGCTTCGCTTGTCTGAAGTGGTCGCCGAAGGCCGCCCTCCGATCCGGCCCTCGGCTGAATTGAGAATGACACAGCAAAATGCCGCGGCCAATAGTTCTTTTCGACATTTTTCGACGCAATTGGT
The DNA here is from genome assembly GCA_021325175.1 of Terriglobia bacterium. Lineage (GTDB taxonomy): Bacteria > Acidobacteriota > Terriglobia > Bryobacterales > Bryobacteraceae > Palsa-187. Next base: position 49,696 of record JAJPHS010000056.1, read on the forward strand.
ACTAAACGGCGTAATATTTCGGGGAGTAGGCCGGCATACGCCGGCAAAGCTTTCGCTCAATCCTCCACGTACCACGAACGAAAACGCTGCCTCGGCGGAAAAAAGCGGATCAGCAACATCCCCGCCACAAATCCGCCGATGTGCGCGAAAAACGCCGTCCCTCCGCCTGAAAAATCGTTCTCCCCCAGTGATCCGAATCCGTTGAAAAACTGGATTGCGAACCACCACAACAGCAAAAACGCCGCCGGTAGCTCCATCGTGGTCACGAAAAAAAAGATCGGCACCAGCGTAATGATTCGCGCGCGCGGAAATTTCACCAGGTAGGCGCCCATCACTCCCGCGATCGCGCCGCTCGCGCCAATGGTCGGCACGCGCGAGTAGGGATTGAAAATGATATGCACCACCGCCGCCAGCACGCCGCACAGCAAATAAAAAAACAGGTATTTCGCGCCGCCGATCAAATCCTCGATATTGCGCCCGAAAACCCACAAAAAAAGCATGTTCCCGATCAGGTGCAGCCAGCCGCCATGCAAAAACATCGACGTGAAAATCGATGCCAGCCACAGCCGGTCCGGCACAATCCCGAATTCCCGGACAAGGTGATTCAGCTCGGAGGGCGGCAGCATCACTTCGTACAAAAAAATGATCGTATTCACCGCGATCAGACTCGCCGTGACCGTCGCCGCCGAGTAGGCTCGCTCAGTGGACCGGAGGGGAATCATGCGCGGGAGCTGCGCACCGCAAAATCGGGATGGGCGCGCCGCGAATTTCCGGAGCTTTCAATCAGCGCCCGCGCCTGCTCGAGCGTTCCGATTCCGCCCCGCGCGCCGATGCGCGTGCAATTCAAAGCGGCCATCGCGTTTGCAAACTCCAGCGTCTCGCGCATCGCCATGCCCTTGAGCACAGCATAACAGAACGCCCCGTGAAACACGTCTCCGGCTCCCGTCGTATCCACGCAATTTACGACAAAGGCGGGGGAATAAATGAATCCTTCACCGGCCACCCGCGCCAGCGCCCCGTGCGCGCCCAGCGTCATTGCCGCCACTCGCATCCCATATTCGTTCTGGATCAGCTCCAGCGCGCGGAAGGGGTCGCGCTCGCTGGTCCACTGCGCGGGAAAATCCGAGCTCGCCACCAGATAATCGACGCAGGCCAGCACGCGATCGAAGCCGTGATAAATCGTATCGATATCGACGCTCACCGGGATTCCGAGCTCGCGCGCGATTCTCGCGGCCTTTTCCACCGCCGGCGTATCGTGACCGTCGATGTGCAGCATCCGCGCGCCCGCGATTTTTTCGGGCGTAATGCTTGACGCTTGCAGTCTCAGGCACTCGGGCCGCGACCAAAGAACCGTCCGCTCGCCCGTCGACCGGTCGATGATGATGTACGCCGTCTGGTTCGGACAATTGCCGCGAACTTCCACGTCGTCCACATTGATTCCGCTTTCATCCAGGCTTGCAAGCTGCACGCGGCCGCGCTCATCATCGCCCACCGTGCCGATATATTTTACCCGTAGCCCGAGCCTGGCGGCGGTCACCATCGCGCTCGCCACCTGCCCGCCCGGGCTCAAAATTTCCTCCTGGATCAGCTCCTTGCCCGCATAAGCGGGAAAGTGCGAAACCAGAATTAAAGTATCCGTGGCGTTCAGGCCGACGCCGACGAGGTCGAATTGGGGGTTCACTGGATGAAATCGAGTATCGCACGCGCCGTCGCGTCGCCGGGCTTGGCGATATCCCGAATCTCCGATAGATGATTCTCCCGCTCCACGTACACCAGTCGCGCCGGGACAAATTTTTCCCGCAGCGCCGCCGCGAACCGGCGCGCCTGCTCCGGAAGCCCGAACTCGTCCCATTCGCAGTACGTCAACAAAAACGGCGGCGCGCCGCGATGTACATGATCGATCGGCGAGGGATCGTCATCGGCGTTCTGAAACTCCGCAAGACTGCCGACGTTGTACAAACCGCTGATCGAAATCACGCCGCAAATCGCGCCCCGCTCCAACCCATACTTCGGATCGAGCGCGACCAGCGATGCCAGATGCCCGCCGGAGGAATGCCCGGCGAGATAAATTCGCGCCGGATCGCCGCCGTATTCGCCAATGTGCCGCTGCACCCAGCGAAACGCCGTCGCCGCGTCCTCGGGCTGCGCCGGATACGGGTCTTTCGGCATCAGGCGAAAATCCGGAATCGCCACGCCAATGCCCGCTGCCGCGAATCGCGCGCCGAGCGGCGTATATTGCGAGCGATCCCCGCTTCGCCACGCTCCTCCGTGCAGGAAAACCATCACCGGAAAACTTCTTTTTCCCTTCGGCAGATAAAGATCGAGCTTCTGCCGATCGCCGTCGCCGGCAGCGTACGCCAAACCCCGGCGAATCTCGACCTCATCCGGAATCCGCTCCACGGGAACGGCCGCCGGAGCGCGCGTTTCGACGTGAATCGGCATCGTGTTCAGCCACTCGAATGTTTCGCCGTCGATCGTCAACCAGGCGCGCATCCGGTAATCGCCGGGTTCCTTCACCGGATAGCTCAAGCGCCGCGCCGCCGCTTCCGCCACCACCGACCCGCTGCGTTCCAGCGCGATTTTCGCCGGAATCGGCAGATTTACCAGCAGCCGCGTGTCCGCGCCGAGCGGCGCCGGATCGCCGATGTCGTAAACCCCGGCCTTCGTCTCGGCGATGAAGTAAAATCCCGCCGGATCGCACAGCCAGTCCGATGCCTTGTAGAAGCGGCCCTCGGCCAAGGACGCGCCAATCGCCTCCGCCGTGAGTTCTCGCGCCAGGACGTGCGTGCTGAAGCTGCGAAATTGCAGTTCCGGTCGGGAGCCGAGCGCGCCGCCCGCCAGCGCGAACACTTCTTCAGGAAATTGTTTGAACGCGGAATTCAGATGTTTTGCCCGGGCCGCTCCCGGATGCGCGGGCGCGGGCAGCTCCGCGGGAGCTTTCATCACCAGCACGCCGCCCCGCATCGCCGCGCCGTTTTGCGAAGTGAACAGGACATCGACGCCCGCGGCGCGCGCGGCATCCGCCTGCCCGGCATCGCCGGCGGCCGCGCGAAAATCCTGATACACTCCGGGCAGTGGCGCCGCGATCCGAATCTTCATCCATTCCACGCGCTGCTGGTGGATCACTTCCAGGTGAGATTCAAAGGACCCGGCAAACAGCGTGAGCGCCGCGCCGATGAAGGCGCTGAGAATGTTTCGAACTGTCCTAATCTTTCGCCGCTGGGATTTCGTACAGATAAATTACGTGGCTGTTGGCGCCCTCGGTGCGATCCACCTTGACCGCCTTCCATCCGGGGACCGGATAATCGTGCGAAACCACGCGCGTGCCCGGCTTCAGATATTTTTCCAACTGCGGCCGCAGTTTGGAGTTCAACTGCGTGGAAAGATAAATCGCTACCACGTCGGCGCCGCTGAAATCCACATTCAGCAGATCCCCCGGAATCACGCGCGCCTGCGATTGCAAACCCGCTCTCTCAATCGAGGCCTGCGCCTTGGCCGCCAGCTTCGGCGAAATCTCCACGCCGACCGCTTTCACCTGATAGCGTTTCACCGCCGCAATCAGAATGCGCCCGTCGCCGCAGCCTAAATCATAAAGCGTCTCGCCCGGTTTGACCTTCGCCAGATCGAGCATTCGCTCCACCACGCGAACCGGGGAAGAAACGTAAGGCGCCAGCTTATTGGTGAACAGCGGATCCTGCGCCAGGGCCGGTAAAGCCGCGATCGCGAAAATCAGACCTGCCGCTCCATTTTTCCTGAAGAGTTTCCGCAACGGTTCTTTGACGGCGCCATTCGAGTGCATAACAATTGCCAAAGCGTTTACTTCGAACCTCCACCCTGCGAGACCGGGGGCATTAACTGCCCATGCTGCTTCGATTTTACTATACGCGAGACCATCTCAGACACGGCAAACCACAAATCGCGTGGCCGGCTGATGGTGTACTCGGTTCCCTTAAACACCTTAATCGCCCGGCTGATCGAATCGCGCCACGGAATCGACTGCGGGTTCAAAGCGTAGTTCATATAGAACACAGGATAATCGACGTCCGCCAGGGGCTTTAAAGTTTCCTCTGGAACAGCTTCGTCGAGCATCACCTTGGGGCCGGCAAACACCACCGCGTCCGGATGATCGTCTGTTTTCATCTCTTTCTGAATCAAATTGCTCAAAAATTCCGTTTCGCTGTGCTTCTGCGCCAGCTTTCTCATATCGACGGTGCCCAGCTTGATCGAATGAATCGCCTCCCCGAGCGCCGGAAAATCAATCTTTTCTTCACTTTTTTGCCGGTAAACGATGCGCTGCTCCTGCATGTTGAAGGCGACGATCGAAAAGTTCGAAAATCGGGGCTCCCGCGAAATCTGCCGCAGAATCGAGACCAGCGCGATGGTATCGATAGGCCGGAACGCCGCCGCATCCCAATGCTGCGGCGCGAAATTCACCAATAATTTCAGCTTTAGCCCGGCTGCCGACCGCTCCACCGGCGGCTCATCCCGGAACTGCTCCGGATCCGTCGGCTGCACCGCCGAGACCGGTATGGTCAACGCGATCTGCTTATCCTTGGGCGCCAGAGCCGCTTCCTCATCCCAATAAAACGAGCAAACACGCTCGGCCCGATCCCGCATCAGCCAGTCGATGTGGTAACTGCCCTCGCCGACGTCAAAAATTCCACTCAGCGTCGCATCGCCGCGCGCGCCGTCGTCGATGGCGGGCACCCGAAAATGTTGAACGAAATAGGCTGGCTGATCTTTCTGGCCCTCCGGCGTCACCCGGAACAGAACCGTTAGCTGGTTTTCCCCTCCAGCCAATTCCTGAAGCGGGATGCTCACTTCATAACCGGCATGGAAACGCAGATCGAAGCCAAGTTCCGGCTTTTCCGGCGTAACGGTACACGGCAGATCCTTGCGGACCTCCTGCTGTTCGAGCACCGCCATATCGGTCGCATGAATACGCACGCGACCGCCGGCCGGGACCAGCGGCGTCTGGGCATGCACAAGTCCGGCGAGCAAAAGCGCCCCTCCAAACTGGCAGCCCCGAAAGTTCATGCCGCGCATCTCGTATTATGGCCGAAATTGCAAAATCTTCAACCAAAAAGTGAGCAAAGCCGCCAGCCCCGGCCGGCAACCTCAACCCCTACAATATATCCGTCAATGGCTGCGATCCTCCGGCGAAAGCGGGATGGTCACCGATCCAATCGTGCTCGCAGCGCGGTCAAACACGATCAGGCGAATCCGCTGAGCGGTGTCGGCGGCGGAGCGGTCCTGGCTTAGCGACATGCCTCCTTTCAGCGCGCCATTGCGCTGCTCGCTCGACATGTGAAACGGAAACTCCGCCGCCGGCGCCACCGAAGCGCGCCCCTCGGCGTCATAGGCAACATACGTAATCGAAACCTGCCCCGAATAATCCTGATCCGTGCGCGTCATTCGAATATCGTTGGCGTCGATTTTGATCTCAAGATGCACGGCTTGCGCCATCTTCCGGCTCGGCGATACCGCCACGCGCACGCCGATTTCGCCCGCATCGAGCGGACTCCAGGTGGCCTCCTCAATCGCGGCCTTTTCCTGCTCCGCCGTCGTGCCGGCGTAAGCGTAATAACCGTCCTTAACCAGCAATTTCACGCCGCGCCGCGAGCAATTCAGGCGGATTTTGTGAAATTTGTTATCCCATTCCTCAGGATAGTAGCCAATGGTGTAATTCAGCTTTGCGTCCTGAAACGCCTGGCGAATTGCAGCCCCGATGTCGTTATTCAAATGCACGCGCCCGCCCGTCATGCGGGCCATCTCGGAAAGCGTATCGACGGCCCCGCCCGTCACTTGCACTTGCGGCTGCGGCCGCGGGCCCGTTCCGCGGCCCACGGGAGCTTCGTCCGGCGCGTCGAACGCCCCCAGATCCTGCGGTTCCCGGGAGGATTGCGCGGACAAATCGCCGACCGGATAAATCGAGATCGTCGCGCTATCCACGGTCGCGCTGAAATCGCGCAGCAGCGGCTCGAAATCGACAATTCCCCCGCTGGTGGAATTTCGCGGCCCGATCGCGATCGGCACGCCGCGCGAAATCCACACGATGCTCTTTCGTCCGGGAAACGCCGCCAGCCGCGACGCCACCGACTCCAGCGACATGTAAGTGAGCTTCACGCGGTCCTCGGCATACATATCCGGCGACATCCGGTAAACGCGCCCGAAGGCGTCATCGAGCATCCGCGCAACATCTTTCGCCCAGCCGCCGGGCGCGCCCTCCACCGGTCCCTCCGGCAGCGGGCGGATCGCCAGCGGACCACGAACCGTCAGCAGATAAAGATAAACGTAATCGGTCGATTCCAGCTTTTGCAGCACGTTCGCAAGCTGCGTCCGCGCATAGCCCTGCTGGTTCATCGTCAGATTCACCAGATCGAGCAGAACCAGCGTGACCGTGGGCGGCGCCGCCGCCGCGCGATTGGAGAATTCGTGCGGGCCGAGCTTTTCCGGCGCGGCTATCCGCGCTGTTGCGTCGTTTTTGTGAAAAAAAGCGATCTTGTAGGGCTTATTTTGATCGCGAAGCTGAAGATCGTCCTCGCTCAGATCACCCACCGGATCGCCGCGGCTATCGAGCGCGACCACATTCAGTTTGACCAGACCGCCGCGCGGCTGCTCCTGACCATAACCGCACAACCCGCAACAAAGCAGCGCCAGCAGACAGGGCCGCATGCCGGCATTGTGACATAAATCGCGCTCCCGTGGCGAAACCGCCAGGGCCTTTATAATTGTCTTCAGATGCTCTTTCGCCTCTTGGCGATTCCCAATCTCCAGGTCTTCGTCAATGCGCCACTAGCCCGGTACACGCGATTCGGGATCGGCGGCCCGGCACGCGCTCTGCTGGACGCCGCCGATGAAACCGCGCTGGTGGAGGCATGGCGGGCTCTGCGCGATAGCGGCTGGCCGCGCGAGGTGATCGGCGGCGGAAGCAACCTGATCGTCGACGATTCCGGCGTTCCCGGCGCGGTTCTGCGCTATACGGAAAATTCCATCCGTTTCGATGGAACCACCGTCCAGGCCGGAGCGGGCGCGGTTTTGCAAGACTTGGTCGACGCGACGATCGATCGCGGCTTGCGGGGCCTGGAAACAATGACGGGAATCCCCGGATGGGTCGGCGGCGCGGTGTACGGTAACGCCGGCGCCTACGGCCATTCGATCGAGGAACGCGTCGCGCGCGTGCGCTTTTTCGATGGCGAATCCATTCGCGAGTTCGGCCGCGCGGAATGCCGGTTCGCGTATCGCGACAGCGCGTTTAAACATTGCAAGAACTGGATTATCCTTTCCGTAACGCTGCAAATGGAGGCCGCCGATGCCAGCGAGCTGCGGTCCCTTGCAAGCAGCATTTTGAAAATCCGCAACGACAAATATCCGCCGTCGATGCGCTGCGCGGGAAGCATTTTTAAAAACCTGATGCTCGCCGAGCTGCCGGAAAGCGCGCGCGCCCGGGTTCCCGGAGAGGTGATCCGCGAAGGCAAAGTTCCCGCGGCGTTCTTTCTGGAACAAGCCGGCGCGAAAGGACGCTCAAACGGCGCGATTCGCGTTGCCGATTACCACGCGAATCTGATTTACAACACCGGCGGCGGCTCGGCGCGTGAGCTGAGAAGCCTCATTCTCGATCTGAAGGCTCGCGTGCGGGACCGGTTCGGCCTGGAGCTTGAGGAGGAAGTGCAATATATTCCCGCCGCGCCGTAATACGAGTCAAATATTTTACGTTAGCCTACCGCCTGAACTGTAATCGCTTGTGATTTTCTGAAGTTATTCAGAGCAATACACCGGAAAGTTCCAGCGCAGAAATCGTAAAAATATCTTATTTTCGTTAAAACTGAAACCGCCATTGCCCGGATAGTATCTGAAAAATAGAAGAAGATTGTGGAGGTGAAACTGAAATGGCGGATGATGCAATGCGTGATCCTGCCGCGCATCCTATAGGTACGCGGATTGGAGAACGTTTGAATTTGGAAAAGGTATCCTGGGGAGCGATCTGGGCCGGCAGCATGGTGACAATCGGAATGGAGCTTTTGTTCCTTTCCTTCGGTGTCTTTATTGACGGCGTGCTCGGGGGATCGACGCCCTGGGCGATGGCCTGGTATCTGATTACGATGGCGGTGTCGTTTTATGCCGGGGCGGCAACCGCTGCTCGCCTTTTTGATATAGCGGTACGTGACATCTGCGTGATGCACGGCTTGGCAACCTGGGGTGTAGCGACACTCGCAACGGCAATTCTGGGAGCCGTTGTCGGCGCGGTGGCGTTGTTCAAAACCGCTTTGCCGGCAAGCCAGGTACTGCATTGGGGCGGCGCCGAACAATGGGGCGGCGTAATCTGGGGCGGCGTTCTGCTCAGCCTGCTTACGGCCTACATGGGCGGCGGCAGCACGGTGCGCGGCGAGGCTTCGGCTACGCAGCGCGAAGTGCCTGCATCTCCGATGCGGCGAGCGAGCTGATGTCCTCCCCCGTTCGCTCGCTGCTGCGCCGCCGTGATCGCGGCCGCTTCCCGGCCGGGCGTATCGTATCGCGTCGACGCCGGCCGGGCCTTAAGAGATGCGGCTCGCGCCCATTGCCGCGAGCCAAGCGGATGATCCGAAGCGAAGCGTAGCAGCAGGCCGGCGCGCGGTACACGCATTGTGACCGTGCGCCGGCGTTTTCTTGCCTGGATTAAGCCGGTGTGGGCGCGGGTTGTTCGGCCGGTTTCGACGACTTCTTGCGGCCGCCCAGCCATGCCTGCATCCTGGCCATGTACGTATAAAACACCGGCGTCAGATAAAGCGTCACTAGCTGCGAGAACATCAATCCGCCGACCACCACCAGCCCCAGCGACTGCCGCGCCTCGCCACCCGCTCCCCAGCCTACCGCGATCGGCACCGCGCCGAGCAGCGCCGCCATCGTCGTCATCATGATCGGGCGGAAACGAATCAGACAACCTTGATAAATCGCCTGCTCGGGCGCCATGCCCTGGTTCCGCTCGGCGTCCAGCGCGAAATCGATCTGCATAATCGCGTTCTTCTTCACAATGCCGATCAGCATGATCAAGCCGACGAACGCATAGATGTTCAGGTCGAGGTGGAAAATATAAAGCGTGAGCAGCGCGCCGAATCCCGCCGACGGCAGACCCGAAAGAATCGTGATCGGGTGGATATAGCTCTCATACAAAATTCCGAGCACGATGTAGACCACCACAATCGCGATCATCAGCAACACCCACAGATTGCCGAGCGAGCTCTCAAACGCCTTCGCCGCGCCCTGGAAACTGGTGCTGATGGTGCTGGGCAGCGTCGCCGCCGCGATCTGCCGGATCTTGTCCGTCACCGGACCGAGCGCCACGCCCGGCTGCAAATCAAACGAAATGGTCACCGCCGTAAGCTGGCCGTTGTGATTGATGGCCTGCGGGCCGACGTCGGTCTTGAGCGTCGCCAGCGTATCGAGCGGCACCAACTGATTGTTCGTCCCCTTCAGATACAGCATCGAGAGCACGTTGGGATCGGATTGAAACTGCGGCTTCAGCTCCAGCAAAACTTCGTATTCGTTGATCGCCGCGTAAATGGTCGAGACCCAGTGCGGCCCATAGGCGTCATAGAACGCGCTTTCAATCGTATTGGCGCTGATCTGGAGCGCGCCCGCCTTGTCGCGATCGATCTGCACCTCCACCTGCGGGCTGGTGATCGCCAGATCGCTGGTCACGTCGCGCACCCCCGGTATTTTCGCGATCTCGTCCTGCATCTTTTGCGAGTAGGAGAACAACTCCGGCTTGTTGGGTGACTGCATCGAGAACTGATAGAGGCTCTTGCTCACCTGCCCGCCGATGCGGATCGTCGGCGGATTCTGTAGATAAACCTTCATGCCCGGCACGTCCGCCAGCTTCGGCTGCAATTCGCGAATGATATCGTTCACGCCTTGCTTGCGCTGCGCGCGCGGCTTCAGGCGGACCAGCATCTGTCCGAAGTTCGGACCGCCCACGGTTTGCGCGGCCGTTCCGCCCACCGTCGACATCAGCGCTTCCACGTTCGGGTCCCGGCGGATCAGGTCCGCCACCTGCTGTTGATACTGGACCATCTGATAATACGAAGTGCCTTGCAGCGCCTCCGTGGTCACCGCGATCTGATCGGTATCCTGATCGGGAATGAAGCCCTTGGGGATGTCCATGAACATCCACCCGGTGGCCACCAGCACGATGACGAATGTCGCCATGGTGAAGACGCGATGCCGCAGGCAAACTTTGAGCGTCGCGTCATAGGCGCGCAGCATGCCGTCGAAGAATTTTTCGGTGACGTGGTAAAGCCGGCCGTGCTGGTGATGCTCCGGCGCGCGCAGGAACCGGCTGCACAGCATCGGCGTCAGCGTTACCGAAACGACGCCCGAAATCAGAATGGCGACGCAGATGGTCACCGAAAATTCTCGGAACAGCCGTCCCAAAATGCCGCCCAGAAACAGCACCGGAATGAACACCGCCGCCAGCGACAGCGTCATCGAAACGATGGTGAATCCGATTTCCTTCGATCCCACCAGCGACGCGATCAGCGGCTTCTTGCCCATTTCCATGTGGCGGAAAATGTTTTCAAGCATCACGATCGCGTCATCGACCACGAAGCCCACCGAAAGGATCAACGCCATCATCGACAGATTGTCCAGGCTGTACTTGAGCAGGTACATCACGCTGAAGGTCCCGATGATCGAAAACGGCAGCGCCAGGCTCGGGATGATCGTCGCCGAAACGTTGCGCAGGAAAAGGAAAATCACCGCGATCACCAGTCCCAGCGTCAGCAGCATCGTGAACTGAACGTCCTTGTACGATTCGCGAATGGTGTCGGAGCGGTCGTACAGAATGTCCATGTGCACCGTCGGCGGCAGTTCCTGCTTGAAAATCGGCAGGAGTTTTTTGATGTTGTCGGTAACGTCGATGGTGTTCGTTCCGGGCTGCCGCTGGATCCCGAGCACGATCGCGCGCTGCTCGTCGTCATGCGTGTAAAACCACGACGCGGTATAGCGATCCTGCACGCCATCCACAACGTCGCCCAGGTCTTCCAGGCGAACCGGCGCGCCGTTGCGATAGGCCACCACCATGCGCTTGTACTGCGCCGCGCTCATCAACTGCCCGCTCGCCTGAAGCGTAAAGGCCCGCTGCGGCCCTGTGATCTGCCCCGTCGGCAGGTTCACGTTCCACGTCTTGAGCGCGCTTTCGACATCGTTGATCCCGATCTGGTGAGACGCCAGCGCGTGCGGATCCATCTGCACGTGCACCGCGTATTTCTGCTGCCCCAGCACCTGCACCTGCGCCACGCCGCTCGACATCGAGATCCGTTGCGCCACGCGCGTCTCGGCGTACTCGTCCAGCGTCCATAGCGGGACCTGCTTCGACGTGAGAACCAGATAAATAATCGGCTGATCGGCCGGATTCACTTTGGTGAACGTCGGCGGCGTGGGCATGCCCTGCGGAAGAAGTTTCGCGGCCTGCGTGATCGCCGCCTGCACATCCACGGCAGCGCCATCCATGCTGCGCGTCAGCGCGAACTCCAGCGTGATCTGCGTCGATCCCAGCGAGTTCACCGACGTCATCTGCTCCAGGCCGGCGATGGTCGAAAACTGGTTTTCCAGCGGAGTCGCCACGGCCGAGGACATCGTCTCCGGGCTCGCCCCCGGCAGGCTCGCGGTAATGAGCAGCGTCGGAAAATCCACGTTCGGCAGATCGCTCACCGGCAACGCCCGGTAAGCCACCACCCCGAACAGCGCGATGGCGGCCATCAAAAGGCTGGTCGCGATCGGGCGGCGAATAAATGTTTCGGAAAAATTCATCGTATCGCTTCGCTTCTAAAACACAGCAATCACCGGCTCCGCGTCAATCTCCATAAACTGGCTCCGCCTCCAGCGTCTCCGGATGCCGTTTCCTCCACCATTCGAGCAGCGCGGACATATACGTATAAACCACCGGCGTCAAATACAACGTCACCATCTGCGAGATCAGCAAGCCGCCGCACACCGCCAATCCCAAAGGTCGCCGCGCTTCCCCGCCCGAGCCGTAGCCGAGCGCCATCGGCACTGCGCCCAGCAGCGCCGCCCACGTCGTCATCATGATTGGACGGAAGCGGATCAGGCAGCCTTCATAAATCGCCTCCGACGGCGTCTTGTTCCCCTTGCGCTCGGCTTCGAGCGCAAAGTCGATCTGCATAATCGCGTTCTTCTTCACCAATCCGACCAGCAGCACCAGCCCGACGAAGGAATATATGTTCAGATCGACGCGGAAAACAATCAGCGTCGCCAGCGCGCCCAGGCAGGCCGATGGCAGTCCGGAAAGAATCGTGAAGGGATGAATATAGCTCTCATACAGCACGCCCAGAACGATGTACACCACCCCGATAGCGACAATCAGCAGCACCGTCAGATTCTTGAGCGAGGCCTGAAATACCTGCGCGGTTCCGGTGAACATCACCTGCATTGTGTCGGGAAGCGTGTGAGCCGCCACCACGCTCAGCCGGTCCACCGCCTCGCCCAGCGAAACGCCGTCCTTCAAGTTGAACGAAATCGTGACCGAAGGCAGCACGGAAGTGTGATTGATCGTCTGCGGCATCGCATCGTCCTTGACCTTCACCACTTCCTTCAGGGGAATCAAAGCGCCGTTGGAGGCATGGAAATAGATTTTCGACAGGTAATCCGAATACGCCTGATATTTTTGCTGGATCTCCATCAGCACCTGGTACTGATTGGTGGGCGAATAAATCGTCGAGCTCCACTTCGGGCCATAGCCGGAATAAAGCGCGTTTTCGATCTGCGTCACGTCCAGGCCAAGCGACGCCGCGCGGTCGCGATCCACAATCACGTTCACCCGCGGGCTCTTGATCTGCAAATCGGTATTGACATCGACGACGTAATCGGTCTCCTTCTGCACCGCCTCCAGCAGCCGGTTCGATTCCCGCGCTAGCGCCTCCGTATCCGGACTCAATACCGTGAGCTCATACGCCGCGCGCGAGCCCCGCGTTCCGATATTGATCGTCGGGGGAACGCGCATGAACGTCTGAAATCCGGCGAAGCGGCCGATCTTGGGCCGCAGCTCATCCATCACCTGCGCCATGGTCATGGTGCGCTGGTTGGCCGGCTTCAGAATGATATTCATGCTGGCTTCATTGCCGCCGTGCCCGCCGAATCCTCCGCCGACGCTGGACATGAACGTATCCACGTTCGGATCGTTGGCCACAATGTCGGCCACCGCCTGCTGGTACTTCAGCATTTCGTAAAAGGAAGTGCCTTGCGCCGCCACCATCTGCAAATTGATCTGGTCAATATCCTGATCCGGAATAAATCCCTTCGGAACCTTGGCGAACAGGTACAGCGTCGCGCCGATCACCACGAAAAACATCACCGCCATCACCGGCCGGTATTTCAAAACCCGCTTCAGGCTCCACTCGTAAAGCTTGAACTGCCAATTGAAGAACCACTCGGTGGCCCGATAAATCACGTTGTGGCGTTTGTTGGGATCGTGCGCCTTCAGGAAGCGGCTGCACAACATCGGCGTCATGGTGATCGAAACCACGCCCGAAATCAGGATCGCCACCGTGATCGTCACCGCGAATTCCCGGAACAGGCGGCCCAAAATTCCCCCCATGAACAGAATCGGGATGAACACCGCCGCCAGCGAAACAGTCATCGATACGATGGTGAAGCCGATCTCTTTCGAGCCCTTCAGTGCCGCCTCAAACGGCGGCTCGCCCAGCTCGATATGCCGCACGATGTTTTCGAGCATCACGATCGCGTCGTCCACGATGAAGCCGATCGCCAGGATCAGCGCCATCATCGACATGTTGTCCAGGCTGAAATCCAACGCCGCCATCACCGCCAGCGTCCCCAGCACGGTGAACGGCAGCGCCAGAGAGGGAATCGTCGTGGCTGAGATGTTTCGCAGGAAAAAGAAAATCACGCCCACCACCAGCACCAGCGTGATCAGCATCGTGATCTCGATATCATCGAACGCGCGCCGGATGCTCACCGAGCGGTCGCCGCGAACCATAAGCGTCAGCGCCGGGGGAAGCTGCTCCCGGAACAGCGGGATCAGCCCGCGCACCCGATCGGTCACCTCCACCGTATTGGTCCCCGGCTGCCGCATTACCATCAGCGTCACCGCCCGATTGGCGCGCAACTTGTTCGTCTTCTCGTCGCGCGTGTAGACCCAGGAAGCCTGTTTATCATCCTGCACGCTGTCGATGACGTTGGCCACATCTTCCAGGTGAACCGGACGCCCGTTCTGATACGCAATGGTCAGCTTGCGGAACTGCGCCGCGTTGTAAAGCTGGCCGTTGGCGTAGATGTTGTACTCCATCTTGGGACCATACAGCGTCCCTAGCGGGCTGTTTACGTTCCACTGATTGAGCTGGTTGTCGATATCGTTCAGCCCGATGTGCAGCGCCGCCAGCGCGTCCGGATCAAGCTGCACGCGCACCGCGTATTTTTGCTGCCCCATCACCTGCACCTGGGAAACGCCGTTGATCATGGCGATGCGCGGCGCCACCTGCGTCTCGGCGAACTCGTCGATGGTCGACATCGGCAGCGTGTCCGAATACAGGCTCAGAAAAATGATGGGCTGGTCCGACGGGTTCTGCTTGTGGAACGACGGCGGAGCCGGCAGGCCCGCCGGCAGCAGCGGGGTCACCGCCGCGATCGCGCTCTGCACATCCGTCGCCGCACCCTCGATATCCCGGTCCAGGCTGAATTGCAGGCTGACGTTGGTGCTGCCTGTGGAGCTGCGCGAGGTCATCGAATCGAGCCCCGCAATTCCGGTAAACTGCCGCTCCAGCACCGACGCGACCGCCGAAGACATGGTATTCGGATCCGCGCCAGGCAGGCTGGCATTGACGTTGATCGTCGGATAATCGACCGTCGGCAGATCGCTCACCGGCATCGCCCGGTAGCCGAGCACACCGAACAGCGCGATCCCCGCCATCAGAAGACTGGTGGCAATGGGACGCCGTATAAAAACTTCGGAGAAATTCACAAAAACGCCTCTTCAGGCCTTAAGTGGATTTGCCGCGGCCCCGGCCGCCGCGCCCGCCTCCCGGCACGCCCTGCGAACCGTCATCATTGCTTCCCGTCCGGATCTGCACGCGCGAGCCCGGCGCCAGACGCAACTGCCCCTCGGTCACCACCGTGTCGCCCTCTTCCAGGCCCTTTTCGATCACCAGGTCCTGATCGACCCGCGGCCCGGTGACCACATTGCGAGCCTCCACCGTCTTGTCGTCCTTGACGACATAGACGAACGTCCCGTCCTGCCCGCTCTGCACCGCCTCGTTGGGGACCACCAGCGCATGAGGCCGCACCGTTAACTGCAAAGTGACGTTCACGTACTGGCCCGGCCACAGCTTGTGATCGGCGTTGGGGAACGTGCCCTTCAGCTTGATCGTTCCGGTGGTCATGTCCACGCTGTTATCGACAAAGGTCAGCTCGCCGCGCTCCACCGCGTCGCCGTCCTGCGTTCGCGCCGTCACCGGCAGCTTGCGAACCGCCATGTAGCGCTTGATGTCCGGCAGATTCGCCTCCGGCACGGCGAAGGTCACATAAATCGGCTCGAGCTGCGTGATCGTATCGAGCACCGTCGAGTTCGCCGTCACCACGTTGCCCAGCTTCACCGTCATGTTGCCGGTCTTGCCGTCGATCGGTGAAAGTATCGTGCTGTAGCTGAGCTGGATCTTCGCGTTTTCAATGGTCGCTTCGTCGGCCTGCGCCTGCGCCTTGGAGCTTTCAATCGCCGCCCGGTCCGCCGCCACCGACTGCGCGATCGTATCGGCGTTGGTTAAATACTGGTCGCCCTGCTCCTTCGAAACGATGCCTTCATCAAACAGCTTGGCGTAGCGCTGCGCCTCGGCCCGCGCGTATTTTTCCGACGCCATGTCGCGCGCCAGATTCGCCTGCGCCTGCGCCATCAAAGCCCGGTCGCGCGCCAGATTGGCGATGTTCTGCTGAAGCTGCGCCTCCAGCGGCCGCGGATCGATCATGAACAGCTTCTGGCCTTTTTTGACGATATCGCCTTCCGTGAAAAACACCTCCGTGAGCTGCCCGCTCACCTGCGGCACCACGTTGATGGTGGAATATGCCTCCACGTTCCCCACCACCGAAACGCTGATCGGCACGTCCTTTTCCGTTACTTTGGCCACCACTACCGGCGCCGGACCGCCGCCGTCAAAGCTGCGGCGCCCGCCTTTCCCCTTGCTGCTTTTCTTGTCACCGCCGCCGGAAGGATCCGCCGTGTCCGCCGTCGTCGAGCCCACGCAGCCATGCAGCAGCAGGACCGCCAGCAAACATACGAAAATGGCCCCCGTTTTCGTACGCGTCGAAGGATGGAAGAGTGCTTTCACAAGATCGTCTTAAGTATACTTCGACCGCGAGGAATTCGCTCATCCCCGCCGTCTCAATCATTGGGCGTCCGGCGCCCGGTCGAGGTTACTGATTTTCCGGGATTTATCGATCAAATTCCTATGCCTTTCGGCAGACAGATCGGGTGGCCTTTCGGCGGCGACCCCCTTCAGGCCTTGTACATGTACTTAATATTCGATTTGAACACCAGCAAATTCGGCTCGCCTTCGCGATTCACCTTCAGGCACCCTTTGTCGTACCACTCAATCACGCCTTTGAGCGTTTCACCGTCCTTTAAAACGATGGCCATGGGTGTTTTCGACTGCATCTGCTTCAGATAATAGAAATTTTCGGCGTTGGTCTGATCCGGCGGGCTGGATTTCTTGGGGCCGTCCTTGCGGTTTCTCTGATCCTTGATCTCGTTGAGAGAAGGGCGGATTAACTTACGATTTGCGGGCTCCACTACACGCTCCTTCACGGGTTTAAAGGTGGCTGGAAATACCTATCTAGGTTCCTTGATAACACGATGGCGAGCGGCAGCGCAATCAGTTCCCAAGCGCCACCGCGAAGGCGTCAAGCGCCAGAGATTTCTGAATATTGCGCCGCACCAGCTCCATCATCTCATCGATCTTGACGACCGCCGCCCGCAGCCATTCAAAAGAGACGCGCCCCGCGATCGCCTCCAGTTCGGCTCGCAAATCGTCATTGCGAATCGCCGCCACCCCGTTTGCCAGGCGCAGCACATCCTCAACCAGCAGATATAACACGTCCAGATACGAATCGAGCTTCTCGGTTCTCCGCATCGCGATCGATTCGGAGTGCTTCAGCCAGCTCCCGAACGGCTCCAATCCGCCCGCCACCTTCAGCAGCGCGAGCATCGCCGCGCGGCGCCGCTCGTAGGATTCCAAATCGAGCGAAACCGCTAAACCCGGCGATCCTTCGGCCAGCTTTCTGCGCTTTTCCGGCTCATTTAGGCCCCGAAATGCGACAAATTCGCGCATTTCCGCGTCGGAAAGCGGCGCCAGACGAAACATCACCGCGCGCGAGCGGATGGTCGGCAGCAGATCATAGGGATTGCGCGCCGTCATGATCAGAATCAGGTGCGGCGGAGGCTCTTCCAGCGTCTTGAGCAGCGAATTCGCCGCCTGCTCATTGGCCCGGTCAATCTGATCGATCAGGAACACGCGCCAGTTGCCTTTCAGCGGTTTGAGCGGCGCGCGATCCTTTAATAACCGCATCTGCGGAATGGTGATCTGGCGCAGCGGTCCGTCGGGAGCGAAGGTTACAAAATCGGGATGCGAGGCGAATATCAGCGGATCGTCATTGCGTTTTTCGGCCGGCCACTTTTCGCGGTCGGCGATCAGCTCGAGATTCGATTCGAGGCTTAAATCATCCTGCTCGATGCGCTGCGCATCTCCCAATAAAAGCGCCGCGAAACGGCGGGCGAGAGTCGCTTTTCCGATGCCCTCGGGCCCGGAAAATAGAAGGGTCTGCGTGATTCGCCCGCCGGACGCCATCTCCTCCAGCGCCGCGGCGGCGGCTCGATTGCCGAAAAAATTTTCCAACCCACAAATTAGCACGCACCGCTGCGGTCAGCAGGTGCAGCTCACCGGCTCGTAAGTTTGCTGCGCCGGCTCGTTGGCCGCGCATGCGGCCGCCCATCCCTGTTCGAGCGTCCTCAGTAGCCCCTCGACTTCGGCCAGCGGAGCGTCAATCTGCCTGGAGTTGGCTTCGACCAGGCGATTCTGCATATAAACATAAAGATCCCGCAGCGAGCGGCCGATTTCGCCGCCGCGCTCTTCATCGAGGCTCCGCCGCAGCTCATTGACGATCTCCCAAGCCTTGATCACCTTGCGTGACCGCTCGCGAATCTCGCCCGCGGCCAGGTGCCGGCGCGCCGCCGCCACCGATTCAATCGCCGCGCGATACAAAAGATTCACCAGCCTCATCGGATCCGCCGATAAGACTTCGCTTTCCAGGTATCGATTGCTATAAACCATTCGAAATGGGCCCAGCCTCCGTTGATCTTTTCGGCCGAAGGCGGGAGATCTTTGGTGGAATCGGCAAGCTTGCTAAGCCAGATTCAACACCTTGGCGAGCACTTTCTTATCCGTCTCGATCTTTTTTTGCAGCAGGATGATGCCGTAGATCAACTGCTCCGGCCGCGGGGGACAGCCCGGGACGTAGACGTCCACCGGGATTACCTGATTCACCGGCACCAGCGCGTAATTGGAGAAGACGCCGGTCGACGTCGCGCAGGCGCCCATCGAGATCACCCATTTCGGCTCCGGCATCTGCTCATAAAGCCTGCGGATCACCGGGGCCATCTTGTTGGAAACGCGGCCCGCGATAATCATCAGGTCGGATTGACGCGGCGAGCCTCGCATCACCTCCGCGCCGAAGCGCGAAATGTCGTAGCGCGAGGCGATCATGGACATCATTTCGATGGCGCAGCAGGCCAGGCCGAAGCTCATCGGCCAGATGGAATTTTTGCGCGCCCAGTTGATCGCTTTATCCACCGTCGTGGTGATGATCGATTCGTCATATTGCTCCGGCAGCGGTTCGGCGTCCACGCGAGCAAACAGTTCCGGCGGCTGGCTGAGCTGAAATTTGGGGTCCACGACTTCATTTTACACTGGTGAGTTGGACCGCCGTACTCTGCTCGCCTTTGGGATTGAACCTGAATACACCGACATCTGGGGACGTTCGCATCGTACCAGCGATGCCGTCGCGCGCGCGATTCTTGAGTCGCTTGGCGTGGCGGATGCGGACGCGGACCGCGCCCGTTTCCAGCAATGGTCGAGCCCGCTTGACCCGGCCCTGGTGGTCCGCGAGGACGCCGCGTCGCTGGCGCTGCGCCTTCCCGAGGAGCGCGCCGGCGAATCGATCAAGCTCGAAATCGTGTGGGAGTCCGGCGAAAAGCAGCACCGCCCTTACTTTCTTCCCGAACTTACCACCGCCGGATCGGCGAACCTGATCGATGAAAACGGCGCGAATCGCTATTTCGTCGCAAAACAGGTGCCGCTGCCTCCGCTTCGGCTCGGATATCACGATCTGCGAATCTATTCGGTCAAGCCGCCCGCGCTTGAAACGCTGGTCGAGGCGAAGTTGATCGTCTGCCCGCCGCGCGCGCAGGCGCCGCCCCAACAGCGGATCGCCGGGCTCGCCCTGAGCCTCTATGGCGTGCGCAGCGCGCGCAACTGGGGCTGCGGCGATTTCACCGATCTGCGCGCGGTCATCGATGCCTTCGCTCCGGCCGGCGCCGCTTTTCTCGCGATGAATCCGCTGCACGCGATTCCCAACCGCCAGCCGTATAACATCAGCCCCTACCTGCCGCAGTGCTCGCTGTACCGCAATCTGATCTATCTTGACGTGGAAAAAGCCGGCGCGGCGCCGGCCGACGCCGCTGAAATCGCGGCCCTGCGTTCCAGCGAGCTGGTCGAATACGAACGCGTCGCCAAGCTCAAGCTTGGCGCGCTGGGTGAAATTTTTTCAAATTTCCGCGGCGATTCTGAATTCGACCGCTACCTTGACCGGGAAGGCGCGCATCTGGAGAATTTCGCCGTTTATTGCGCCCTCGATGCGGAAATGCATCGCCGCGATCCGCACCTCTGGCTCTGGACCGAATGGCCGGAGCCGTACCGCGACCCCGGCTCGCCCGAAGTCGCCCGCTTCGCGCGGGAACATTCGCGCGAAGTTCTGTTTTATAAATTCATACAGTGGCACATCGACCGCCAGCTCGCCGAAGCCCAGGCTTACGCGCGCGAAAAGGGGATGAAGATCGGCCTGTATCACGATCTGGCGCTGGCGACGGATCGCTTCGGCGCCGATCTGTGGGCCAACCGGCCGTTCTACGCCAACGGCTGCCGCGTCGGCGCTCCTCCCGACGATTTTTCCCCCAAGGGCCAGGACTGGGCTTTCCCGCCGCCGAACCGCGAAGCGCATCGCCGCGACGGGTACCGGTTGTTTGCGCAGTCCATCCGCAATAACGCCCGGCACGGCGGTGCGCTGCGCATCGATCACGTGATGCGCTTCTTCCGCCTGTGGTGGATTCCCGACGGAATGGAGGCGACCGACGGCGCCTACGTCCGCGATTACGCCGAAGATCTGCTCGGCATTCTGGCGCTTGAAAGCGCGCGCGGAAATTTCATCGTCATCGGCGAGGATCTGGGGACGGTCACGGGCGAAGTGCGCCAGGCGCTCGCCGCCGCCGGCTTGCTCAGCTATCGGGTCTTGTGGTTCGAGCGCAATCCCGACGGATCGTTTCGCAAGCCCGAGGAATATCCCGCGCAGGCCGCCGCGTCCAGCACCACGCACGATCTGCCGACGCTCGCCGGATTTTTCGCCGCGCGCGACATCGAGGCGCGCCGCGCCGCCGGACTGATCGACGATCATGAAGCGCAGCGGCAGTTGGACTCTCGCCGCCAGGACATCGCCCGCCTGGAGCAGGCTCTGCGCGAGGCCGGATTCGAAAACGATCCCATCGGATTTCTTCTCTCGACTCCGTGCGCGCTGGCCATCGTCAATCAGGAAGACTTGACCGGTGAAACCGAGCAGCAAAACCTGCCGGGGAGCACGTGGCAGCATCCGAACTGGCGCAGAAAGATGAAGGTAGCGGTCGAGGATCTGGCGCCGCTCGCAAGCCGTTTCCGGTCCGCGGTCGAACGCTCCGGAAGATATCCTGGCTGAGTGAATGCCGTTCAGGATTTCGCCAGCGCCTGCTTCCCCGCCGCGGAATTGCGTGGGGCGGCTGGTGGGATTCGAACCCACGACATCCAGAACCACAATCTGGCGCTACTACCAACTGAGCTACAGCCGCCGCGTGCTCCCAGTTTATCATTTCAGTCCCGCCCGCTTCCAAAGCTCGTCCACGCGCCGCCGCACCTCGTCCGACATGCGGATCACGCCGGGCCACGGCCGGGTAAAGCCTTCGCCGGGCCACTTCTTCGTCGCGTCGACGCCCATTTTCGAGCCGAAATTGGGCAGACGGCTGGAATGGTCGAGCGAATCGACCGGCCCCAGCACAAACTGAATATCCCGCTCCGGGTCGATGTTGTTCAGTGCTTTCCAGGCGACCTCGCTCACATTCTGCACGTCCACGTCTTCATCCACCACCACGATGCATTTTGAAAACATCGCCTGGCCCAGCCCCCAGATCGCGTGCATCACCTTGCGCGCCTGGCCCGGATACGATTTGCGGATCGAAACCAAAATCAAATTGTGAAAAATTCCCTCGGCCGGCATGCACACATCGCGGATTTCCGGCAGTTGCAGGCGCATCAGCGGCAAAAAAATGCGCTCGATCGCCTTGCCCATATAGAAATCCTCCATGGGCGGCGGACCGACGATGGTTGTCGCGTAGATCGGCTGGTTGCGATGCGTCACGCAGGTCAAATGAAACACCGGATAGTCGTCCTCCAGCGAATAAAATCCGGTGTGGTCGCCGAACGGACCCTCGCGCCGCAGCTCGCCCAGCTCGACATAGCCTTCGAGCACGATTTCGGCCTGCGCCGGAACCTCGAGATCGACCGTTTCGCACTTGACCATCTCCACCGGCCGGCCGCGGAGGAAGCCGGCGATCATCATCTCGTCCAGATCGGGCGGCAGGGGCAGAATCGCCGAGTACATCGTGGCCGGATCGGCGCCGATCGCCACCGCGACCTCCATTCGTTTTTGTTGCGAGCGGCGATAATGCTCGGCGCCCTGCTTGTGCGTCTGCCAGTGCATGCCGGTGGTGCGGCCGTCGTAGACCTGCATCCGATAACAGCCGCAATTGCGCTTTCCCGTATCCGGATTTTTGGAAAAAACCATCGGCAGCGTGATGAATCGCCCGCCGTCCTCCGGCCAGCACTTGAGAATCGGAAATTCGTCCAGCGAAAAATCCCCGCGCCGGATCACCTCCTTGCACGGGCCGCCGGAAACGGTTTTCGGAAAGAACGCGCCCATCTCGGCGAGCTTCGGCAGCATCTTCAATTTGCCGATCAGGCCTTCGGGCATCCGCATTTCAAGAAACTCCGAGATGCGGCGCGCGATCTCGTCCACCGAATCGACCTCCAGCGCGATCTCCATTCGCCTCATGCTGGCGAAGGCGTTGATCAGAACCGGCACGCTGGAGCCTTTGGGCTTTTCAAACAGCAGCGCCGGGCCGCCCGATTTCACGCTGCGATCGGCAAACTCGGCGATTTCCAGTTCCGGATCGACCTCGAACGAGATTCGCTTCAGCTCTTTCGCCTTTTCAAGCGCGTGAACGAACTCGCGCAGGTCCTGGTAAGCCATAATTTCTACTATGACAAACAGGACCGCATTTGTTACGGGCGCAAGCCGCGGCATCGGGTTGGCCTGCGCGCAGGCGCTGGCTGCATCCGGCGCCAAAGTTGTGCTGGGCGCGCGGGATCGCGCCAAACTCGAAGCCGCGGCGGCCGGGATTTTTGGCGCGAGCTGGGTGGAGCTGGATCTGGCCTCGCCCGAATCGATCAAGGCCGCGTTCGCCAAAGCCGGCCGCGTCGATATTCTGGTCAACAACGCCGCCATCACCAAAGACGGCCTCGCGCTGCGAATGAAAAAAGAGGACTGGGACGGCATCATCGCCACCAATCTCACCGGAAGTTTTCTCGCCATCCAGCAGGTGCTGCCTGGAATGATGAAGGAGCGCTGGGGCCGGATCATCAACATCTCTTCCGTGGTCGGCCAGGCGGGAAACGCGGGGCAGGCGAACTATGTCGCCTCGAAAGCGGGCTTGATCGGGCTGACCAAAGCGCTCGCGCAGGAAATGGGAAGCCGCAACATCACCGTAAACGCCGTGGCGCCGGGATTTATCGAGACTGACATGACTGCCGCGCTTTCCGATGAGCTGAAATCGGCCATGCTCGCCCGCGTTCCCTTGAAGAGATTCGGCGCGGCCGCCGAGGTCGCCGCGGCGGTGCGCTTCCTGGCAAGTGAAGAAGCGGGTTACATCACAGGCCACGTGTTAAATGTGAACGGCGGGATGTATATGTAGGAGCCGTCCCAATACCATGAAATCAGAAGACGCCTGACGTGAGCGTTCGCGAATTCGGCGGAGGGGGAACCACCCGCTTCAGCCAGAAATCGGCGAGATAGCAAATCAAATCGAGATAGCCCTGAAGGTCGTTGGGCTTGAGAACGCAGCAGTTGGCGTAGCGCTCGTAGATCTGTTGGTGATCCCGCGGGTTGCGCGAGGCGGTGAGCGCGACCACCGGAATACAGCGAAAGTCCGGGTCGCCTTTGATCTCGGTAAGGGCGATGCCGCCATCGACCGGCATCACGTAATCGAGCAGAATCAGGTCCGGCCGTGGAGTCGGACGCCCTTCGTATTCCATCTCGCCATGCAGATACGCAGTCACGGATCGCGAATCGGTAATGACCGTAACGTTGCTTTTGACCTCCTTGCAGCTCTGCCATGCGATCTTGATCAGCTCGGATTCGGCGGGATTGTCTTCCACCAGCAAGATCTCATAGACTTTGGAATCCTCCATCTCACCCCCCTTTTGGGGATGCGGTTCGGCGGGACTTGGTTAAAATGAAGCCGATGCATCGAAACTTATTTTGCCTTTTCGGCGCGGCGATCCTGGCCCATGCGGCCAATCCCACGGCGGACCTGCTGGTCGAGCTGATTCGCGTCGATACCAGCAATCCCCCGGGCAACGAAAACAAACTGGATGAGTTGCTTGCGGCGAAGCTGCGGCCGCTGGGCTTCGAGGTCGATATTTTCCCGACCCCCCAGCCGGGCAAGACACACATGATCGCGCGATTGAAGGGGGATGGCAGCGCGAAACCGGTGCTGATCGCCTCGCACGCCGACGTGGTCGGGGTCGAGCGCGATAAGTGGAGCGTCGATCCGTTCGCGGGCGTGATCAAGGACGGCTATGTCTACGGCCGCGGGGCGATCGACTTCAAGGGCGGCGTCGCCGTCTTCGCCGAAGCCGTGATGCGTCTGGCGCGCAACAAAATTCCGCTCAAGCGCGACGTGATTTTTATGGTCGAGGCCGACGAGGAAGGCATGCCGCTCAACACTTCCTGGCTGGCGCAATCGCATTGGAACAAAATGGACTGCGAGTTCGCCCTCAACGAAGGCGGCTGGATCATGAAGCGTCCCGACGGCAAGGTGCGATACGTCAGCATTTCCACAGCGGACAAATCGTCGATATCGCTGGTGATGACCGCGCACGGGACCTCGACGCATTCCTCCATGCCGCGTCCCGATCAGGCGATTTTCCGGTTATCCAAGGCGCTGGCGCGGCTGGCCGATTATGAAACCAAACCGGAGTTGATCCCGAGCACACGGCAATTCTTTTTGACCCTCGGCCAAACCAGCGAGCCGCCGATGTCAAAATATTTCGACGATCTGGTCAACAGCAAGGACCCGGCGGCGGTGGCGCGCGCCGATCGCGAAATCAGCAAGGATCCGCTGCTGCACGCGATCATGCGCAACACCATCGCGCCGGTGCTGCTGAATGCGGGCTTTCGCAGCAACGTGATTCCCGGCTCGGCCGAGGCGACCATCAATATTCGCGCCATCCCCGGCACAACCGCCGCGGATCTCGCCGCGGAGTTGAAGAAAGTGATCGCGGACCCGAATGTGGACATCGCGCTGCCGCGCGCCGGCGCCCGCGGCGTATTGATGGAGCGCTCCGCCCGCGAATCGAGCACCGACACCGCGCTCTATCGATCCCTGCTCGACAGCGCCGGCAAGATCTGGCCGGGCGTGCCGGTGACGCCCTATTTGTTTCAAGCCGGCACGGACGCATCCGCATGGCGAAATCGCGGCGTGCCGGTGTATGGAATCTATCCGTATCCGATCAGCAACGACGATCTGAGCCGCATGCACGGCAACGACGAGCGCGTCCCCCTCGATTCCCTGGTTCAGGGAACCAATTTCGTCTACAACACCCTATTGCAAGTCGCCGCAAAGTGAATTTTCGGAGGGCCGGGCTGAACCCCTCCTCACCGCATCGCGATCGAGGCGACGATTAACCCGCGCTCGCGGCCATCGGAGGCGTCGGGCGGCAAACTCTTATCCAGCGAAAAATTTAAAATCGCCGCCCCGCGCGGAAAGGACCGCGTCACCGTATGCATCCCTTCGCGCTCAAAAATCGCCGGCGCCAGCGCGGCCGATTCGGTGGCGATCGCCATGGTCAGCGGGCCGGTCCGCTCCAGCACCTCCGGCGGAACATAAATTTCCATCGCGATGCTTTCGCCGCTGGGCCGGATCGCGAACACCCGCTCGGTCCACCGCCATCCGCCGGGCTCCGGTTCGTGCCATCCCGAAACCAGATCCACCCCGCCCAAGCCGTACCGGCTTCGTAGCAGGCAGAAGCGCCGCTCGTCGCGCTCCAGGCTGGTCGCGTCCGAATGGACCGTATCGCCCAGGCTGAACTCCTTCAATACGCCCCAACCGCTGCGCTCAATCACGCGCTTCAATCCGGCTTCGGAAAAAATCCAGAAGTTTGAATTATCCCGGTTCAGCTCGCCGGCATCCAGCAGATAGGCGCAGGCGGCGCCTTCCGGAACGCGTCCGATTTTCGGAAAATTGCGCGCGATTCTGGTGCTCATGATGCAATAATCGGCCGCGGCGGCGGCGTTTTCGAGCACGTAGAACGGATTCTTCAAATGGTAGAGCACGCCCAGCAGCAGGCACACCCCGAAGCGCCGCTCGAATTTTGGGAAATGCGCGTCGATGTCGGCCTCGCGCAGATCGATGCGCGAATCAAGCGCGCGCCGCAGCAGCCGCACTCCGCGCATCCCATTGTGATTCGGCCCCGGATGATCCACCGAGGTCACCGCGTAGCCGAGCGATTCGAAATAGAACGACAAATCGCCATCGCCGCAGCCCAGATCGAGCACGCCCTTTTCGCGCGCCGCCGCCTGTATTTCCTCGCTTAAAAAATCGCCGATGTGCGCAAGATTGCTCAGCGAATCGTAGCGATACCACTCAAAATCGGCGCCGGATTCGGATTTTGCGCGGCGAAGCCGCTCCCGAAATTCGCTTCGCGGCTGCATCGCCTTCATCGATTCTTCGATTTTACCGATGCCTCGCTGTAGCCGCCAGCGGCCGCAAGCTGATGCCGTTTTGCTGAAGCGCCCGGGCCACCGCCGCCGCGATCTCCGGAGCTCCCGGCGTGTCGCCGTGGATGCAAATCGTATCCGCGTGAATCCCCACTTTCGATCCGGAAACCGCAATCGCGCCCTCCCCGCGCGCGATCCGCAGCGCCTGTTCGCCCGCCTTCTCCGGATCGCCGATCAGCGCATCCTCGAACTTGCGCGGCCGCAGCGTGCCGTCGGCTTCATAGCGCCGGTCCGCGAACGCCTCCGCCGCGACGCGAAAACCCGCTTCCTGAAAGGCCTCCAGCATCGGCGAGCCCGCCAGCCCTACCAGCACCACATCGCGGCTGAATCGCGCCACGCCGTTGGCGATCGCCCGCGCCAGCTCCGGCCGGTTCACGGCGTCGTTGTACAGCATCCCGTGCGGCTTCACGTGGACCATCGCCGTCGCCGAGGCCGCCGCGGCCTGGGCCAGCGCGCGCACCTGTTCGAACACCGTCCGCTCGATCTCCTCGAGCGGCAGATTCAGGCTCCGCCGCCCGAAATTCTCCCGGTCCGGATATCCCGGATGCGCGCCGATCGCCAGGTTCCAGCGCAGCGCCTGCTCGATGGTCGTCTTCATCGTGTTCTGGTCCCCGGCATGGCCGCCGCAGGCGATATTCACGCTGGTGATCGCACGCATCAGCGATTCCTGCGTGCCGTCGGCGATTTGCTCCGGAATTTCGCCCATATCGCAATTCAAGTCGATGTGCATAGCTGTATTCTCGCGCGCCAACGGCCGGGTCCCAAACGGCTATGGATGAGTTTCGAACAGTTCCTTGCGGTCGACGTGCTCGCCTTTGAAGAACACCGCCGAAATTCGTTCGGTGGAGGAAATATCTTTCAGCGGATTGCCGTCCACCAGCAGCAGGCTCGCTTCGTAGCCTTTGCGAATCAGCCCGATTCGATCGGCGGCGCGCAGCAGCTTCGCGTTGTTGTAGGTCGCCGCCTGAAGCGCTATCGCGGGCGGCACCCCCGCCTCCACCCAGAGCTGCATCTCGCGATGAATGCCCGGCCCGTGGATCACTTGCGGATTGCCCGCGTCCGTGCCCGCCGTCAGCATCACGCCGGCTCGCATCGCCGCCGCCAGATTCTGCTTCGCCAGATCGAGCGAAAACACCCATCCGCGGAATCGATCCTGCGAATCTCCCTCGGCGATGATTTTTTTCGTGTCCGCCAGCAGCTTCGGCGGGGCCACCTGCTGCACCAGCGAACGCTCCAGCGGATCGGTCGTGTGCCGCAGGTAGTCACCGTAAGCCTCCACCACCGTCAGCGTCGGATCGTAGGCCGTGCCGTTCTGCTTCATGCGCTCGAACAGCGCCGGCGGAATCGCATCGCGCATCGACCCATGCTCGATGCCGTCCACGCCAGCTTCGATCGCGTCGGCGATGTCTTTCGAATCCCCGGTGTGGCAGACGATCGGCAGCTTGTCGGCGCGCGCCTCCGCCGCAATCGCGCGCAGCAGCGCGGGATCGAGCCGCGGAATGCGGCCGTCCGGGCCGCCTTCAACAATCGCCTTGATTCCATCCACGCCGAGTTTTTTCAACTCATCCACTTGCGCCCGAGCCTCTTCCGGCGTCTTCGGCAGCCGCACGATCTGCGCCTGGAACTGCGCCTGAAGCTCCTTGGGCAGATACTGCGCGTATTCGGTGCCGTGCCCGCCAGGAGCCGTGAACATCGGACCCACGGCGAACAGCTCCGCGCCTTCCTTTTCTCCCGCCCGGAGCATCGCGCGATCCTTCAACATCAGGTCGGTCTCGTCTCCCACGCTTTTCACCGCCGTCACGCCGCTGTAGAGATACGCCGCCAGTTCGCGGAAAATAGAATCGCCTTGCGAGGTCCAATCCTTGGCATCCGCGTAGAATCCGCCGGGCGAGCCGAGATGCACGTGCACGTCGATCAGCCCCGGAAGCAGCGTTTTCCCCGCTCCGTCGATCGATTCGGCGCTGAGGCTTTTCGCATCGGGCGCCGGGCCCGTGAAAATTTCCGCGATTTTCCCGTGCCGGATCAGAACCGAGCCTTGTTCGATCACCGTGCCGTCGCCGGTGAACAGCCGCGCGTCGTGAATCAGATAGCTGCGGTCGCGCTCAATCTGCCGCTCGAGCATCTGGCCCTTGATCACGTTGTTTTTGGCGTGAAGCTGCCAGGCGCCCATCACGAAGAACGGAGCGAGCACCGCCGCCAGCCACAACTTCGACGACGCGCGCATCTTTTCTTCTTTCTCCCAGCGGAATAACTTCATCGCCAGGAATGTTCCGATCAAAGCGGTGACGGCCAGAATTCCGGCCGATTCGAGATTGGACGAAAAATCCTCGTGATTTTCCAGCATTCCCGTCAGCCCCGTGGTGAGATACGTGGTCGGGATGAACTGCGCGATTTGCTGGATCCAGTTCGGCATCATGCCCAGCGGAAACGTCGCCCCGCCCAGGAACAGCATCGGAAAATACAGGAGCTGCACGATAATCTGGCTCTCCTGCATGGAGTTCGCGATCGCGCCCACGATTCCGCCAATGGCGCGGAACGCCAGCAGGCCCAACAGCACGAAGGCCAGCAGCGACCAGGGGTGATCAAGCGGCGGCATATGATATATCACTCGCGCCAAAAGCAGCATCAGAAGCGTCACCGGAACGTAATGCACCAGTCCGGTCACAAGCTGGCCCACCAGAATCGGGGCCGGCGAAATCGGCGCGACCTTGAATCGCCGCAAAATACCTTGCTCGCGATCCTGCACGCTCCGCATCCCCGCGCCAAACAGCCCCGAGGCCAAAATGCCGAGCGAAAGCCCCATGTTCACCACGGTAACGATCACTCCGCCGCGCTCGGCGTGCAGCAGCGATCCAAAAATGAAAAAGAAAATCAATGGAAAAATGTAGTTGAAGAACAGCACGGTGCGATCGCGCATGGTCAGGCGCAGGTTGGTTTGAATCATCGCCAGGTAGGGTTTCATGCGTTACTCCCTCAATCGTTTTCCGGTCAGTTCGATGAAAACGTCTTCAAGCGTCGGACGCTTCAGGTGAATATCCTCGAGATCGAGCCCGTTCTGATCGATCCACTTCACCAGCTCCGGCACGGTTCGAGCCGGGCGCGTCGAATACACCGTGAGCGTCCTGGCTCCCTCGCCAAGCACGTATCGATCCGCGGCTTCGAACCTGGGCACTTCGGCCGGCATCGGCTGCGCCGTAACGATCTCGATCCGCGATGTTCCGGGCGTGCGCGATTGAATTTCGCGCGGCGATCCCAGGGCGATAATCTTTCCCTGATCGATGATCGCCACGCGGTCGCATAACCGCTCGGCTTCCTCAATGTAATGCGTGGTGAGCAGGATGGTTCGCTTGGCGTCGCGCAACTCCGCAATGAGGCTGTGAA
Organism: Terriglobia bacterium; assembly: GCA_021325175.1. Classification (GTDB taxonomy): domain Bacteria; phylum Acidobacteriota; class Terriglobia; order Bryobacterales; family Bryobacteraceae; genus Palsa-187. Next base: position 79,489 of record JAJPHS010000056.1, read on the forward strand.
TTTCCAGGCGCACCTGCGGATCGAGACCCGTGGTCGGCTCGTCCAAAAACAGCAGCGAGGGATCGTTCACCATGGCCAGCGCCAAGGCCACGCGCTGCTTCTGGCCTCCGGACAATTTCGAGTAATACTCGTTGCGCTTTTCGGTCAATTGCAGGCGCGCCAGGAGTTTGTCCGCATCGGTCGCGCGCGAATAAAACGACGCAAACAATCCCAGCGCTTCGCGAACCGTGATTTTATCCGGCAGGTTGGTCGATTGCAGGCAGACCCCGATGCGATCCTTCACCGCGCGCGTATCCGTTGCCGGATCGTAACCAAGCACCCGAACTTCGCCGCCGCTGCGCGGGCGCAGACCTTCGAGAATCTCCACCGTTGTCGTTTTCCCCGCGCCGTTCGGCCCCAGCAGCCCGAATACTTCGCCCGAATCGACCGCGAAGTCGATGCCGCGAACGGCCTGAAAATCGCCGTACGATTTTTTGAGCCCGGCTACCCGTATCGCGCTTTCCATGGCTCTCATTTTAGCCGCGAGCCAAAACGCGATACGCCGTTAACCGGCAAGCTGCGGAATGAAACGGACGAACGCCTGAAGCGGAGACGTAACCCGGCTCAGTACCACAGTTCTAGGCGAAATAGGAATTCGGAGCCATGGACGGAGGGCCGTCTTATCGGGAAAAATGCGGGCATGACGCGCTGCCCGGAATGTCATAGCGTTTCCCGCGCCGAGATGCCGTACTGCCCGGCCTGCTTATATCGATTCAGGATCGACGATCACGCGAGGTGGAATCTCGAGAGGCGCCGCTTGAAATACCGAGTCGGCTCGGCCGCCGTCGGCCTGGCGGTCGCGATTCTGTATTACGCCCTGTTGGGATGATCCGTTCGGACGCGATGAAACAGTTCGCGGTCCGGCGCGTCCACTTTATGTGAAAATCGCGCAAGTGGCGCCGCTGTGGGAACGGGTTCCTCCACGGCTTTATGGCGGCACGGAACGGGTCGTCGCCTATCTGACCGATACATTGGTCGAAGCAGGACATGACGTCACGCTTTTCGCCAGCGGGGATTCCAGCACCAAGGCCCGGCTGGTCGGCATCGGCGATTGCGCTCTGCGTCTGGATCCGCGCCCGCGCGATCCGCTACTGAACCATTTGATGCTGATCGAAACCGTTCTTCGCCGGGCAAACGATTTCGATCTCATCCATTTTCACATCGACCACATCCATTTGCCGGTCACCGTCCGCACCGGCGCGGTCCATGTAACGACACTGCACGGACGCCTTGACGTTCCGGAACTGGATCTGATGTGCCGGCTATTTCCGCGCGCGCCGATGATTTCGATCTCCAACGCGCAGCGGCGGCCGCTGGAATGGCTGAACTGGGTGGCCACCGTTTATCATGGCCTTCCGCTCGATCTGCTGCGGCCGCAATTCGGACCCGGAAAATATCTTGCGTTTCTCGGGCGCATTTCGCCCGAAAAGCGCCCCGACCGCGCCATCGAGCTGGCCAAGCGGCTCGGCATCCCGCTGCGCATCGCCGCAAAAGTCGACAAGCCCGATGAGCAATATTTCCAGGAGCAGATCAAACCGCTGCTCGATTCCTCGCTGATCGAGTTCGTGGGCGAGATCACGGAAAAAGAAAAATCGGAATTTCTGGGCAACGCCTGCGCGCTCGCGTTTCTCATCGACTGGCCGGAGCCGTTCGGTTTAGCCATGATCGAAGCGATGGCCTGCGGCACGCCCACGATCGCCTGGGCTTGCGGATCCGTGCCGGAAGTGATCGACCATGGCCGCAGCGGATTCGTCGTCCACTCGATGGATGAGGCCATCCAGGCGGCCAAAAACATCAGCGCCATCGATCGCGCCGCGTGCCGGCGAATTTTCGAGCAGCGCTTTTCGGCGCCGCGGATGGCCGAAGGCTACCTCGCCGCCTACAAACAGTTGATCGATGCGCGAAGGGCTTCGATGATGAAAACCGGCAACTGCGCCAGCCCGCCCCCGGTGCTGCTCGAAGAGCCGCATCTTAGCCGTTAGTCTTTGTGCCGCGCGTTCAGGTCGCGGGACAGCATCAGTTTGAGCGTCAGCCGGTCCGCTCCGGCGGTCACGCCCACGCCGACGCCCGCCTCGATGTTCACGAACCGCGTGTTGTGATCCATTACCGCCCAGACCTCCTGGAACTGATCGTGCGCGGGCAGGAACTGGCGGAGCGGGCCAAAATCGGCGTACTCCTCGGCGGCGACGGCCCATTTGTCGTTGAAATTATAGGCGACGCGCGTCGCCGGCACGAATTCGAGATTGCCGAAGCCGCCGGTGAAGTTGGTATCGACGATCGGGTTGAAAATAATATCCACCGGATGAAGATGCACGCCCACAATGGGCCGCACCTCCGAGGTAATCCGGCGCGACTCCCAATATTTCGCGTTCACGCTGAACTCGTAATTGACGCCCCAAAAAACCTTGTGATCGGCGGCGTGCGGGCGCACGAACAGCTCGCGAATTTTGAAGCCGTTGATGGTGGCGCCGCGGCCCTGCGAGTAGAAACTGTAGACCGGCAGGTACAGGCCCTGCTCGAACCAGTCGGTCACGCCATAGGCCCATTCCGATGCGCCGTTTACCGAATCGTTGGGGATAATCGCGCCGGGGTAATCCGGCGTTTTCCGCCCGATCGGCGTGAAATTGGTATGGATCATCAGATTGAAAATGCCTTTTTCGGCGATTTCGGCGTCGTAAACCTGGATCTCGTCCGTCTGGGCGCGGAGCGCGGCGGGCGAGCCGAGCAAGAGAAGGAACAAAAAATGCCGATGTTTTCCGAAGAGGGTCATGATTAGAGCGCGGCCGGCGATCTTTAACTATATTCAAGTTGCTGATTCGCCGCAAGATGCGGTTCCAGGAAATATCCCGCGATAGTTACAAAAACGGTTACACACCACAGACCAGAAATGTTTCCGAGGTCGCGTCGCCGCGCGGCATGCGAGAGCCAGCCGTGATCTGTCCAGCCAGATTCACCTACGCTCTGCCGGGACCGCGGCGTATCGCTAGACCCTGTAACTAGTTCCTAGACATTCCGGACTGGACTATTTCTTTTCAATCACCTAAAACACTTTTCGACTATTACACGGTAACGGGCTTGCTTTGCGCGATGATGAAAGCTATATGAAATTGCGAGTGGAGTGCTACTCGGAGCAGACTGCAGACGAGCGCCGGTACGTTTTTAACTGGATGACCGCGACTATCTGGTTTAAGGGCGCTGTTCGGGTGTTTGCGGAATCCGGGGCATGTGAATAAGCGTTCCGGGAAATGGTGAATACGGATTCCGGGAAATGCTGAAATCGGATTCCGGCGGGATGTGGAACGCAAACGGGCTCGG
>JAJPHS010000004.1 GCA_021325175.1 Terriglobia bacterium
CACCACCGTCACCTCGCTTCAGGATTCCACCAAAGGCCTGCCCACCACCCTCAACGGCGCGCAGGTCACCATCAGCGCCGGCGGCAAAACCTGGACTCCGGGCCTTTACTACGCCGAAGCCACGCAGATCGCCGGAGTGTTGCCAGCCGCTGTCCCCATCGGGCCGGCCACGGTGACGGTGTCCTATAACAATGCGACCAGCAGCCCGGTCACCTTCCAGGTGGTCCCGAGCGCCTACGGTATCGACAGCTATAACGGCAATCTCGCGGTCGCGCAGGATGCCCTCACATACCAACTGTTGAACTACACCAACTCCGGCAAGCCAGGCGAGATTGTGATTCTGTGGGGCAGCGGTCTCGGCGCCGATTCCGCCGATAGCGACACGACGTATACATCCTCGCCGCACTCGATCAACACGCAAACGCAGGTTTATGTCGGCGGCGTGCAGGCCACCAACGTAGCTTACGTCGGAGCGTCGGTTTATCCCGGCGTGCATATCATTCAGTTCACGCTGCCTTCCGGCGTTCCCAACGGCTGCTTTGTACCGGTGGCGGTGGTCACCGGCGGCGGCACGGTCAGCAATCTCCCGACCATCCCCTTCATGGACAGCGGCGGCGTCTGCAATGACGCCTACAGTGGCCTGAACGGCAATCAGATCAATAATCTTACCGGCCAGAGCACCGTGCGATCCGGCGATGTCTTCGTAGGCCAGGACACCGGTCCCGGCAGCGGCGGCCCCAGCACGCAGAATTTCGCCTCCGCCTTCTTTTACAAAGTCAGCGGGACCTCATCGATCCAGGGCAACGCCTCCGTTTCGCTCGGCTCCTGTTCGTTGAGCCAGAGCGTAACCTCCAGCGGCTCCACTTCGACCAGCACCGGCCTCAACGCCGGCGCCATCACCGTGACCGGACCCTCCGGCGGCCCGGTGACGCTGCAAAGCATCCCGCAGCTCGCCGGCGGCTACGAAGCCCAGCTCTCCTCCGGCGCGATCCCGGCCTCCGGCGGCGCGTTCACGTTCACCGGATCCGGCGGGGTCGACGTGGGATCGTTCACCGCCACGGTAAATTTCCCCAACCCGATCCTGAGCTGGACGAACCAGAGCGCCGCCGCCACCGTCACGCGCAGCGCCGGGCTCACCTATCAGTGGACCGGAGGCGCTCCCGGAACGTTCGTGATCGTCAGTGGCTACTCGTCCTCGGGAACCGCCAGCGGCAGTTACACGTGTATCTTCCCGCAGTCCGCCGGACAGGGCGCCGTGCCGGCCTATATCCTCGCGGGACTGCCCGCCGGAAACGGAAACTCCATGATCGAAAACTCGACGCCGTTTACCAGCTTCACGGCGAGCGGGCTCGATTACGGCTACGCCTTCGGCTCGGTATCGGTCAGCGTCAACACGCTTTACAAGTAACTTCGCTTGCCGCTTGCAAAATTTGGAGTCCGGCGCGTCCGGACTCCGTTTTGGATTGGCTAAGACAATTTCGCCCCGATCTGCCGCTTCGCCTGAGCGATCATCGCCAATTGTTCCTTGGATGGTTTCGGCATCTTCAAATCCAGCGATTCGATCGCCTCGGCCAAAATTTCCGAGGCGAGCCATCGCGCCACCCATTTATGATCCGACGGCAGAATATGCCACGGCGCCGAATCCGTGCTGGTGGCGGTGAGCGCCTCTTCATACGCGCGAGCGTAATCTTTCCAGTAGCCGCGCTCTTTGAGGTCGGCCTCGGAAAATTTCCACTGCTTGCCCGGATCGTCCAGGCGCGCAAGAAGCCGCCGTTTTTGCTCTTTTTTGGAAATATTGAGGAAAAATTTGACGATAATCGTGTTGTTTCGCGTCAGGTGCTTTTCGAAATGATTGATGTCCTATAGCGTTCCTCCCACAGGTCCTTGCCGCGCACTGGACGGGCCAGGCGCTGGCGCTCCAGCCACTCCGGATGCACGCGCACCACCAGAACTTCTTCGTAGTAGGACCGGTTGAAAATCCCGATGGAGCCGCGCGCCGGAAGGTAGCGCTGGTAGCGCCACAAAAAATCGTGATCGAGTTCCTCGCTGCTCGGTTGCTTAAACGGAAAGGCGTGGCAGGCTTGCGGATTCAAGCCGCGCATCACGTGGCTGATCAGGCCGTCCTTGCCCGCGGTGTCCATTCCTTGCAGCACGATGAGCAGCGCGTACTTTCTGGTGGACCACAGCAGCTCTTGCGCGGCGCTGAGCCGGTCGAGGTTGCGCGCCAACAATTTTTCGTCCTGCTGTTTTGCGTTTCTGCCTCCGGTCCAGGCCGGATCATGGTCGTCCAGCCGCACTCTGGTGCCCGGCTCAACCCGGAACTTCTCTCCGATCTTCTTTTGCGCCATGAACTTAGTCTATCTGTACAACGCCCGGGCAAAGTTCACGTCATACTAGGAAAATGGCGGGCTATGAGCACGAGCTGGCGCAGATCGTCGCGGACCTGAACCGCGCCGCGCAGGCTTCCCGGGAAGCCGCGCCGAACACCACCGGATCGCTTGACGAACTGCTGGCGCAGGCCGCGCGGCGCAATGCGTCCGACATTATTCTGATCGCCGGAGCGCCGCCGGTTCTGCGGGTCAATGGCGCTCTTTCTCCGTCGTCCGGCGCTCCCCTGAGCGGCGACGATACGCGAGCCCTGCTGCTTTCGCTGCTCGCGCCGGCGCACGGCCAGGAGCTGAATAAAAACAAATCCGTGGATCTGTGTTTCACGCGGCCGGGCGTGGGACGTTTTCGCGCCAACATTCATTACCAGCGCGGAACGCTCGCCGCCAGCATTCGCCTGCTGCCCGAAAGAATTCCGACGCTCGAATCGCTGCATCTGCCCGCCACGCTGCGCCGCTTCGCCGAAGCGCGCCAGGGCCTGATTCTGGTCACCGGACCCACCGGATGCGGAAAAAGCTCGACGCTCGCCGCGCTGCTCGACCTGATCAACACCACCCGGCACGATCACATCGTGACGATCGAAGATCCAGTCGAGTACGTTCACGCCAACCGCGCCTCGATCATCGAGCAGATCGAGGTCGGCCACGATACGCCGGATTTCGCCAGCTCCGTGCGCAGCATTCTTCGGCAGACGCCCGACGTGATTCTGGTGGGGGAAATGCGCGATCAGGAAACCATGGGCACGGTGCTGACCATCGCCGAAACCGGCCACCTGGTTTTGTCGGCGCTGCACACCAACGACACTTCCCAGGCCGTCTCGCGCATTCTTGATTCTTTTCCGGCGGGCAACCAGCCGCAGATCCGGCAGCAGCTTTCGCTGTCGCTGCTGGCGGTGATCGCGCAACAACTGGTGCCGGGCGAGGGCGGCAAGCGATATCCCGCGGTGGAAGTCATGGCGGCGACCAGCGGAGTCCGCAGTCTGATTCGCAAAGGAGACGATCATCAGCTTTATAGCGCGATCGCCACCGGCCGCTCCGCGGGCATGATGACCATGGAACAATCTCTGGTCGAAATGGTTCGAAAGGGTACGATTACGGCGGACACCGCGCTGGCGCACTGTTTCCGCCCGGAAGATCTGAAGCGCTATTTGCAGCAGTAGAGAGGGATGAATGAAAAGATCGCTCCGGCGGGTAACCGGATGAGGGCTCGCCGTATCACTGGAATTTCGGGATTTAAAGCCGCTATGAAGTTTCCGGCGCGCCGCGGCGCGCGAATGCTCTTTGCCGCCATTTTCGCGGCCGCCGCGTGCCTGGCGCAGGAATCGCCGGGGGAACACAACGTGGCGGCGCCGGATTACCTGAATCCGAATTTTTTCACCGGCTGCGGCGGCCAGCAGCCAAATCCGGCGGCACAGCCGCCCCCTGCCCAGGAGTCCGTTCCCGCAATGCCTCCGGGCAAGCTGCCGGAAGAGGAGCCGCCGGGCGGCAAGCGCGTCTTCGGCGTTCTGCCCAATTACCGGACCGCGAGTTCCTGCGAAGAAGGGACGCCGATCAACGCCCGCCGCAAGCTGAACATCGCCCTCAAGGACTCCTTCGATTATCCGCTGGTGCTTCTGTCGGCGGCCTACGCCGGATTGAATCAGCTCACCGACGACGATCCTTCTTTCGGGCAGGGGGTGAAGGGCTACGCGCACCGGCTGGCCACCAACTATGCCGACCAGGCCATCGGGAACATGCTGACCGAAGGATTTCTGCCGGTGCTGTTTCATCAGGACCCGCGCTATTTCCGCCGCGGTCCGGCGTATTCCCGATGGCGCCGCGTATTTTACGCCGCCACTCGCGTGATCGTGACCGATTCCGATAGCGGCCACAAGCAGTTCAACTATTCCGAGTGGATCGGCAATGCATCGGCCGCGGCGCTGTCGAATTTATGGGAGCCGGACGATCGCAACGCCTCGGCGAACGCCGTGAAGCTGTTCGAATATGTCGGAACTGACGCGGTGTCGCAGATTCTCAAGGAATTTTGGCCCGACATTAAGCACAAACTCTTCCATCGCGGCGATGCGATGGAGAACTGCTCGCACTAACGCCGGCGCGGGCGGCGGACCCGCGGTTCGAGTTGCGGAACTGAATCCCCGCCGTCCAATCCGGTTTTCCATGCGGCGCCGGTAGTGCTCAAATAGAAGATTCGATGCCACCTGACCTGCTTCGCCGCGCGCGAAATGTCCGGCTCCTGTTGATGGACGTCGATGGCGTTCTTACCGATGGACGGCTCATCCACGTTCCCGGTCCGGATGGAAACATTTTTGAGACAAAATGTTTCGATTCGCAGGACGGCATCGCGCTGCAATGGCTCCACTGGCACGGCATCCAAACCGGGGTGATCAGCGGGCGCGTTTCGCCGGCCACGGAGGAACGCGCCCGCCAGGTGAAGATGACGTACGTCTATCAGGGGCACATCGAAAAAATCCCGATTCTTGAGGAAATTCAGCAAAAAAGCGGCATCGCGGCGGAGCAGATCGCATACGCCGGCGACGATCTGACGGATGTGGTGTGCATGCGCCGCGTCGGCTTCGCCATCGCCACCGCGAACGCGCGGGAGGAGGTGAAGCGCTGTGCGCACTACGTCACCGCGGCCGGCGGCGGGCGCGGCGCCGTCCGCGAAATCTGCGAAATGCTTTTGCAGGCACACGGCCGCTGGCCCGAAATTCTAACCAAGTACGAAGCCGATGACCCGCGCTGACCGAACGCTTCAGACTGGGTGACGTCTGGTGCGGCTCAGCCGCTCCCGGGCTCGGGCAAGGGCTTTTTCTTCGGCTTCCTCGCGCGTGGCTCCGGTAGTGCGAGCCAGGCCCGCGCCCGGCGACACGTTATCGGCTTTGCAATGAAACACGCCGCCGATTTGATAGGTGGTCAGGTTCACCGGCCAGCCGTCGATTTCAAGCCGCCGTTCGGAGAAATTCTCGACTTTCATGCCGTTTTTGCCGCCGACGCGCCGCGCTCGACCGGCGCCCCCACCAGGTTGCCCCATTCGGTCCAGGAGCCATCGTAGTTCTGGACGCGATCGAAGCCCAACAGATATTTCAAAACGAACCAGGTATGGCTTGAACGCTCGCCGATGCGGCAATAGGCGATCACCGGTTTGGATCCGTCGATGCCTTCGGCGCCGTAAAGGGCTTTTAACTCTTCGGCGGACTTGAAGGTGCCGTCCTCGTTCACGGCCTTGCTCCAGGGGATGTTGCGCGCGTGCGGGATGTGGCCGCCGCGCTGGCAGGTTTCCGGAAGCCCGGGAGGCGCCAGAATTTCGCCGGTGAACTCCTGCGGGCTGCGCACATCGACCATGTGATGCGATCGCGCGGCCAGCGCGGCCTGCACCTGATCGAGAAACGCCCGCAGCGAATTATCCGGTCCAACGGCGCGATAGATGGCCGGCGCGAGGGACGGCTCGCTGGTTGAAACCTCGCGGCCTTCCGCCAGCCATTTTTTGCGGCCGCCGTTCATGATGCGAACGTCTTTGTGGCCGTACATCTTCATCTCCCAAAAAGCCCAGGCGGCGAACCAATTATTGTTATCGCCGTAGAGGACGACGGTGGTGTCGTTGGAGATTCCGGAGTCGCCCATCAGTTTTTCGAACTGATGCTTATTCAAAATATCGCGGCGAACGGTGTCGGAAAGCTGCGTGGTCCAGCTCCAGGCGATAGCGCCGGGAACGTGGCCCTCTTTATAAGCGTTCGTATCGACGTCGACTTCGACAACGCGGACATTGGCGTCGTTTGCGTGCTGTGCGACCCAGTCGGTCGACACCAACACTTCTGGATGCGCGTAATCTGCCATTGGATTTACCCTCCTGGTCAGATTATTTCACGTCTGGCTTGAAGCTGCCGTGCGGCGCCGCTTCGGCCGCGCGCACGGGCGGATTGAGCACGGCGTTACGCGTATCCTCGAGCATGGCCGAAAGCGCGTTGCGGGCCACGCGGCGGATCATCGGCGCGACCAGCCACTCGATGGATGCGGGGATGTCGCGGCTCAACGCGATCAACTCGGTTTCCAGATAAACGCCGCCGTCGCGTTCCTCCATCCGGGACACGGAATAGAAGCGCCAGACGTAACCCGCACCCTGATCTTCCGGGAGCATGCGCTCGCCGCGCTGGCCGTAATTATCGATCTCGCGCAGGCGCGTGGCGCGGGCGACTCGCCAGGCTCGGCTGCCGCTGCGCGTGAAGCTGGAGCTGAATTCGCCGTCCACCGCCGTTTTCCCGATGCCTTTGCTGATCAGCAGCAGAGAGAAGCGATCCTCACGATCACTTTCGGAAAGCTGAGCGGATTTTACGACAGCTGGGTGGTAGATCTCCGAATAATCGTCGTATTGCCGCAGCGACGCGATAAGCCGATCGATGCCGGTATCGGGAATAAAAGCCCCCGCGATCCAGTCATGAATCATTCCCGAAGAGACGCGTTGCGGGGTATGCGCCGAGGCCGGGCTGACGACGATGTCTCCTTTGCGCACGCGCGCGGCGCGCTCCGGCGATTCATCGATCCATAAAAACGTGTTGCCGGCGGCGAGCCGGTGACTGGCGCAGGTCTCGGCCGCGGAGATGTATTCATCCCACGCTTTTAGCGTTGCCGGCGATAGCTCGGCGCCGTAGGCGGCCAGCGTGAAGCTCAGCAAAGCGGCCGCGCCGCCGGAACGGAACGCCATCCCAAGTACGTTGAACATCAAGGCCGCTTCAGCAACTCGACTTCCAGCCGGCTAAAGGCTTTGTATTGAGACGAACTACTCCGAAACCGGTGGTAATTCTTACGCCCTGTGCAGGATTTCCTGATCGATCAACAAAGCGCCGCGAGCGCGCGATCGATCTCCTCTTCCGTCACATAGAAGTGTGGGGACATGCGCACCCATCCGGCGCGGGAAGCCGCGCTTACGCGATTTTGCCGCAATTGCGCGGCGATCGCGTCCGCCTCGACTCCGGATTTGCGGACGCTCACGATTCCCGCGCCGCTGTCCGCGGTTCGCCGGGAGGCGGTCTGGTATCCTTTCTGGCGCGCGCCGCAATCGATTCTATCGGCGAGGGATTGAACTCTGGGCGCGATCCGTTCGACGCCAATCTCAAGCACGAGTTCGAGCGCGGCGCGCAGGCCGTAGCAGCCGATGGTGTTCAGCGTGCCGCACTCGTAGCGGCCCGCGTCGGCGCGGAGGCTCATGTCGCGTTTGCCGTAATCCTCGAAACCGGCAACATTGGTCCAGCCGAATTCGACGGGGTCGATCTGATCCTGCAACTCGCGGGAAACATATAAGATCGCGCAGCCTTCCGGGCCCAGCAGCCATTTGTGGCCGTCGGCGGCGAGCGCGCCGATATTCGCCGCGCGAACGTCCAGCGGGAAGGCGCCGAGGCCTTGAATCGCATCGACGAAAAAAAACACCCCGCGATCGCGGCAGATCTGTCCGATCGCGTTAAGATTGGCGCGATATCCGGTGAGGAATTGCACAAAACTGATGGCCAGGAGGCGCGCGCCCCGGGCCGCTTCGTCGATCCGGTCGAGCGGATCGGTGACCGAGCGCCAGCGAATCTTTACGCCTTTTGCTTCCAGCCGCTGCCAGGGGTACTGATTTGACGGAAACTCCTCGTGGAACGCGACGATCGAGTCCCCGGCGCGCCAGTCCAGGCCGAGGGCGATGGTTGAAATGCCCTCCGACGTATTTTTCATCAACGCAATTTCCTCGCAGCTTGCGTTGATCAGGCGGGCGGCGGCCTGGCGCGCGCCGGCATACGCTTCATTCCACTGCTCGTAATGGAACGAACCGTTTTCAAGCACGTCGCGGGCGAGCGATTCCATGGCGGAGGCGGCGCGGAGGGAAAGCGGCGCCACAGCGGCATGATTCAGATAAATGAGGCTTTTGGTAACGGGAAAAAGATCGCGATAATCCATTAAGTTTTTGAAACCCATTTTCTAGAGCATACGTAATATGGGCATGCGATTGGTCCGTCCGGCGCTGGTTTTCGCGGCCGCGATCTCGATAAGCGCGTTCGCGCAGGACCCCAAAAGAGATCCGGATCAGATCGGGTCCCGGGATGTCGCCAAAGGGCTGAACTGGTACTCAATTGAAAAGGAAGAGGCGCTGGGCAAGGCCATGGCCGATCAGGTGATGCGATCGGCGCGGATGGTCACCGATCCGGTCGTTTCCGAGTACGTAAATCGTATCGGGCAGAATCTGGCGCGCAACTCCGATTCGAAATTTCCGCTGACGATTCACGTGATCGAAGACGAGAGCATTAATGCCATGTCGCTCCCCGGCGGATTTTTCTTCGTCAATACCGGATTGATCCTGGAGGCCGCCACGGAAGCGGAGCTGGCGGGGGGCATGGCGCACGAGATCGCGCACATCGCCGCGCGGCACACGACGCGGAAAGCAACGCGTCAACAGATCGCGCAAATGGCAACCGTTCCGTTGATTTTCATGGGCGGCTGGGCGGGTTACGGGACGCGGCAGGGCGGGGGAGTGCTGACCCCGCTGGCGCTGTTGCAATTCGACCGGCCGTTTGAAACCGAAGCGGACATGCTCGGGCTCCAATATTTGTATAAGAGCGGCTACGATCCGAACGGGATGGTGGATATTCTGGAAAAAATCTATGCGTTAAACGCGTCGCAGCCGGGCCGTGTATCGCAGATATTTCAGACACATCCGGCGACGGGCGAGCGGATTGTAGCGGCTCAGAAGGATATTCAGGAGCTGCTCCAATCGCGGCCTCAGTACGTCGTGACCACGTCGGAGTTCAACGAGGTTCAGGCGCGGCTGCGGACCATCCTCGCCCCGCGCAAACGAGACGCTCCGAGCCTGTATCCGCCGACGCTCAGGCGCGCCGATCCGAAACTGGCGAAATTGAGCGCGGCCGGTTCGCGTCCGTCGTGATGAGAGTATACTGTGGGAAGAAAGGAGTCCCGGCCATGTCTGTATCCAGGGGGCTGAAGCGCCATCTAGGACTCGTTACCATCTGTTCGCTGCTCGCGCTGCCGGCGCTTGCCGGCGACAATAAGGAAAAAAATCCGGACGATATCGGCAATCGCGATGTCGGTAAGGGCCTGAACTGGTACTCGCTGGAGAAAGAGATCGCGCTCGGCAAGCAGATGGCGCAGGAAGTCGAGCGGCAGGCGAAGATCATCGACGATCCGGTGATCGCGGAGTACGTCAATCGCGTCGGGCAGAACCTGGTGCGGAACTCGGACGCCAAGGTCCCCTTCACCATCAAGGTGATCGATACCGAGGAAGTGAACGCGTTCGCGCTGCCGGGCGGATTCTTTTTCGTCAATTCGGGATTGATCCTCAAAGCCGACACGGAAGCCGAGCTGGCGGGCGTGATGGCGCATGAGATCGCGCACGTCGCGGCGCGGCATGGCACGCGGCAGGCGACGCGAGCCGAGGTCGCCAATCTGGCGACGATCCCGCTGATCTTCATGGGCGGCTGGGCGGGATACGGCATTCGCCAGGCGGCCAGTGTGATGATTCCGGTCGGGTTTTTGCAGTTCTCAAAGGCCTTCGAGTCGGAAGCGGACATGCTGGGCTTGCAATACATGTACAAAACCGGCTACGATCCGGAGGCTTTTGTCGACTTTTTCGAAAAGATCGAATCGCTCGAGAAGAAGAAGCCGGGGACGATGGCCAAGGTTTTTTCTACGCATCCGCCCACCGACGATCGCATCGTCGCGTCGCAGAAGAACATTCAGACCATGCTCAAGGAACGGCCGGAATACGTGGTCACCACCTCGGAGTTCAACGACGTGAAGGACCGCCTGGCGATGCTGCACAACCGCCGCAAGGTGGATCAGCAGGATCCCAATAAGCCGCAACTGCGGCGGGCGCCGGGCTCCGGCACCACTACCGACGGCGGTGGAACCAACAGCGGCAACAGCGATGACCGGCCTACGCTGAAGCGCCGTCCGGATGGGGGCGGCCAGCAGTAGCTCGATTTCTCCCTTGGTGTAAGTGAAAGCCCGCGGAAGTGGAATCCGCGGGCTTTCGAGTTTTCGGGAACTGGTTTTATAATCAAACCGAATGGACGTTTACGAGGAAATCGTCCGGCTCCGCAAGCTTGGGCAGAAGTGCGCGCTGGCGACCATCGTTCAGGTGAACGGCTCGATTCCCAGCTACGAATCCGCCAAGATGCTGGTGCGCGAGGACGGATCGATGATGGGCACCATCGGCGGGGGATGCGTCGAAGCCGAAGTTTGGAACGCGGCGCGGGAAGTGATCGAAAGCGAAAAGCCGCGCCACCTGAATTTCAGCCTCGGTCAGGACGCCGCCTACGATAACGGACTCATCTGCGGAGGACAATTGAACATTTTCGTCGAACCGGTGATTCCGCAGCCTCGGGCGTTCATTTTCGGCGGCGGGCATGTTTCAAAAAGCATCTCAAAAGCCGCTCATCTCGCCGGATTCGCCACCATTATCGTGGACGATCGCGAAGCCTTCGCCAACCGCGAGCGATTCCCGGAAGCCGAGGAAACGTACGCGGAGGAATACGAGTCGGTTTTTCCCAAGCTGCCGATCACATCCTCGAGTTATATCGTCATCGTGACGCGCGGCCATCGCGACGATATGCGCGTGCTGCGGTGGGCCGTTTCGACGCCCGCCAAATACATCGCCATGATCGGCAGCAAGCGCAAGACGATCTCCGTGGTTCGCGAGCTTGAAAGGGAGGGCATCCCGCGCGCGGCCTTCGAAAAAATTTTCGCGCCCATGGGACTGGAAATCGGGGCGCAGTCGCCGGAGGAGATCGCGATCAGCGTCGTCGCCGAAATGATCGCCGTGCGCCGCGCGCCGGAAGCGGATTGGCGGTCGCTTTCGAAATCCGTTTTCGCGCACGAAAATCTGCGCGCGCTGTTGAAGTGACCGCCGGCATCATCCTCGCCGCCGGAGCTTCGCGCCGGATGGGACGGCCCAAGGCGCTGCTCGAATATCGCGGCGAGACTTTCGTCGGCCGGCTGGTCCGCGTTTTGCAAAAATTCTGCGATCCGGTGATCGTCGTGCTCGGTCATCACGCCGCCGCGATTCGCGATCACGTTCGCGCCGGCGTCGTCGTAAATCCTGATCCGGACCGCGGCCAGCTCAGTTCTCTGCAAACCGCGCTGGAGCGGATCGATTCCGATTTTCTTTTTATTCCCGTGGATTCTCCTACGGTTCGCGAGGAGACGATTGAGAAGTTAATCTCGGCGGTTGGCTGCGGCGTGGTGATTCCCCGCTACCACGGGCGGCGCGGCCATCCGGTTTGCGTTTCCCGATCCCTGCGCGCGGATTTTCTCGCGCTCCAACCCACCGCGGAAACGCGGGCGGCGATCGACGCGCGGCCCGCTCTCATCACGTATCTCGACGTCGACGACCCCGGCGTGCTCGCCGATATCGATGACGCCGAAGCCTACCGGCGAATCGCGACATGAAGCGCGCGATTCTCATCCTGCTAGCCTTGATTCTCATCGCCGGTTTCGGCGCGCCTTATCTCGACGCCGATTTCATGCGGCCGCGGATCGAACGCGCGCTCGAGCGGGGGCTGGGACGCAAAGTCGAGGTGGGCAAGGTTTATTTCAACCTTTTTACGGGCCCCGGATTCGCGGTGGAAGACGTCACCATCTACGAGGACCCGCGCGCCGGAATCGAACCGTTCGCCTACGTCGGCCTGCTGGAAGCCCGCGTCCGCCTGACCGGGCTGCTCTCGCATCGCCTGGAGTTTTCAAGCCTTCGCCTGGGTGACGCCAGCATCAACCTGGTGAAAACCGGCGAAGGCCCCTGGAATTTCCAGTTTCTTCTTTCCAGCGCCCCGGCCACGGCGGGCGCCATGCCGGCGATTCGCATGCGCGGCGGGCGCGTGAATTTCAAGTTCGGCGACACCAAATCCGTTTTCTACTTCAGCGACGCCGATTTTGACGTGACCCCGTGGGAGAGCGGCAACGTGGATCTGCGTTTTTCCGGCGCCCCCAGCCGCACCGATCGCGCCGCGCAGAACTTCGGACACTTCTTCGTTCGCGGCCAATGGAATCCCAAGGGCAATCCACAAGCCCTCGACATGCGGGTCGAGCTAGAGCGGAGCCCGGTGGAGGAGGTCGCGCGGCTGCTCGATCAGCGTGCTTTTAACGTGCACGGCGTCGTTGCCTTCGACGCGCGGCTGGCCGGACCTCCATCGCATCTCGGCGTGGAGGGGCGGATCGATCTCAGCGAAGTTCGCCGCGCCGATCTGCTTTCCGGACGCGGCGTGGCGTTCGGCGTGCCTTTCAAGGGAACGCTCGATCTGCGCGGCGATCGGCTGGAATTATCCACCATCGGCGCGGAGGACTCGCCCGTCGCGTTGAAGTTCCGGTCGTGGGACTTTCTTTCGCGCCCGCAATGGGACGCCGAGGCATCGCTCGAAAAATTTCCGCTGGCGTCGCTCCTTTCAATCGCCAGGCAGATGGGCGCGGCGCTTCCCGAAAAACTCAAGGCCGAAGGATCGGCGTCCGGCGAGGTTCGCTACGCGGAAGCGTACGGCGTCTCCGGCCGTATCGATATTCAGAACGCCGCGCTGGCGCTTACCGATGTTCCCGGCGCCGGCCGGCTGCTCGCCGAGAGCGCATCGCTTGCGATCTCCAACGGCGCGGTTTCGCTCGCATCCACGCCGGTGCAGATTGGCGACAATGAAAGCGCTGAGATCGAAGGAGATTTCGCACCATCCACGGGCCTTGATCTGCGAATCGCGACGCGCGGGCTGAGCGTTGCGGATCTGCGCTCGTTCGGATTATCTTCGATTCCGCTGCTCGAACAGACGCCGCAAGGCTCCTGGCGAGGCTTCGCGCGCTACCGCTGGACGCCGGGATCGGCGGGCGAATGGTCTGGCGAATACGAATTGCAAAACGCCCGGATCGCGGTGGACGGGCTGGCCGATCCGCTGCGGATTCAGACCGCTGCGGTGGTCTCGAGCGGCCCGCGGCTGGCCATCAGCCGCATGCGCGCGCGAGCCGGATCGATCGCCTTCACCGGCGAATATCATTGGGACCCGGCGGCGATTCGCCCGCATAAATTCAAGCTCGACATCCCTTCGGCGACGGCGGCGGAAATCGAGCGGCTGCTCGCGCCGGCGCTGATCCGCGAGCGCGGATTTTTGGCGCGAACGCTGCGGCTCGGCCCCGCGCCGGCGCCGGAATGGCTCGAATCGCGGCGGGCCGACGGCACGATTTCCGTGGAGGATCTCGCCTTCGGCGAAACTCATGCCTCGATCAGCGGCGCGCGGCTGCTCTGGGACGGCGCGCAAGCCCGGCTGGCGCGGCTGGCTGGCCAGATCGGCGAGGCGCGGGTGAACGGCGAACTGGCAATCGACCTTTCCGGCCGCGCACCGCATTATCGCTTCGTTGGAAAGCTCGACGGCGTGGCGTATAAGGGCGGCGAGCTCAACCTGGAAGGCAGCCTGGAGGCGGCCGGCGCCGGCGCGGATCTGCTCCATTCGGCGCAAGGCGAAGCTCATTTCAAGGGAGCCGGCATCGCATTCTCGCCGGAAGCGGAGTTTCGCAAAGCGTCCGGATGTCTGGAACTGCTCGGTGGCCTGCGCTGGAAAATTTCGGACCTGGAAGTGGTGCAGGGCGCGGAGACGCTTACCGGATCAGGCGTTGCGCAGCCGGATGGACGCGTCGTGCTGGATCTGACCGTCCGCGGCCGGCAGATCCGTTATACCAGCGCGCTCGCCCCGGTAGGCTCGCAATAAAGCTACGACAGCGCGCTTTTGCAGTAATCGACGCACTTGCGAAGCTCCGCCATGGTATCGGAGCCTTCCGGAATCTTGTGCTCCATCTCGATGGTCGCCTGAAATTTGTATTTCTCCTTCGACATCGTTTGCAGCACTTCCCGGATCGGCGTGTCGCCGGTGCCCCAGGCAACCGCGGGACCGAGATTTTTGCCGCGATCCTTCACGTGAATGTGCGTGATCCGGTCGTGATATTTCATCATGAACGGTATCGGGGAGGTGTTGTTCGCGGCGACGAAATGCCCGATATCGAGATTGATGCCGTTCCATTTGTTGTACGACATCGCCGTTTCCCAACTTCGCGGCGCTCCGAACGCTTCCGGGCTGGTGATATCGACGTGGCCGTGATAGCCGATCATCAGCTTGTGCTTTTCGCCGAACGACCCCAGGCGCCTGGTCTGGCTGAGCGGAATCTCGCACGACAGCGCCTGCGCGCCGAGCCTGCGGGCCATCTCGAAAAAGTAATCGATCTCCTCATCGGATAGCGTGTGGATCTGGTCCACCTTCATGATCTGGATCTTCACTCCGCCGTCTTCATACATTTTGCGAAACGCCCCGATCTTCTCGGTCGAGGCGGACAGCCGCCATTTTCGAAGCTCCTGTCTTTGCGCGTCCGTCAGCGTGCGGGGCGGCGCTTTCTTCTGCTGCGCGGCGCGTCCTCCGCCGGGACCGGCCGGCACCACCGGGATCAGGTCATTCGAAACACCCATGTACTGCTCCACCGGCTGGGACCGCAGCTCGACGGCGCTTAATCCGAGCTCCACCGTCGCGGCCAGGACTTCGTCATAAGTGTTGGCCGCGCCGTGATAGCTGTACGGCGCGTTGATGCCGACCTGCACGCCGTCCCAAACCGAGTTCGGTTTCGCCAGCAGTCGCGCCGCGGGCGCAGCCGCCAGCGCGAGCCTTGAAAAATCGCGTCGAGTCAGATTCATACGTCTCCTTTTCGTCACCCGTGCAGCTTTCGGAAATCGGCCAAATCCTGCTGGGCGAACTGCAACAGATCGCCGCCTTGCCGTTCCACGAAAGACAGCCCGTCGGTCCTCTGGATCAGGTAAAACTGCAAACCCGCGCGAGCTTCCGCCGCGGCGAAAATTTCCTTCCAGTTCGCGCGATGCTGGTAATCCTGAATCAGCAGCGACTGCACGCGATGCGGGCACCGTTTCATAAACCCGACCGGATCGCCGCCGCCCTTCAGGCACAAGCCGACGTTCAAATGAAACGAAGTGATATCGCGATTGGCGGTCAACACATCGATGGGCCGCGTTCCCTCCAGCGGCTGAAACTCGATTTCATGATTGTGGAAGCCCAGCGTCATCTTCGCCGCGCGAATCTTGGGCATCGCCGCGCTAAGCTGATCGCTGAACGCCTTCCACGCGTCCAGCCCGGCGGGAGGCCCGCCGCGCCCGCCCACCGGTCCCGGCCCGCGAACCGAGACCAGCGTGTTCGATCCTAAAATCGAATTCAGCTCGATCGCCTTTTCCGTACCATCGCCGGTGAAGGAAGCGATCTCGTTGTGCGTCGAGCGGCAGCGGAGCCCTGCGCCGTCGAGCATCGCGCGAACTTCCCTGGCGCGCGCCGGCGTCCAGGACATGAACGTGCTGGCCGAAAACTCGATGATGTCGTAGCCCATTTTTCCGACGGCGCGAATGGTCTCTTCCAGGTCGTCGTGAATATTTTTGCCGACCGCGGTCTGCTGCAATCCGATTGGAATGCGCTTTTGTCCCTTCAGGACGGCGGCCGAAGCCGCCAACGAGACAAATTCACGCCGGGAAATCGTCATAACGGCAACAATGAATATTTCGTGTCGTGAAGCATTTGTCAAGACCTACTTATTTCGCGGCATTCAATCTGACCGGCTGCGCCATCGCGCCTTCGCCCGCCGAATCCCACGCGGCGAACCGGATCCACTTCTTTCCCGGCGCGTCGAACGGGATGCGGAAGCGGTGCGAGCCGAACGGCGCCAGATCCGTCGCGCCAATCACCTGCCGGCCGGTTTTTACTCCATCGCCCCACACGATTTCGACGAACTCCAACGGAAACGTCCATTCGACGTCGGCGACCACGGCCGATCCTTCGATCACAAATCGCGGGATCAGAACCTCGCCGGAGGTGACGAAGTAATCGCCCTTTTTCATCGCATCCACGATCGGCCCCCATTCGCCGGGCGGGGGCAGACGATCCAATTTGACGTAATTCACCGGATTGTTCGCGTACACGTCATCGCCGTAATTTTCGCCGTAAATCTCGGAGATGGCCTGAATATATTTGGGCGGCGTATTTTTATCGGCGATCCAGTTATTCATGTCGTCCCATAGCGGCAGGCAGCGATATTCGCACAGCCGCTGCTCGGATCCATCCAGGCCCATGCCCCAGCGAAAACCAATGCCGCGATAATTCTCGTCGCGAAAATGATCCGTATTCTTGATCGCCTCGGGAAATCCGGTCGATCCCTTCGATTCCGGATGGGGCATGTACAGCAGCAGATTTTCGCGATGCGTCATCTCCATCATGTCGGCCACCGTGCCCAGATGATAGACGCGCCCGTAGGTGGGATTTTCTTCGACCAGCGGCTGGCCGGCCGCGCGGCCTTGCGCGAAAAACACCGGATGCGAGATCAACAGATCCGAATGCCCGCCGAGATTTCGCGCGATCGCGCCGCGCAGCAGCTCCGTATCCGGCATCACCACGAATTGCGTATCGGATTGCCGTTTCGCCGTCTCGTAATAAAGCGCCTGGCCGCGAAACGGATCGTTCGAAGACTCGCGAGCGCGTTTGACCGGCTTCGCCGCGGGCGGAAATTTCAGATCGGCGCGAGACAGGCCGGTATATTTGAGCGACTCATCGAGGATCAAATCCTCGGGCGCGCCGAGCGCGCGAGTCCACTGCATCCACCTCGGATCGTCGACGTTGCCGGCGGTGTGCGGGGCATCCGGCGCTTCCTCGCGCGGAGCCATTCCCGCTCCTCCGTCGATCGGCGCGACGATGTTGATCCCGGCGCCGCGCAACACCTCCAGATCCGGAATTTTCGCGCCCGGCCCGCCCGCCGCCATCGCTTTCCCGGCCATCCCCATGTGGAAATGCGTGGCCATCACCTGATAACCGGCGAGGCGCGCAAAATGATCGTTCCGCGTAAACGCCGCCGCCTGTTCGGCGGCCTCCCGCGCATTGCCTAGCGACGGATAAAAGTAGACCGGCATGCGCTGCTCGGTTCCCGGACGCGCGCTGCGTAGCGCGAAATTCTGCCGGCGATCCTCCGCGCCCGGAATGTTCGCTTCTTTATCCGCCTGGCGCACGCCGAAGGAGAACGATTTCTCCTGATCCTGGCGATACCAGCCGTAGCCGAGATTCGCGCTGATCTCCCGCGCCCAGAAAAAATTGTGCGGCGGCGGAAACGCGGCGATCGCGCCGCTCGCCAGCTCGGCGGTTACGATGCGATTCGCGGAAGTGACGGTGATTGCATCGCCCGCCGGGCCCCCGAAGCGATAATCCTGCCACTCTCCGCCCGGATCGCGCCAGACCACGCGCGATTTCGCATCGATCGCGACGCCATCCACGCCGGCGTCATACTTATAGGCGACCGAAGGCTCGCGCGTAACCGCGATCACCTCCATTCGCACCAGGTTCGATCCGCGGTAAACGGTGAACTGCAATCGCCCCTCGAAGACGCCCAGTTGCACTCCAGGAAACGAAATCTCCAGACGCGCTCCATTGGTTTTCACCGAACAGCTCCGCGCGTGATAGGCGGCGGTTGCGCGCTTGATTTCTTCCGGGCGGCGCGGCAGCCCCGGCTGATCTAAAACTCCGCGCTGCGGCGGAGTGCAGTCGTTATGCGCCGGATCGGTTCCCGGCACGTTCAGCGGAGCGTCCCAGAAAGCCTCCCATTTATATTTTTCGAGAATCTCCGGGGTGATCTTGATCCCCAGCCCGGCCAGCGGATCGAGCTGCTGATTGGTGATTCGCCGCAATCCCGACACCACGCGAAACTCCGGCGAGGCGTGGGCGAGCAGCGCCACCCATCCGCGGCTGCCTTTGAGCGCAAGCTCCTGAATCACCGGCACGCCGTTTTCAATCGCAAGCCGCATGCGCAGCGGCTGATTGCGAGTTCCTTCCCAGGCGATGGTCAGATCATTGGCGGAGGCGGCCGCCGTCAGGCCGGCGCTTGCCTTGTAGTCTTCAAGATCGCAGCGCAGCGGATCCCCGTACAACGCAATCATCACCGGCAACGCGATTAAAGCCGCTCGCATGCAGTCTCCTCCTGGCGGTCGCCCGCGAATCCTAACCAGCATACTTTACGGGGAAAGTATAATTTGATTCATGTCCTCGGCTCCGTCCTTCAACGAGTTCCAGGTCGATCGGGCGCGGGTGCGGATCTGCGCATCCAGGGAGGAGCTCGGGCGCGCCGCCGCGCAACGGGCGGTCGAGGTCATTTCCGGCGCGATCCGCCGTAAGGGCCAGGCCCGCATCATCGTCGCCACGGGAAATTCGCAAATCCCGTCGATCCATGCGCTGGTCGAAAGCGCCGTCGATTGGAGCCGCGTCGATGTATTCCATATGGACGAGTACATCGGGCTCAGCCCCGATCATCCGGCCAGCTTTCGCCGCTGGATTCGCGAGCGCGTCGCGGAAAAGGTTCATCCGCGCAACGTTTTTTATCTGGCTGCCGACGCAGCCGATCTGAAAGCCGAAGTCGAGCGTTACTCGAAGCTTCTGCTCGCCGCGCCGATCGACGCGGCCTTCCTCGGCTTTGGCGAGAACGGCCATATTGCCTTTAACGATCCGCCGTTTGCCGATTTCAACGATCCCGCGACGGTGAAAGAAGTGGTGCTGGACGCGGCGTCGCGCAGGCAGCAGGTGGGCGAAGGCCATTTTCCCGATCTCAGCTCGGTTCCCGAAAAGGCGTTAACCATCACCTGTCCCGGCCTGTTCCGCGCCGCGCACTGGATCTGCTCCGTGCCGGAGCGCCGCAAAGCCGAGGCGGTTCGCAACGCGCTCACGCTGGAGATTTCCGAAAAATGTCCCGCCACGCTGGTCCGCCGCCATCCGGACGCGCGCGTGTTTCTCGATCGCGAGTCCGCGTCGTTGTTGAAACAGGCAAGTTCATTTGTGTCACACTGAAGATGCATCGAAGATGCATCCGGCGGGCGCGTAACGGTGTCTAAAAGGTATGAAGTATTGGGGCTATCTTGCGGCTAAAGTGATCGTCTGGCTGGCGATCTTGGGCGCCATCGAGCGGATGATCGCCCGCGCCTTCCCGCAGCCGCTCAATCTCTCGCGCCCGAGTGAGGTGACGACGTATCTCAACTACGAGTTTGTGATGCTGCTGTTCGGGCTTTTCGCGGTCGGGCTGGCGTGGCTGATTCTCTGGGACCAGCGTTACCGCTGCCGGACCTGTCTCCGCCGTTTGCGCATGCCCATTCAGATGGGGTCCTGGAACCACATCCTGCTGGGCGCTCCGCGAACCGATTATATCTGTCCCTACGGCCACGGCACCTTGCAGGTTCCCGATCTGCAAATCCACGGCCATGACCAGCCGGACTGGCAGCCGCACGACGATATTTGGAAAGAATTGGAAGCGTTAAGCGAAACGAAAGAGTGAAAAAATTGCTCTTGATGAAGGTAGGCGTGCTCCGAAGCGCCGGTGTGAGGTCCAGTGCCCGTTAAGCTCCAAAATCCTCGCAAAGCACTGATCGTCCGCTTTCTGATGAGCCCCTGGGGGCGCGCTTTCCTGGCCGCCTTTATCGTGACCGCCGGGGTTGGCCTTGGCGTTTTCACGTATTACTACCAAAAATACGCCCACATCACGGAAGAAAAGCTGAAAGCCGGGGTGTTTGGCAATACATCGCTGCTTTACGCCGCTCCGCGGCCGGTCGCGGTGGGCGAGGAAGCGCAAATCTCCGATATCGCCGATTATCTGCGGCGCGCCGGCTACACCGAATCGAGCAATAATCGCCTCGGCTGGTTTCACGTTCGCCCTGATGCGATCGAAATCAATCCCGGACCGGAAGCCTACGATTCGGAAGGCGCGGTAATTAAAATCGACCACGGCAAAATCGCGCAAATCATCTCGCTGCGCGACCAGACCGAGCGCGCTGAATATCAGCTTGAACCGGAACTGATCACGAATTTATTCGATAAAAAACGCGAAAAACGCCGCATTGTGCATTTCAACGATATTCCGCCGGTGATGGTGAACGCGGTGCTCGCCGCCGAGGATAAACATTTTTTCCAGCACTCCGGGTTCGATCCCATGGGCATTCTGCGCGCGATGCTGGTCGATTTAAGAGAGCGGCGCGAATCGCAGGGAGCCTCGACGCTGACCAATCAGCTCGCGCGAACGCTATTTCTCGGCCAGGAGCGCGGCTGGAAGCGGAAGCTGCAAGAGATCCTGATCACGCTCCATCTGGAGCAGGAGCTGACCAAGCAGCAGATCTTTGAATACTACGCGGATTCGATCGACGTGGGCCATCAGGGCAGCTTCGGCATCCGCGGATTCGCGCAGGCGGCGCAGGTTTATCTCGGAAAAGATTTAAGCCAGGTTTCGATCGCGGACGCGGCGCTGCTGGCCGGCCTGGTGCAGGCGCCGATGAGCCGCAATCCGTTCCGCCATCCGGACCGGGCGCGCGCGCGGCGCAACGTGGTGCTGAAGGCGATGTACGAAGACGGTTTCATCACGCAAAAGCAGTATGAGGCTGCGGTCGCCTCGCCGTTAAACGTCACGCACGAGGAGGCCGAATCGAGCGACGCCCCTTATTTTGTCGACCTGGTCAACGATACGCTGCAAACGCAGTTTGACGGGCGCGATTTTCTGAGCAACTCGTACAAGGTTTATACGACGCTAGACATGAATTTGCAGCGCGACGCGGTGGCCGCGGTTCGCGAGGGGATTCTCGAAACCGACGCGCAGTGGAAGCGGCGCAACAAAAAATACGGCACCGACGAGTTTCCGGCTGCGCAGGTCGCCCTTGTTTGCCTGGATACGGAAACCGGCGAACTGAAGGCGCTGGTGGGCGGGCGGTCTTATGGAGTCAGCCAGCTTGATCACGCGCTGGCCAAGCGCCAGCCGGGATCGTCGTTTAAGCCGTTCGTTTACACGGCGGCGTTTGAAAGCGCGCTCGATAACTCCGGCGGGCAGGGTCCGGTGATCACTCCCGCGACCATGATCGACGATGAGCCGACCACGTTCTGGTACGACGAAAAACCCTATGAGCCGGCGAATTTCAAGGACGAATATTACGGCACGATTCCGGCGTGGTTCGCGCTGGCGCATTCGCTGAACGTGCCGGCGGTAAAGGTCGCCGAGATGGTCGGCTATGACAAGGTTGCGGAAACGGCTCGCCGGGTGGGGCTGAACGTCGATATCAAGCCCACGCCGTCAATCGCTCTGGGCGCCTACGAAGTGACGCCGCTTGAAATCGCGCAGGCTTACACGGTTTTCGCCAATAACGGGACGCTGATCAAGAGCCCGTTCATTAAAGGGATTCGCGACAGCCGCGGCGCGTCTATTTATCAGTCGCAGCCGGAGCGGAAACAGGCCATCGATCCGCGCGTGGCTTATCTGGTCGAAAATACGATGGAAGAAGTGCTCCGCAGCGGCACTGGCGCGGGGGTTCATTCGCGCGGCTTCAATCTTCCGGCGGCGGGCAAAACGGGAACCTCGCGCGACGGCTGGTTCGCCGGATTCACCTCGAAGCTGCTGTGCGTGGTGTGGGTCGGCTTCGACGATAATCGCGATTTCAAACTGGAAGGCGCGCACAGCGCTCTGCCCATCTGGGTCGATTTTATGAAGCGCGCGCATCAGCACCGCGAATATCGCAATGTGCATCCCTTCGATGCGCCGGATGGAATTGTCACGGCGGATATCGACGCCGATACCGGCCAGCTCGCGACTTCGGCCTGCCCGCGGGTGCGTAATCAGGTGTTCATCGCCGGCACGCAGCCGGTGGAGATCTGCAAGGCGCATGGCGGCGGACGCACGCAGATTTCAAGCTGGGATCCCTCTACGGCGAAGCCCGAGCCGACCGTGATTCCGGATAATCGCGACAAAGCCCCCGCTCTCGCCGCCGCGCCTCCGCCCAAAACTCCGCGAAGCATTCCCATTGAACCTCCCTCGCAGCAAGCGCCGCAAAAGAAAAAGGGCTTTTTCGGACGATTGAAGGATCTGTTCAAGCAGTAGCCGCGCGCCTCGCTTATTTCACCTGTTCGGGATGGAGATTCGCACCGAAGAAATCGTCCACCCGCCGCCAGGCGTCGCGCAGCACGTGCGTTCGCGTAAAGTAGTGAAATTCGCCGGGATACATCATGAACGTCACCAGATCGGACTTGCCCTGCTTTAAAAGCTCATCGATCAGGCGGACCGATTCGAGATAGGGCACGTTCACGTCGGCGGTGCCGTGCAGGATCAGCAGCGGGCGCGCCAGCCGGTCGACATGCGAGATCGGCGAGGCCTGCGCGTATACCCGCGGATTCTGCTCCGGCGTTCCGATCCGGCTTACGGTCCAGCCGCCGTGATACGGATCGGTGTAATACATCGCATAATCGACAACGCCCGCGACATCCACGGCGGCGCGAAAAAGAGTCGGCTGATCCGTGACGGCGATCAGCGTGAAAAATCCGCCATAGCTCAAACCCCACACCCCGATGCGATCTGGATCGACGTACGGCAGGGTCTTAAGAAAATTGCCGGCCATCCATGCATCCTTGGCATCCTTGCCGCCGACGTCCATATAAACGCCGTTGCGCCAGGCGCGGCCATAGCCGATGCTGCCCCGGTAATCGGGCGCGAATACGACATAGCCTTCTTGCAAAAGATATTGATGAAAGCTGTAATATACGGCATAATTACGCTGCACGTGCCAGCCGTCGTAATTCTGGTTGATTCCGTCGCCGTGAATCCAAACGATCGCTGCATGCTTCTTGCCGCGATCGAGATTTTTGGGAACGAACAGCCAGCCGGGAACGGGTTGTCCATCGGCTCCGGGGAAATGCACGTACTCCGGCTCGACTAGCGCGTCATGATGAATGCCGGCCGGCATGGAATCGGTGAGGCGCAGCGGACGCGCGCCTTGCCGCGCGTCGATCACGAACAGATCGGCCGAGTTTTGCGGATCGGTGTGCTGATAGATGAGCTTGCTGTCATCCGGCGACCAGACCGGCGTTGTGTCCGTGCCCCGGCCCGAGGTCAGATAAGTGACCGCGGCGTGAGCCGGGCCGCCGCTCAGATCCACAATGCCCAGATGACGATCGCCGGGGTGATCCGGCTCATTTGCGTCGAAAGCGATTTTCCTGCTGTCGTGCGACCATCGCGGGCGCCAGGCCTCGAAGCGGCCGCGGGTGAGTTGCACCGCCTCGCCTCCAGCGGCGGGAACCACGTAGAGATGATCCCAGCCGTCGCGATCGCTCAGAAACGCGATCCATTTGCCGTCCGGCGAAGGCTGGCCCGCGCCGCCGGCGTTCCCCGGCATGCTCCAGAACTGCTCCTCGACATCTTCGTGAAGCGGGCGCGCCGCGCCCGTCAGATCGGTGATGAGGATGGCGCGCCGCTTGTAATCTCCCGACTGGCGATCGTAAACCAAATGCGAATTGCCAGCCCAGCGAACGCCCTCAAAACCGCCCAATGTTTTTAGCGGTGCCGGTTTGCCGCCGCTGGAGGAGACCACGAAGAGCTCGCCGGGGATACGCTCGGTGGTTCTATAGATGATTTTCGCGCCGGAATATTCGGGGGCTTCGTCGTGAAAAATGATCCGCGAACCCGCGGCATAAACGATGTGCGATCCATCGGGGGACCAGGCGAGCCCGCCGATGCCGCCGTCATCGTGAATCAGGCTGGTTTCAGCGCCGCCGGCGAGCATCCGCACCACCAGCTCGTGCCCCGGGCGGCTCGGCCGCACGAAGGCAACGCGCGATCCGTCGGGCGAAAGCACGATATCGGTTTCGGGTGCAGGCGTGGTCCAAACCGCGCGCGGCGCGCCGCCGGAGGCGTCGACGCTCCAGAGATCGCCGTTGCGGGCAAAGTAAATCGTTTTCGAATCGCTGCTCCAGAACGGCGCGCCAACCTGCCCGCCGCTGAAGGAGGTAAGCGCCACCGGTTTCGGCTCGCGAGCCGCGGTACCGGCGACATATAAATTGCTGACGCCGCCCAAATCCCAGAGAAAGGCGATACGTTGGCCATCGGGCGACCAGACCGGCTCCGAGGGATGCTTAATCTGGACCAGCTTTTCGATGGTCAGGCCGGCGCTGCCGGATCGTGCCGGCGGACCGCCCGCGATGGCAAGGGCGAAGGTGAGCGTGAGCAAAAACAAACTTCGCATGACCGTATCCTATCTGCCTTTTCAAGCCAAGCCAAATTATCAGAACATGAACTTCAGGCCGATCCGCGCCAGGAAAGGGTTCACCGTATTGCTGGGACGCAGATAATTGGGTCCGTAGGTAGTCACTTCCGAAACCACCGTCTGACTGTTGGTCAAGTTGAACAGATCGAGCATGGGTTCCAGTGTATAACGCTCCTGAAACCGGAAAACTCGCGAGATTCTCATATCGAGCAGGTTTACGCTGGGGAGACGCAGAATGCCGGCGGGCTGGAGGATCACCGTTTCCGTTTTCTGGGCCAGTTGTGGACCGCTGAAAACCTCCGCTGGTTGAATGGGGTAGCCGGTGTAATGTTGGAAATTAAAGCTAGTCATAAGATGCAGCGGCAGATCAAGCGTGCTGTCCAGTTTGAACACGAAAGTGGAATCCATATTCAGGTAATTGTTTAGGCGATTAATGCTCAGGTTGGGATCGTTGAAATCGTCGCTCAAGGCCTCATCCGAGGCGCCGCGTCCGTAGGTGCCTTTTTGCCGCTGAATGGTGTAGCCGGCGAGCAGCATCCAGCGCCGCGACATCCGTTTCGCCGCGCTGAATTCGGCTGCATTGTAGGCGTTCTCATCGAGGACCGGGATATTCGTGATCAGGTAATTGGCCTGGCCTACCAGGGACGGCCCCAGACTGTAGAGGGTGAGCGCCTGATTTGTCAGAGGATTCACGATGGGACTGCCGTTAAGCGTCGTAACCGGCGTAAAATCGGCGGGTGTGTAAGCGAGGTTTTCGCGTCCGATCAAGTTGGTTTTGCTGCGATGGAAGTAATATCCGCTTACGACCAGATCATGCCATAGCAGCTTTTGATACCCTGCCGTAACTTCGGTCGAATAAGGCCGCTTCAGGTTTGGATTGATGTGCGTGAATACGCCGCCGCTCTTCGAAATTGGCGTTTGTCCTAAAAAGCCGGTGGGAATCCCATTGGCATCTACCGCGCCGTTCCAGGAAAAGGTCTCCGAGTTTAGCCCGTTCGGATTGACGGCTTCCACCAGCTGCGTTCCCTCCATTAGATAGAATCGGCTGTAGCTGAAGCGAAAAGCGGACGTGCCCTTGCCGCTGGGATCGAAAGTGACCCCCAGGCGCGGCGAAACGTTGTTCCAGTCAACCAGATTGCCCGAGGCGGCGAAATTGGTGGGCGGGAACAATTGCGGCCAATTCGGATTCTGGCTGGAAGTCTCGTTCGGATAATAAGAGGTGAATCGATCGTAACGAACGCCGAGATTCAGCGTCAGGCGGCGCCGGATCGTCCACGCATCCTGCACAAAAATGCTCGCATCATTGAAGTACGTGTATTCGGAAAATGGCGTGTTGTAGACTACCACGTCCAGCGGCACTCCGTTGCTGAACTGCTCATGAATACCGCCATTCATCGAGTAAATGTAGGGATTGCTGCTTTTGCCCTGCTCGAATCCGAATTTGACATCGTGCGCGCCGCCGAAACCGCTTTTGTACCAGGAAAACGTCGCCGCATACTTCCGCACCCAGGCCGGGTTCACGCGATCGAACGGCGCCGCGCCGGATTCGGTGGACAGGGTCACATCCTGAACCGTGATCGCGCCGGCCGCAGTGGTCGGCTGATAGGACAAAGGAAAAACTTCCTTGTTGTACCCGAAGCGGAAATCGAGCAGAAAATTATTCGTGATCTGGCTGGTCCAAAGGCCTTCGAGAATGTAGGCCGGCTCGATTTGGCGCCAGCTTGCGTTCTGAGAGACGAATTGATAGGCAGTGTCGCGGCGGAAGAAGCGATTCTCTTCGTTCCACAGCCACACGAAGCTGGCGCGATTGCGGCTGTTGATCTGCCAGTCGCTGCGCATATCGGTGTTGGACTGATGATTTACATCGACCGTCGGCTGCCCGTTCGGGAGCCGCACCGCCAGAACATCTTCGCGCAAATCGTAACGGCGGTAATCCGAGAAGATCCACCACCGGTTTTTAATGAACGGACCTCCCGCCCCCACCGAAGTATCGCGGTCCATGACGATTGGGGATCCCGCATTCACCGTCTTTCCCTGAAATGTCGGCAATTGGGGAGAGGCCTGAAAAGCGGCCGTCGCGTAGTAGGCGGAGGCGAACCCGTGCAGCTCATTCGATCCCGATTTGGTCACCATATTCATATACACGCCGCCGATCGGCACCGAAGCCGGCGCGTTGTCGGAAACCACCTGGAATTCGTCAAAGGAATCGTGCGAGGTGTAGAACTGCGTGTACCCGCCGTTGGAGCCGGGCCAGTCCAAATCGAGTCCGTTGAAGCTGAACATCTGCTCGCCGGGGGTACTGCCGTGAACCTGCATCGTCGATTGCTGATAACTCTGGTTCCCTCCAACGTCTACCGTACTGATGGTTGCGCCCGGCGCTTGCGCCACTGTCGACCAGGGATCGCGCCCGCTGGGGATGTTTTGCAGCAGGTTCTGATCGAACGTGGTCGACGTTTGGTTTTCCTTGACATCGAGCGCCGGCGCCTCGGAAGAGACGGTCACCACTTCCTGCGAGGCCCCCACCTCCAGCCGCGGGTTCACGGTCGCGGTGAATCCGGCGGTGAGGACGACGCCCTTCTGGGAAAATGTTTTAAAGCCGGTGGCCGTCACCGAAATGTTATAAGAGCCAGGCGGCAGAAGATCGAAAAGATAGCTTCCGTCCGATTGAGAGGTGGTTGTGCGAGGGCTCATGAGCGCTGGCCCCTCGACGGTTACTTTTGCGCCAGGGACCAGGGCGCCGGAGGGGTCGAGGATGACTCCCGTGATCTTTCCCGTGATGGCGACCTGACCGAAGCAAGAATCCGTAACATAAAGAAGAAACAGGAAAATACGTGCGGTTTTCGTGGGCATGGATATCTTCCTTTTGCGGAAAAATATCAAATCGAGTCGTACCCGTCAAGAGCGCCGGCTCGTCTGCGCTACGTGAAATGTCCTAATTGCGCCAAATAGTGCTTAAAAAACGCACTGGCCACATTGCGGCTAACGCGATGACGATCGCTTTTCTCATGTTGCTATCCAACGCCAATTTACGCGTTCGAATTTCCAGCCGACGCGTGCGCCGAAGCATCGATTGGGCGTACCTCGGCTGGCGGTGATATATTGGACCGAATAACCGGCCCGAACGAATGGGTAATTGACGATGGCGCGGAATTCCCGAACAGACTTCAGCGGAAAAATCCTTCAGTCCCGCCGGGTGGGGGATTTTCAGTTGATGGCCGTCTCCTATGCGCCGAATCAGATTTTGAATCGTCATTCGCACCAGCAGGCCTACGTTTCGGTCGCTTTTGACGGCGCATACCTCGAAGAACGCCAGACAGGCACCTGGGAATGCTCGGCGGGCGGCACGATTTTTCATGAGCCGGGCGAGTGCCACTCCAACCGCTTCTCCGATTTCGGCGCCCGATTGCTGGTGCTGGAGCTTCCGCCCGCCTTTCTCGCCAGCATCGCCGACCGCGGCATACGAACGGATCGGCAATATGCCTTCACCAGCCCGGTATGTATGCACCTGGCCGGACGCCTGGCGCGGGCGATTCAATTGCGCGATCCGCTTTCCGCGCTCTGCGCCGAAGGACTGTCGCTCGAACTGCTCTCGGAAGCCTTGCGCCCGCGCGATTCCGCCGAGAGCAAAGCGCCCGATTGGCTGGGGCGCGTCGGCGAAATTCTGCGCGATCGCTACCCGGAGCGCATTACGCTTTCCGAGCTGGCCGCCGAAGTGAACGTCCATCCGGTTCACCTGGCGCGCGCCTTCCGCAAACGCTACCGCTGCTGCGTCGGCGATTTCCTGCGCCGGCTTCGCGTGGACGCGGCCTGCCAGCAACTGATCAAATCCGAATTGACCATCGCGCAGATCGCCGCGCAGACCGGATTTGCCGATCAAAGCCATCTCAGCCGCGTGCTCAAGCGCTACACCGGGGTATCGCCGGCGGCGCTGCGTAACTCGCGCGCATCCGAGCCGCCGGCCCGATGAGACGCGCGTGCTTCCTCGCGGCGCTGGCGCTGATCGCCGCGCCGCTTTTCGCCGATGAGCCCAAAGATCCGGAGCAGCCGATCCCATATAGCCACAAACAGCATCTTGCGCTCGGGCTCGCCTGCAAGGATTGCCATTTGAATCCGGATCCCGGCGATTCGATGACGTTCCCTGCTTCCTCCAAGTGCATGAGCTGCCATCAAACCATAAAGAAAGACAGCGCGGCCATTCAAAAGCTCGCCGCCTTCGATCGCCAGAGCAAGGAAATTCCCTGGGTGCGCGTCTACAAAGTGCCGGATTTCGTCTTTTTTCCCCACAAATCTCATCTGGCCGCGGGGGCGAAATGCGAAAATTGCCACGGAAAAGTCGCCGAGCGCGACCGCCTCTTCCGTGAAACCGATCTGTCGATGGCGGGATGTGTCACCTGTCATCGCCAGCACAACGCGAAACAAACCTGCGATTATTGCCATGATCCTCGATAATTTCTGAGGTGCTGCCATGAAGAAGAAAGGCGCCACGCGGCGCGCGATTTTAGGCGGAATCGGCGCCGGCATTGCGTCAAGCGCGCTGCTCAAATCGCAACAGGACCCGTTCCGCGATCATTCCCGCGTGCCGGGAATCGATGAGCTCAAGACGGTGATCGAATTTGAAGCGGTCGCCTACGCCAAGTTGCCACGCGAAGCCTACACCTACACCGCCTACGGTTCGGAAGGCGAGTTCACGTTACGGCGCAATCGTGAAGCGTTCGACTGGGTCGAGCTGGTTCCCCGCGAAATCGCCGGCGCGAGCCCGGCAAATACCACCGCGGAAATTCTGGGCACGCCGATGAAGTTCCCGATCCTGGTTTCGCCCAGCGCGGGCCACTCCGCGCTCCATCCCGATGGAGAACTGGCGACGCATCAGGGGGCGTCGGCGGCCTCCGCTACACCCATGATCGTCAGCGCCAATGCGTCTTTTCCGGTGGATAAAATCGCCGCGGCGGCGCCGAGTCCCGTCTGGTGGCAGCTTTATCCGCAGCAAGACCTGGATCGCACCAAGGATCTGCTCGATCGCGCGCTGGCGGCCGGAGCCAAGGCGATCGTGATGACCGTCGATCAGCAGGCGAGCTATTATGAACGCGCCATCCATGACCGCCACTTGAACGCGGCGCCGCTCGGCGGAGCGGGACGGGGCCGCGGCCGCGCGCCCGCCTCAACAAATCCGTATCGAATCCAGACCACGCGGCTCTGGTACAACTGGCGCTACGTCGATCAGGTGCGCAAAATGCTTACCGTGCCGATCGCGGTGAAAGGAGTCCTCACCGCCGAGGACGCCAAAGAATTTGTCGAGCACGGCTGCGATTCGATCTACGTCTCAAATCACGGCGGCCGATCGCTTGATTACGATCCCTCGACGCTCGAAGTGCTCACCGAGATCGTCGATGCGGTCCCGGCGCGTGTTCCGGTGATTTTCGACAGCGGGATTCGCTGCGGATCGGATATTTTGAAGGCGCTGGCATTGGGCGCGAAAGCCGTGTGCATCGGCCGCGGCGTTCGTTGGGGTCTGGCTGCTTATGGCGCGCCCGGCGTCCAGCGCGTGCTCGAAATTCTGCAAGCCGAGCTGGTGATGGCGATGAATCAGACCGGCCGGCCGGATCTCGCCTCCATCGATCGCAGCCTGGTGAGGACGCATTTCCTATGAGAAAGAACTCTCTGACGCGCCGGCGCTCGCTCGCCGGTTTAGGATCGTTGGCCGCGCCGCCGCTGATGGCGGATCAGCCGCCGAGCCTCATTGGCGAGCCTCCCGGTCGAATCGCGCCGCTGGCGGACCTGGTTAATGTGCTCGAATTTGAAAACATGGCGGCTCGATCGCTCGCGCCCGCCGTTTACGAATCCATCGCCGGCGGCGATCGCCGCTTTTTCGATCGCATTACGTTTCGCCCGCGCATGATGGTCCCCGCCACTCAACTCGATTTGAGCCTCGAACTGTTCGGCGACAAAATGTTCGCGCCGGTGATTGCCGGGCCCGTGGCGCGGCTTCAGCAATATCACGCCGATGGCGAAGCCGGCATGGCGCGCGGCGCGTCGGAGGCCAAGGCGTGGATGGTGGTGAGCGGCGAATCGAGCCAGCCTTTGGAAAAAATCGTCGAAGCGTCTTCCACCGTTCTTTGGTATCAGGTGCTGCTTGACGCCGATCCTTCCGCGATTCGCGCCCGGATCGATCGGGCGGTCCAGGCGGGCTGCAAAGCGATCTGCATCACCACCAGCGCGCCGCATCCTGCCGCGCGCCGCCCGGCCAGTTGGGATTTGATCGATCAACTGCGAAAGGGCCTTAACGTTCCGGTTCTGCTAAAAGGCATCATGACGCCCCAGGAAGCGGAAACTGCCGTGAAACGCCACATTGACGGGATCGTCGTCTCAAACTACGGCGGCCTTCTTACGCCCGGAATGGCGCCGCCCATGGAGACGCTGCCGTCGATCGCCGACGCCGCAGGCGGAAAAGCGCCGATATTGATCGATGGCGGATTCCGCCGCGGCTCGGATATTTTCAAGGCGCTGGCGTTCGGCGCGACGGCGGTCCTGGTAGCGCGCCCGGTGGTATGGGGATTGGCGGCTTACGGCGCCGCGGGCGCGCGGCAGGTCCTGGAAATGTTGCAAACGGAATTGGCGCGCGATATGGCGCAAACCGGTAAGCCGAAATTAAAGGATGTGGATCGCAGCGTCGTAAAGCTACATCAGGCGTGATCATTCCCCGGAATGTTCCGCGAGATGGTCTCTAAGTTGCCGAACGGCTTCATCCACGGCCAAACGATCCTGTTCCAGCCGATCGACATCCGAAAGGGTCGGATTCTCAAGTTTCTCGAAATCCGTCAAGGACTTACGTAGACGGGCCAGCGCCGACCCGTATTTTGCTCTTAGGTCATTGCACTTACGACACGGCATACCTCTCTATCGTCAGGAGGTACGGTGTCGGATAGGGCCGACATCAGATTTAGTTTCGCCTGCAAATATGCGTTCATGGCCAAAGATTCCTGGCGGCTCAATCGCATCAGCTTCATCCGCTCGCGCGGTGGAATCTGCCCGCGTTCGAACCTGCATAGCATTTCGCAACTGGTTTCGGCCAGATCCGTGTACAGACGCAGAGCTCGAACACATTTTCGTTGCAGCACCTTCAGACGGGCCTCATTTCCTCGGATCATTTGGTTTATGCCTCGCGATCTTCTGGGATATAGATTCAGATTAAACGAAATTTATACGAATTCAATCACAATCGTACGAACTTTGAAAATTTGTTAATTCACGATTTGTAAACGAAATGCCTCCTTTCCCGAACAGATTTCTCTTTCGAAAGAGAAACCGCTACGACGACGCCGGGCGTTCAAATCCCGCGATCCGCGTCCACCCCAATGAAAGCATGTGAAAGTTTGGGAGTTTTCGTTTCTCTTTTTTGGAGACTGC
>JAJPHS010000003.1 GCA_021325175.1 Terriglobia bacterium
AGCAGCAGCGAAACGGCGACCTGCGCGGTGACCAGCGTTTTGCGAAATGCGTTGGAAGAGCCGGAGGCGGTGCTTTGGCCGGATTGATCCTTGAGCGAAGTGTTCAGGTCGGGACGGGTCGATTGCAGGGCGGGAAAAAGGCCGAAGAGAAATCCCGTCAGAATCGAAACCGCGAGACAGAACAGCAGCGCGCGGAGGTCGAGCGTCGAGGAAAGCACGCTCGAAAAATTCGAGCCCGGAGGCAGCGCGGCGAGGATGGCCCGCATCGCCGCCCAGGCCGCGCCGAGGCCGAGCGCGCCTCCGCCGATCGCCAGCAGGCTCGATTCGGCGAGCAGGTGACGGATCAGTTGACCGCGCGATGCGCCGAGCGCAAGCCGGACGGCGATCTCTCGCGCGCGCGAGGCGGCCCGGACCAACTGGAGATTGGCGACATTGGCGCAGCAGATCAGCAGAACCAGCAGGGTCATGCCCATCAGCAGCAGGGTGGGTTCGCGAGCATTATCCCGGAGATCGCCGCGGCCGTATTCTCCGGGCTTCAAAATGATCTTTTTGGCGCGGAACTGGGCGAGCATCTCCGGCCGCGGCCGCGAAAGAAGCTGCGCGTCGATTTCGACCTGCGCGTGATAAGGAATATTGATCGCCGTTTCGGCCTGCTCGCGCGATACGCCGGGCTTGAGGCGGGCGAACATTGTCACCCAGTAATCCTTACGATTCGCGAACGCATCCCAGCCGGGGACCAGTTCTTTTCGCATCGTGATGGGAACGAAAACATCGGGCGATTCGCCGGGCATCTCGCCGGTGAAGCCTTTTTGCGCGACGCCGACGATGGTGAACGGGTAGCCGTTAACGATCAGCTTCTGGTTAAGCACCGAAGGCGCGGCGCCGAATCGCGAAAGCCAGTAGCCGTAGCTGAGGACGGCGACGGCGCGCTCGCCGGGGGCCCGGTCGTCATCCTCGCTCAGCAGGCGGCCCATCGCGGGCCGGACCCCGAGCACTTCGAAATAGTTGCCGGAAACGGTGTCAATCGATCCGGGAGTGGCGCTGTTGTTATAAGACAGGCTGGCGGAGGCGCGGCGCGCGCCGGCGATTCCGGTGAAGGGGGTCTGTTCCTTCTGAAGCTCGCGAAAAACCGGATAGCTGAACGAAGGATGGCCCGATTCGTCGCTTGAATAATGCCCTTGGGTGGGGCCGGGACTGTACATGAACACAAGCTCGCTCGGATTCTTCACCGGGAGCTTGCGCAGAAGCAGTTGATCGAGCAAGGAAAAGATGGCGGTGTTTGCGCCGATTCCCAGCGCCAGCGAACCGATCGCGATGAGCGTAAATCCGGGCGTTCGCGCCAGACCTCGCACAATGATGCGTAGCGTCGCCATATACTTCCGACGTATTTCTACCGTCCGCCGTTGGGTCAAGGTTACAGGAATTTGTAGCGGGAATGCTATCCTGACGCGAGTGCCGGGGCCGCTGGTCAGCATTGTCACGCCGTCGTTGAATCAGGGGCGGTTTATCCGCCAGACGATCGAGAGCGTGCTCGCGCAGGATTACCCCCATATCGAATATGTCGTGATCGACGGTGGATCGA
Source organism: Terriglobia bacterium (assembly GCA_021325175.1). Lineage (GTDB taxonomy): Bacteria > Acidobacteriota > Terriglobia > Bryobacterales > Bryobacteraceae > Palsa-187. Next base: position 1,583 of record JAJPHS010000003.1, read on the forward strand.
CGGACGAAACGGCGAGCGTCGCGCGGGATTACGCATCGCGCGCGCGGTTTGTCTGCGAGCCGGATCGCGGCCAATCCCATGCCATCAATAAAGGATTCAAGATGGCGCGCGGATCGATCCTGTTCTGGTTGAATTCCGACGATGTGATTCTGCCCGGCGCGGTCCGGCACGCGGTGAACGGGTTCGGGGAAAATCCGCGGGCGGGCGCGGTTTATGGCGAAGGATACTTGATGGATGAGAGCGGCCGGATTACGCGCCGCTTTCCCTACACCGAGCCTTTCAATTTATGGAAGCTCGTTTATCTCTCCGATTACATTTTGCAACAAACCGCGTATTTCCGGCGCGAGGCGATCGAGCAGGTAGGTTATCTGCGCGAGGATCTGCATTTCGCGATGGATTGGGATTTGCTGATCCGGATCGGCATGAAATTTCCACTGCACTATATCCCCGAGTACATGGGCGTGCTGCGCGAGTACGAGGCGGCGAAAACGTTCTCGGGGGGCGGCGCGAGGGCGGCGGAAATTGCGCGTCTGCTGCGCGGGCATACCGGCTTGAGGCTGCCGCCCGGCGCGATCACCTACGGTCTGGATACGTATTTGCGGCGGTGGCGCAACGGGATTGCTGAAAGCATTCCGCGCGCGCTCGCGTCGCCGTCGTGCATGGCAGTGTCGCTCGTCTGCGGCGGCATCATCGCGCGAACCGTGGAGCGGGCGCAAGGCTGGTACGGCGATGGATGGGCGGCAAAGCGCGTCCGGTATATGGTTTCGCCCGGCGTAGGCAGGGTTCTGGTCCTCGCCGGATCGATCCCCCCTTCGCGCTTGCGGAATCAGCGGCTGACGATTGTCGAAGGGCGGCGGCTGCTGGGGTCCCGCCAGTTTTCCGGGGGCGATTTTCACTGGCGCGTTCCGCTGCCGGATGGCGGAATGCTCGCGCTGGAGATCCGGGCGAGCCGGTCGGTTGTGCCGGCGTTGCACGGGCGCAGTAGCACAGACCGGCGCCGGCTGTCGTATTTGCTGCGATCGGCGGGCGTCGAATATCGAGGGTAGAAGGCCGGCGCCGAAGCCGCGCGCGTCCCGGCCCTCCTTTCACCCGGTTTCTGCGAAGATGGCAATGATGAACGACCGCCCGCGTCTGATCGTTGGCATTACCGGCGCCACGGGATCGATCTTCGGGATCCGGCTGCTGGAAATTTTAAAGGAAGCAGGCGTCGAGACGCACCTGGTGATCAGCCAATGGGGCGCGCGGACGATCGCGCATGAGACGCCTTACTCGCTCGAACAGGTGCGGCGGCTGGCTTCGTTTTCCTATGCGGCCGGCGATCAGGGCGCGGCGATTTCAAGCGGATCGTTTCTGACGCAGGGCATGATCGTCGCGCCGTGCAGCATGAGGACGCTGGCGGCGATCGCGACCGGGCAGGGCGATCATCTGATTCACCGCGCCGCAGATGTGGTGCTGAAGGAGCGCCGCAAACTGGTGCTGGCCGTTCGAGAAACGCCGCTGCATGAAATCCATCTCGAGAACATGCTGAAGCTGTCGCGAATGGGCGTTTCGATTATGCCTCCGGTGCCCGCGTTCTATAATCGTCCGGCGACGCTGGAGGAAGTGGTCGATCATGCCGCGATGCGGCTGCTCGATCAGTGCGGGATCCATCTGGATGTGGCGCCACGCTGGTCCGGCGAGATGACGGCGGTGAAGTAAGGTGCGCGAGGCCAACAGCGGGCGCGTCCTGCTCGAAGAGATCGAACAAACGATTTCGGCGACGCCGGCGCTGTGGTGGCTGGGCGGGAACGCCGTCATTTTCCGGTTCGCGACGATCACGTTTTATATCGATCCGCGAATGGACGGGCCGATCGATCCGGCCGAGGTGCGGCACGCGGATTTGATTCTTGCGACGGGCCACGATCTGGACACGGAGGCGGTGCGGGCGATGCTCGCCTCCTCAAAGCGGGCGAAAGTTGTGCTGCCGAAAAGCGCGGCGGAGGCGGCCGGCGCCGCGGGAATCGCCTACAATCGCATGACCACGACCAACGCGGATCTGCGTATCGAATATTTCAAGGACAGCGTGTATGGGCGGGTTTACGCGGTGCCGTCGGCACGTCCGGAGCTCGATTGGTCGCCGGATCGGGGATATCCGCATTTGGGATATCTGATCCGTTTCGGCCGGTGGACTGTTTATCATCCCGGGAACTGCCGTATCTATCCTTCCCTCCAGGAGCGGTTGCGGCCGTTCAACGTCAGCGTCGCTTTTTTGCCGGTCGGCGGGAAGAATTTTACCGCTGGCGAGGCCGCGCAGCTTGCTTCCGGCATCGGGGCGTCCTGGATCGTGCCGATGCC
>JAJPHS010000088.1 GCA_021325175.1 Terriglobia bacterium
AAAAGCGAGGATATGGTGCTGGTCCCGTCGGTGGGGCAATACATCGCGATGAACGCCGGGCGCGGATTCGGCGGCGGATTTCCCAGCTCGCTGATGGGCGTGATCGCTTATATCCGGCAGATCTATCTGGACGCGGATCATTATCGGCAGGTGAAGGCGGCCTACGATCGCGATCCGCGCGGGATGAAGCGGCTGGAGTACGACCGGGCGCTTGAAGGCGTGATCGAGTCCAAGCGAATCCTGCTGCCGGCGCAGCGCGAGGCGGAGATGGACCGCATGGCGCGGTTCGCGGCGGAGCTGCGGCAGCCCGCGATCCTTTATGGAATGCGCGAGGGGTATCGCGCGGCAGAATTGCTGAAACGGGCGAATCTGCCGGTGCTGGTGAGCTTGCGCTGGCCGGAGAAGCCGCGCGACGCCGATCCGGACGAGGTGGATACGATGCGGACGCTCGAAAATCGCGAGAAGTCGCCGTCGACGCCGGAGGTGTTAAAGCAGGCTGGTGTGCAATTTGCGTTTTACAGCGACGGGCTGGACGCGCCGCGCGATTTGCAGCGTGCGGTGAAGAAGGCGATCGAGAACGGTCTTTCGCGCGAGGACGCAGTGCGCGCGCTGACGCTTTCGCCCGCCGAGATTTACGGCATCGCCGACCGGCTGGGCAGCGTCGAGAAGGGCAAGATCGCGAACCTGGTGGTGACGCGCGGAGAAATTTTCGACGACAGCACGCGGGTGGAAATGGTTTTTATCGACGGGGTGAAGCATACTCCATCGCCCGAGCCTGCCGGGCGCGGCGGCGCGGCGACTGGAAATCGCGCGGAAAATCGAGGAGATCAGCGATGAAGACATTTCTTGCTTTTTTGCTGGCATTGGCTCCGCTGGGAGCGGAAGTGACGGTGATTAAGAACGCGACGATCATGACCGAGTCGGGCAAGGGGACGATCAAGGGCTCGGTTCTGGTGCGCGACGGCAAGATCGCGGAGGTGGGCGAGAGCGTGATGATCCCGCCGGGCGCGACCGTGATCGACGCCTCCGGACAGTGGGTGATTCCCGGAATCATCGACTGCCATTCGCACATCGCGGTGGACGGCAACGTGAATGAAGGCAGCGTTTCGGTTTCCTCGATGGTGAATATCAAGGATGTGATCAATCCCGACGACATCGCGATTTACCGCGCGCTGGCGGGCGGCGTGACCACGGCGAACATTCTGCACGGGTCGGCCAATTCGATCGGCGGGCAGACGATTGTGCTCAAGATGCGGTGGGGCAAGGACGCCGAGGGCCTGATTTTCGAGGGGGCGACGCCGGGGATCAAGTTCGCGCTGGGAGAAAATCCGAAGCGCGCCGGCAATCCGCAGCCGGCCGGACGCGGTCCGGCGGGTCCGCTGCGCTATCCCGCCACGCGGATGGGCGTCGAAGATACGATTCGGGAAGCGTTCAACGAAGCCAAGCAGTACAAGGCGGAATGGGACGCCTACGATGCGGCAGTGAAAGCGGGCCAGCATCCCATTCCGCCGCGCAAGGACCTGAAGCTGGAGCCGCTCAAGGAGGTGCTGGAGGGCAAGCGCTTCGTCCACGCGCACTGCTATCGGGCCGATGAGATTTTGATGCTGATCCGCATCGCCGACGATTACGGATTCAAGATCAAGACGTTCCAGCATGTGCTTGAAGGCTACAAAGTCGCCGACGAGATCGCGGCGCACGGCGCCGGCGCATCGACGTTCAGCGACTGGTGGGGCTACAAAATGGAGGCGATCGACGCGATTCCCTATAACGCGGCGCTGATGGCGAAAAAGGGAATCGTGGTGAGCCTGAACAGCGACGACGCGGAGCTGATGCGCCGGCTGAACACGGAAGCGGCAAAAGCGATGAAATACGGCGGGATCAGCCGCGAGGATGCGCTGGCGATGGTCACGATCAATCCGGCCAAGCAGCTTGCCATCGACAATCGCGTGGGCTCGATCGAGCCCGGCAAGGACGCGGACCTGGTGATTTACGATCAGGACCCGCTGTCGAATTTCTCGAAGGTTCAGAAAGTGCTGATCGACGGCAACAAATATTTCGACCGGGATCAGGAAGTCAGCGGGCGGCCGCGGAAGGAGGCGGAAAAGCAGAAGCTGATCGAGATGGAAAGGCAGCAGCGGATCCCGACCGGCGGCAGGAGGGGACAATGAGCGGAAAATATTCAACCTGGGCCTGCGCGGCGATTTTCTGCCCGGCCGTTTTCGCAGCGGCCAACGATACGTTCCTGATTCGCAACGTGGACGTCTATCCGGTTTCGAGCGCGGTCCAGCAGAACGTTTCGCTGCTGGTTCAGGATGGAAAAATCGCGGAGATCGGCGCGAAGATCACGGCGCCGAAAGGCATCCGGATCGTGGAGGGAAAAGGACTGCGGGTTTATCCCGGCATGACCGATTCGGGGACGAACCTGGGGCTTTCCGAGATTTCGGGCGAGCGCGTGACCGTCGATACCAACGAACTGGGCGAATTCATGCCGCAGCTTCGCGCGCTGATCGCGGTGAATCCGGATAGCGAGCATATTCCGGTTTCGCGCGTCAACGGAATCACCAGCGCGGTTACGTATCCCGGCGGCGGACGCGGCGGGCGCGGCGGCGCCGGATCGCAGATCATCGCGGGCCAGGCGGCGCTGATTCATCTTTCCGGCTGGACCTGGGAACAGATGGAGATCAGCCCGGACGCGGCGGTCCAGGTGATTTTTCCGTCGATCGGCGGCGGCGGGCGCGGCGGCGAAAACGCGGATTTTCCGGATCCAGCGGCTTTCGGCGGCGGCGCGCAGAGCTATACGGACCGCAAGCGGCAGTACGATCAGGAGATCCAGAAGCTGAACGACTTTTTCGACGCGGCGCGCCAGTATCAGAAGGAGCGCGCGGCGAATGCGGCCGGATTCAAGCGCGATCTGAAGATGGAAGCGATGATTCCCGTGCTTGAAGGCAAGGTTCCGGTCGCGGTGGCGGCGCAGCAGGAGCGGCAGATTCGCGATGCGATCGCGTTCGCCGATAAACAGCACGTCCGGATGGTTTTGATCCAGCCGCGGGAAGCGCTGAAGGTGGCCGCGGAATTGAAGGCGAAGAACATCCCGGTGATTTTGGGACGCACCGAGGCGCTGCCGGAAAATGAAGACGCTCCTTATGATCAGGCGGAGTCGCTTCCGGGGCAGCTCCATAAAGCGGGCGTGAAGTTCGCGTTCGGCACTTTTTCGAACGAGTTCGTCCGCAACCTGCCTTATAATGCGGCCCGCGCGGTCGCCTATGGGCTGCCGCACGATGAGGGATTAAAGGCGGTGACGATCAACGCCGCCGAGATCTGGGGCGTAGGCGACAAAATCGGATCGATCGAAAAGGGCAAGTGGGCGGATCTGATGATCACCAACGGCGATCCGCTGGAGACGCCGACGCAGATCAAGCACCTTTATATCAAGGGTCAGGAAATCGAGCTTACGGACAAGCAGATCCAGCTTTACGAGCGGTATTCAAAGCGGCCGTAGCGTCAGTTCACGAGCCCGAGCGGTCCCGAAGCGTTTTGCGTGCGGAATTCGTATTGCTGGATTTCCAGAGCCGCGCGGCCGTGCTCGAAGCGAACCACCCGCCCCCGGGCGACCAATTTGAGCGCGGTCTTGTTATCAAGCTGTGCCGGCCAACTGATGGATAGCTCCAGCCGCCGCCCCGGCAAGAGAATGTGCTGCGTGGTGAACAGGACTCCGCCGCTTGAGATGTTGATGGTTTTGCCGTCGCCGGCTTCTTCGAGGCTGCGTTTATTCAGCACGCGATAGCGAAGCTCGCGCGAGATGGGAATGCGGTCCGTCTGGCGGCGATCCGCGGCTTTGGGCTGCATGGTTGAGTCGGGCGTCGTCTTATTCGTCACAAATATATCCTCGGCGGCTTTCGCCAACATTCATGAGTGTGCGGCGTTGCGGCGGCGGGCGCAATACCGTACTTAGCGCGAATCGTATAGGACTTTGGTACTCGCGGTTTTACCGCGCTACTTCCGGGCCGTTACGGTGATCTCAATACGTGCGCCGGGCGC
>JAJPHS010000036.1 GCA_021325175.1 Terriglobia bacterium
AACGGCTTCAACTCCCGTGACGCGGCCGTTTTGCGTGAGGATGCGATCGACGGACCAGCCGGTTTCAATGATGCCCCCGCGATCCTTGATCATTTGCGCGACGCACTCCCAAAGCTGGCCGGGACCGAATTTGGGATAGAGGAATTTTTCGATCAGCGAGGTTTCCACGTTTTTCTGGCTCAGGTCTTTCTCGCCGCCGCGCAGCTTTTTGAGGAAATGAAGAATGGCCTTGGTGATGGACAGACCCTTGACGCGCTGCGCTCCCCAGTCGGCACTGATCGCGTTACAGGGAACGCCCCACACCTTCTCGGTGTAGGATTTAAAAAACGTGAGATAAAGCTGCCGGCCGAAGCGATTGATGAAAAAATCCTCCAGCGTCTTTTCCGGCCGGATCTGGCGGATGGCGCTGCGGGCATAGCTGACGCCGATCTTCACGGTGCGCCACATTCCCAGGTTTCGCAGGGTTTGCGGGCTCAAGGCGATCGGATACTCGAAAAACTTGCGCAGAAAATAGATCCGCGATTTGCGGTTGCGGATCAGCATGACGCGATCCTCGACGCGCGCGTCGGCGGAACGCTCGCCGCTCGAAGAGATGCTGCGGCTTTGATTGTGATAAGTGATGAAGGTTGCCGCTTCCGAAGTGGCTTCGAGCGGCATCACCTCCAGCCACCAGTTCATGACGCGATCGGATTTGGAGAAGAAGCGATGTCCTCCAATATCCATGCGGTTGCCTTTGTAATTGACGGTACGAGAAATGCCGCCCATCGCGGAACTCTGCTCGAGCACGATGGGGACGATGTCGGTGCGGCGCAAAAGCTCGAGCGCGGCGGTCAGGCCGGCCGGACCCGCGCCGACAATGACGGCGTGCCTCAATTGTTCGGGCATGCAAATTTCACAAAGATTAGATCGTATGTTGCGTCGCTTAAGACATCGTAACGGCTTACGCCGCGTTGTGTCTAGCTGAAGCCGGTTGGCGCCGCCTTTCGATCAATGTGCCGGGGATGGTTGCGAGGCTTGCATATCTTGCAGAACCGGGGATTTTCCGTCCCAACTGTGTTCCGGGTCGGGGTAAAACACCATCGCGATCGAGGTCGCGCCGGACCGGTATAGCAGATGCACCAGCCATCCTCCCGGCACGGCGGCGCGGCACATTGTTTCGTAGTTGGATTCAATCCGCTCCCAAATCATGCTTCGATGATGGACCGCGGCGGCCGACCGTTTCGTCGCTTCGCCAGCTTACGGATTTTCGGGCAAGCCCCTGGCGGCCTTTGGGAAAGTATCGCGGATCAGTTGCTGCTCCACCGGCGAGAATGTCTTCATCTCGTCGCCGTTCAACCGCGCCGCGCGCAGACGCGGCGGAAGAGCGCGCAGATCCTGAATTTCCTGCTGCACCGCCTTGCGCCGCTCCGGCGGGAGGCTCTGAAGCGCTTGCAGGCGCGCGATGCGGCGCGCCCGCTGCTCCGGCGTGAGTTTGTCCAGATTGGCAAGCTGCGTCTCGACGCGAGCGCGTCGCGCCGCGGGCAGTTTCGCCAGGGCCTTTTGGCGCTCTTCCGGCGACATCTGCTCAAAGCGCTCCAACTGCTCCACCGGATTTTGCTTTCCGGGATTTTGCTTTCCCGGATTCGCGTTGGGGTGATTCTGAACTCGCGGGGGCGGAGGCGCGCTCAAACGCTTTTGCGCCGCGAGCGGAGACACCGCCGCCCACACCAGCATTAACGCCGCTGCGGCGATCTCGAGGCGCATTCGCATAAAATTTTACATCGAATTGGCGGGCGCGAGAATATCCAGATCGTCCAGGGCCTTGGCGACCTGCTCGATATCCACCTGATCGGCATGTACCTGCGGGGTCCGGGCCGGATGCGGGGTGGTTTGGATCATCAGCCCGATCGCCAGCACCGCGCCGGCCGCGGCGAGCGAAGCAAGCGGTTTCCAGAACGGCGCCGGAACGGCCGGCTCAAAGATCCGCCGCGCCCATTTCTTCCAGGACGGCGCCGCCTGTTCCCGCGCGATTCGCGCATACAGGCGAGCGTCAAAGTCCGCCGATACCTGCGGCGCTTTCCAGCAATCCAGCGCTTCCCACAACTCCGTCTGCCTTTCGACCAACGCCCGGCAATCCGTACAGCTTTCGAGATGGCGTTCGACCTCGGCTGCGTGCATCGGATCGAGCGCGCCGGCGCAGTATTCGATCAGAATTCGCGCGCCGTCTTGTGACTGCTTCATGCAACGCATCGTTCTCCCCTCAAACAACTAAGCCATGTGCGCCAGCCGCGACCGGAGCGTTTCATAGGCCCGGAACAGCAGTGATTTCACCGCCGATTCCGAGCATCGCAGCGCCTTGGCGATCTGTGCGTAGTCGAGTTCCTCGTATTTGTGCATCATCACCGCCGCGCGCTGTTTTTCCGGCAGGGTTTCGATGGCCCGCCGGACTTCGTTCAGCTTTACGGCGTATAACAATTCCTGCTCTACCGTCGGCTGCCGGTCCGGCACCTGTCTTTCGGCTCCGTCCAGCAGCTCCTCATTCAAACTTTCCTGGCTTTTTTCCTTCTTACCGTCGCGAATCCAGTTGAGCGCCAGATGAGTGGCGATGCGAAACAGCCAGGTGGTGAATTTCGCGGTCGGCTCATAGGTGGCGCGGCTTCGATAAACACGCAGGAAAACTTCCTGCGCCAGCTCTTCCGATACCGCCTGATTCTGAACCATCCGGTACAAAAAATGTACGACCGGGGCGCGATGCCGTTCCAACAATAACGCGAAACTGGTTTCATCGCCCTCGCGGACGCGCAGCATCAGCTCGGCGTCGCGTTCCAGGGCGGCAACTGCCTCCATACCCTTCTTAACCCTAGGACTGGTGGAAGGTTGCGCCTCGCCGGCGCCAATGCGCGGCTTACTCACTCTTGAGCGACCGCTCCATCAGATCGCGGAGCGCCTCCCGCGGACTCTTCCCGCAATGCAAAACCGCGTGCATTTGATGAATAATCGGCAGATCCACGGCGAATTTAATACCCAGCGCCACGGCGGCCGAACAGGTCTCCACTCCTTCGGCCACCATGGCCATTGATCCCACGATCTCCTGAAGGCTCCGCCCCTTGGCTAACTCAATGCCTACCCGGCGGTTACGGCTTAATTCTCCGCTGCACGTCAGGACCAGATCGCCTAGTCCGGCCAGGCCCGCCAGCGTCCGCGCCTCGCCGCCCATGGCCACCGCCAGACGCGTAATCTCCGCCAGACCGCGCGTGATCAGCGCCGCTAAAGTATTGTTCCCTAAGCCCAAACCGTGGCAAACTCCGGCCCCGATCGCGATCACGTTCTTTAACGCTGCTCCGATCTCCACGCCAATCATATCCGAGTTCGCGTACAAGCGGAAGGAGGGTCCTGAAAACGCTCTCTGTACTGTCGTGGCCACCGTTTCCTCCCCGGATGCGATCACGATGGCGGCCGGCTCGCCGCGGGCGATTTCACGGGCGAACGTCGGTCCGGATAAAACCGCGATTTTCGCGCGAAAAGGCAAAACCTGCGCCATAACCTCGGAAACCCGCAACAACGTGTTCTGTTCCAGCCCTTTGGTCGCGCTGACGAAAATCATCGACGGGTTGAAATATGGCGCGGCCGCCGAATAGACGGCGCGCGCGTGGCGCGACGGCGTGACCCCCAGCACGATTCCGGCGCCGGCGGCGTCGCCGAGATCCGCCGTAACCTGGACATTTTCCGGCAGCCGGAAACCGGGAAGAAAAACGTCGTTCTCACGCGATCTATGCAGCCTTTCGGCCAGGTCTTTCTCGAACACCCACAGACGGATCTCGTCGAAGCGCGGCGCGAGCGCGATGGCCAGCGCCGTGCCCCAGCTTCCGCCTCCCAAAATCGCCAGCTTCATTTTCGGGTCCAGGCGAAGACGTTCTCCTTGCCCGCGCGGATGCGCTGAATATTGGAGCGATGGCGATACACGATAAATGCTCCGGCGGCCAGCGCGGCCAGAAACACGGGAAGTGGCGGATGATCAATCAGCCAAACGCCCAGGGGGAACAGGGCCGCGCCGGTGATCGATCCGGCGGAAATGTGCCGCGTCGCCGCCACCACCGCGAGGAACACCACCAGCACTGCCGCGAGCGGCAGCGGGGCGAGGTACAAGAATGCTCCGATAAAGCTGGCGACGGCTTTCCCGCCCTTGAATCCGAGAAAGACCGGATAGGCGTGACCCGCCATCACGGCAACCGCAGCGAGCGCGGTCCAGGCCGGATCATCGCCGGTCAGTTTCGCCGCGATCCAGACCGAGACATAACCTTTGGCGATATCCAGCAGCAGGGTGAGCACCGCGATGCCGCGTCCGGTGGTGCGCAGTACATTCGTCGCCCCGATATTGCCGCTGCCCTCCTTGCGCACGTCGCGTCCGGTGGCGAGCCGCACCAGCAAAAAACCGAAGGGGATGCCTCCGATCAGATAGGCGATCACGGCTGCTGCGAATCCGTTCATGTGAGTTGAAATTCGGCGAGCTTCGTGTATCGCCCGGCTCGCGATAAAAAGAGATAAAACGCGCTGGGGCGAATTACGCCGAACTGGATCTCCCGCAGCGCATCGATTTCGCGCCGCAGCGCGTCGAGCGGAACGTCTTCCCGGATTCGCGCCAGCGTCAGGTGCGGAGAATACCCGCGCTGCTCCCGCGCAACGCCGAGTTTGAAGAGGGCCTCCTCGGTTGAATGCGCCAGAGATTCAAGCGGCGCGCCGCCGTAAACGCCCGCCCAGAACACGCGGGGGTGGCGCTCATTGGGGAACCACCCGAGGCGGCTGATTTCGATGTCGAATGCGCCCGGCGATCCGACGCTCGCAAGCGTTCTTTTGATTTCTTCCAGCCGATCGTCGGGCCATTCGCCGATAAACTTCGTCGTGATGTGCATGCGATCGGGCGTGGTCCAGCTCAGCCTGGCAAGCGGCCGGAGACGATGGAGCAGATCGGCCAGCTTGGTCCTTACCGCCGGGTCGATGTCAATCGCGGTGAACAGGCGCATGTTGAATGTGAGAGCGGCGCGCGGCTTTTGCGGCCTGCCCCACAAAGCCTACTTCCGTTATACTAGCTCACGATTATGCGAAAATTTGCCGTTTGTCTTTTGATTGTGGCGCCGCTTTGCGCCGCCGATTTCTGGCAGGCGAAGCCATACACGGAATGGAGCGAGAAAAACGTCAAAAAGATGCTCGACGATTCGCCCTGGGCCAGGCCGGTGAATATTGCGGGCGATCTGGTTCCCCCGCGGACCGGTGGGGGGAAGCGCGGGCTGGGCGCGCGCGGCAGCATGACGGAAATCGGCAACCCCAATGAGGTGACTCCCGATCCGATGGGTGACGCACCGCGCAGCGGCGTGGGGCGCTCGGCGCAGAACGCCGATCCGGATCGCGGCACGGCGCCGATGCTGACCTTCACCGTTCGATGGGAAAGCGCGCTGCCGGTGAAACAGGCGCGCGTGCGCGCCAGATACGGATCGGAGGCGGGGACGTCGCCGGAAGCCCGGCGCATTCTCGAAACGGAGGAGAAAAATTACCTGATCACCGTTTCCGGGCTGCCGGCCAACACACTGCGCGGCGACGCGCAAGAGATCAAAACGCAGGCGATTGCCGACGCGGCGTTAACGGTGAAGGGGCAGGATCCGATCAAGCCCATCGACTTTATGCTGCGCCGGGTAAATGGAGACACCATCGCGGTGTTTGCGTTTCCGCGAACCATCCCGCTGACGCTCGACGATAAGGAAGTCGAGTTCCGCGCGAAGTTCGCCTCGATTCCGGTGAAGCTCAGGTTCGCGCTGAAGAATATGATCTTCGCCGGCAAGCTGGAGCTGTAAGAACGGTTGAAGCCGCTGCCGCGATCCTTCTACGCGCGACCCACGGTGGAGGTCGCGCGGGATCTTCCGGGAAAAATCATTGCGCACGGAAGATGTTCCGGCCGCATCGTCGAGACGGAGGCTTATCTCGGCATCGGCGATCTGGCCGCGCACTCCGCGCACGGTCCCACCCACCGCAATCGCGTGATTTTCGGACCACCCGGCCACGCCTACGTCTATTTCATCTATGGGATGTATGAATGCCTGAACCTGATCGCCGAGCCGGCCGGAGTTGCCGGATGCGTGCTGATCCGCGCGCTGGAGCCGCTCGAAGGCATCGCGCAAATGCGCCGCCGCAGACCAACGGCGCGCCGCGATGAGGATCTGGCGAATGGTCCGGGCAAGCTGACGCGAGCGCTGGGGATCGGGCTGAAGCACAACGGCGCCGACGTCACTTGCGGGCCGATTCAAGTTTTCGCCGAAGAGAACCAGCCTGTGTTCGAGATCGGCGTGTCGCCGCGGATCGGAATCACCAAATCAGCCGATCTTCCGCTGCGCTTCTTCATCAAGGGAAGCCGCTTTGTAAGCCGCGGCGGCGGTTCCTCGCGCCAGCGGTGAACCTCGATCGACCCGTTACAATCAATTAGTGGAAAAACGCCGCATGTGCCCGCAGTGCCGGGCATTCATCTCCGCCGACGATCGCGTCTGCCCTTATTGCAACAGCGAAGTGAATCCCCGGCCCGTTTACCGGCGGTCGACGGCCGACGATTTGGGCGGGCTAATCCCACACGCGCGATTTCTCACCATCGTGCTGGTTTTGATCAACACCGGCTTATACATCGCGACCGTGCTGGCCAGCATGCGCGCGGGCGGCGGCGCGGTGGATGTGGATAGCCAGGTTCTGGTGAATTTCGGCGCCAAGTATGCTCCCGAGATCGCGCAGGGGCAGTGGTGGAGGCTGATTACAGCGGGCTTTCTCCACGGCGGAATTTTGCACATTCTGATGAATATGTGGGTGCTGTTCGACCTGGGCGCGCAAGTGGAGGATTCTTTTGGCGGCGCGCGATATCTGCTGATTTATCTGATTTCGAACATCACCGGCTTCGTTACGAGCCTTTTTCTTCTGCCCGGCCTGTCGATCGGCGCTTCGGCCGCGATTTTCGGATTGATCGGCGCGATGATCGCCATGGGCGTGCGCGAGCGCGGATCGCGCGGCTCTGCCATTCGCGGTTTTTATATGCGCTGGGCGATTTACGGATTGGCGCTTAGCCTGATTCCGGGCACGGACTGGGCGGCGCACGTCGGCGGAATCGCGGGCGGATTTATCGTTGGCCTGATCGTCGGCACGCCCGGATTCTCTGCGGCGATCGAGCGCTTCTGGCAGATCGCCGCGGGAGTGGTTGTCGCGATCACCGGGCTTGCGTTCTTTGACATGGCCGTGAATTTACTGCAAGTCTCGAAGTAGGCTACCGCACCACGACCTTCGCCAGTCCGGCGTTGCCGGCCAGATCGAATACGCGGATCACAATCAGATGCTCGCCCGGCGGGAGATTCGCGATGGTGATGTTGAATCGCTCGCGCGAGGAATCAGTCACGCCGTCTGCCGCCTCGACCGGCAGCCATGGCCCGGCATCGACCGAATATTCGCAGCGCCGCAGCGCGCCTCCGCGGTCTTCCGCATCGACATCGATCGCGAGGCCGCGCGCATCGCGGCGCGGCGCGGAGGCGGTGACGCTTGGCGGCGTGTTGTCGATCAGCACCGGCGCGCTCACCAGCTCCGTTTCCCGCGCGAGCTCCGCCGGATTCGACGGCCGGTCCGACGCGGTGACTTTAAAAAAATAGCGGCCGTCGGCGAAGACGTCGCCGTCGAGGAGATACGTGTTTTCGGTCATGTTGGCACGCAGCAGGATCCAATCGCGTTCCCCGTCGCCGCGGAAATAGAGGTTATAAATCAAACGGTCGCCGTCCGGATCGTCGGCCTGCCAGGAAATCTGAATTTTCTGCGGCTCCCCACGCGCGAGTATCCGCGGCGGGGTCGCGGAAGCGAGCGGGGGGTCGCCGGAATCGCTGACCGTGATCGAATAAGTGGCATTGGCGTTCCCCGGCGCCTGCGACTGCGCCGGCAAGCGCGACACATCGATGGCGCGCACCACCGGCGGCGTGTTCTGCGGAAGGAAGGCGACGCTAACGTCCTCGATCGAGGCGTTGGAGGAATTCAACTCGCCGCGCCACTGGATATAGCGCGCGTTGGGGCTTGTAATATTGGAATGATCGGGGCTGGTGATGGGCGGCGACCAGTCGCTCCAGGTGGAATCGGGCCGCGCCGAATTTCCGGTGCGCGTTTTGAACGAGACTCCATCGCCGTGCCAGGTGATCCGTCCCCAGCGCGCGACCGTTCCGCAATCGTGTACCGGGGATTCGAACCACCCTCCCGCCGAAGGCGCTCCGCCGAGCCGCAGGAGCTTCCCCAGCTCGCCCGTCGCGGCGATCAAGCCGGCTTTCGACTCCAGCAGGCGCGTGGCCTCGCCTTGATTGGCTTGCGCCAGGAGCATCGTCCGGCGGTCGGGATCAAGGCGATAAATTCGCCCCTCGGCATCGGTGATGAACAACAGGTTCGATCCGGAGACGAGCAGATCGTAGGCGTTTTCTTCCTTCGAGGTCCACAGCGTCTCGACGGTGTTATCGGCGTGGATTTTATAAATCGCCGATTTTTCGACGCCCGCGGTTTCAGTCGTGGTGGCCGCGACCGCGGCGGCGGGAGGCGGCGGGGCGGGCTTCGGAGTTTCAATTTTCGGCGCGGGATTCAATCCGCCTTGCTGCGAATCGGTTACCGTGATGCTGAGCGGCGGCGCGGTGATCACGGGCGTGTTCGCCGCTGAAGCCGCCGCAATCGCACTGACGCGCCGCGAAATGCTGCCGCCGAGCGCGGCCGCGTAAATCGAACCATCGGGAGCGGGAACGATGGCGCGGATCTCGGGAAGATTCGCGTTATATAACACGAATGCCTTGCCCGGCCCGCTCAGGCGATAAATAATGCCGTTCGGCTCGCTGCCCGCCAGGAGCCGGCCTTCGCGGTCGATCGCCAGCGCCGTCACGTGCGACTGCCCTGTTTCGTAATACACGCTTCCCTGCCCCGCCGCGGTGACGCGAAAAATCTCTCCCGGATCTCCGGTGGCCGCAAACAGCGATCCGTCGGGCGCGAGCTTCAGCGCCCAGATGTAGCGCGCCCGCGGCGTGAAATATTCCGTGGCGCGGCCGTTCTCGATGCGATAAATTTTTCCATCGGGCGATGTGGCGGCGTAAACCACGCCTTTCGCATCCACCGTGACGGCGAAAATTTCGGGCTGATCGGCGGTCCAGACCAGGGAATTTTTCCCGCCGGGATCGATTCGATAAAGACGCCCGCGATTGCCGGTGCCCACATAGAGCGACGCGTCGGGCGCCTGCGCGACGCTCCAGATCTCCGGCTGATCCGAAGTAAACAGCGTCTCCATCTTCGGACCCGCCACCAGACGGCCGTCGCGCGTGAGCGAAAGCCCGCTCAAAGTGCCGCGCAAAAAATCATGATAGCCGGCGAGCTCCCATGTCGTGGTGGTTGCGGCGAACGCCGGCGCAATCAGCAGCAACAGCGCGGGCCAGCGTCCGGTCACTCCTTCACCTCAATCTGCGCCGTCTTATTGCCGGTCACCACGCTTGCGCCCATGGGGATTTCGATCTCCTCGATCTGCGAGCCGCGCCAGTTCAGCGCATTCGCGCCGCTCAACTGAGCTTTCATCAGGATCAGGGCGAGCGACGGTGGCGCGTCCGCCAGATCGCGGCCGTCCACGCTGTAAGCTCCTTCGGCGCGCCAGATGCGGAGCCATGCGCTGGTATTGCTTTTCTGTTTCTTCAAAAAATCGAGCACCTGCGCCGCCGAATGCGCCGCGGTTCCCGAGGCCGCCTGCAACTCCATCAAGTTGGCGAATGTCGCATCGGACGCCGTAACATAAATCGTCCCGCGCGCCGCGCTGGATGGCACGCGATAATGCACGATTTTCGAGCTTTCTGTTCCATTTTCCCCTGTGAATCCCACCACAATTTCGATGTCGTTTCCCGGCCGCGCCAGCCTGGGCAGTGAAAGATCGCCGATCTGGACCTGGTTGCGCCGTTCCACCGCGGTCACGTCGACCGATACCCGCCGCAGCGTGAGGGAGTCGAAACCGCTGGTCATCGCATAGGTGAGCGGCGCGCCGACGCCCATCGCGGCCATCGCGGCGACGGCCACATCGCCCGAGTAAGCATTTTCGATGGGCACGCTCGCGCCGTCGAAATCGAGCCGGCCGCGAACCGCGTAGGTCGATGCTCCGATGGCGCGCTCGGTCTCGTCGATAGCCGAAAAAACCGCCATCTGCGCGATCAGCGGCGTCATCACTCGATTCCGCGCCATCCGCATGTGATACACGTTGGAGCCCACGCGCAGATCGAGCGGCACCATCGGAGCGCGCCGGCCGAGGATTCCCGAAACCGCGTTGTTGCGGTCCTCGGTGATCGCTCCCATCCACTCCCGCGCCGCGGAAATTTTGAAAGACGAGGAAAGATTCGGCAGCAGCGCCAGCACTTCGCTCCGCGCGAACGGAAGCTCCGTCGATCCCACGGCGAGGAAGCGATGACCAAACGCGTAAATCCGATTTCCGTCGATCGCCGTAACCGTGCCGTCCGCGCCGGCCGACATATCGCCTGAAAGAAGCTGGACGCTGATCATCGATCCCGGTTCCAGCGAGGACGGATCGCCGAATTTCTCCGGCGGATCGCCGCCGCCGGAAACGCCCTGGCGCGGATCGAGCCCCAGCGCCTTCCATTGCGGGCCGAAATGCTCGAGCGCGGCGGCCGTGAATCCGGAAAAGGAAACCGGAGTCGCCAGTTCTTTGAGCTGCGCGTTTCCGGCGGCGATCTGCCGCGGCGCCGAGGCGCGCTCCGGATCGACCCGCAGCATTTCTTCAATCGGACGAATGCCGCAGATCGGCTCCTTGGCGAGCGGGAATCCCAACGCGACCGCGCCGGCCAGCTTGCCGTCGATATAAACCGGCGATCCGCTCATTCCCTGCATCACGCCGGTTTCGGCGAGCGGCCCGCCTTGAAGGCGCGCCAGAATTACAGATTCACGGGGTCCGACATTTTCAAGAACGCCAAGAATTTCCACCTGAAATTCCTCGACGCGAGTGCCGGAAAATACGGTTCGTCCCACGCCGTGCTGGCCCGGCCGGATGTCTTTCAAAGGAAAAATTGCAGCCGCGGCCTGCGCCGCCAACGCGGCGAGAAAAAGAGCCGAAAGGCGGGAGAACACCCTTTTATTGTAGGCCCAGTCTTCTCACTTCATTTTGTACGTGCCGTCCGGCAACTTCTCGCGATGCGCGGCGTGGCAGCCCTGGCACGTTCCACCGATCGTTTTCAGCTCGGCCGACGCTTTATCCCAATCGCCCGCCTTGGCCGCTTCGGCCAGCGCCTTCAACGATTTTTCGGCGGTGCTGGCGAAATCGATGCCGTCCTGCATCTTATGTTCTTCAAAATGCGCCCGCACCGCCGGGAAAACGGACGCGAGCTTTTCCGCCGCATCGGCCGTCGCAGCCCCGTCCTTGGCATCCACGCTCTTGCGCAGGCTGCCGAAGCTCGACCCGGCCGTCTTCATCGCCTGGCGCAGCGCCGCGTGATCCTGGGCGAAAGCGAGCGCCGCCAAAAGCGAAACCGCTAGGAGTTTTTTCATCAGCATTGAAAATATCGACTTCGGCGCGCCCCGTCAAGGCGAATCCTTGATACAACTGGATCCAGAAGGATTGACGCTCTCAAAAACTACAGGCGGCCTCCGTTTCTCCTGCCAGCGCGGATGCATCAACTGCTGCGATCAGGCGGGCTATGTTTATTTGACCGAGGACGACGTGAAGCGCGCCGCGCAATTCACCGGCATGGAAGCGGCGGCGTTCGAAAAGAAATATATCTATCGCACGCGCCATCAGCGGCGCTTTCGCAAGCCGCGCGCCAAGCAATGCCCGTTTTTGGAAGCGGGCGGCTGCTCGATTCACCCCGCCAAGCCGACGCAGTGCCGCACGTTTCCGTTCTGGCCGGAATTGGTCGAAAACCGCGCAGCGTGGAACAACACGGCGCGATTCTGCCCCGGCATCGGCAAAGGTCCGCTGATCCAGATCGGCGCGGCGATGGAAATCGCCGAGCAGCAGCGCCGCGGCTATCCCGAAATGTATAAGTGACACGCCGCCTCTTCCGCCTGATGGCGATCGGCCTTCAGCGCGGCTCAAATTCGCCGACCGGTTTTTAAAAAAGGAAAAGCGCCAGCGCCGTGGTAGCGATTCACATCGGCGGAACGCCGCGCTCGCCGGATTTCCGGTTCAAGGGCGGATAGTCCAACACCTGCTTCAAGGCCGCGGGATTGGCGTTGGCCACCACCATGGCGATCTCGCTGGCGCGATCGTCCAACTCGAAAGCCGGCGCGACCTGATGAATCAATCCCCAGGCCAGCGCCTCCGGTGTCGAAAACACGCGGCCGGTGACCGCCAGTTCGGTCGCGCGGCGCCGCCCCAGGGCTCGCGCCACGGCGGCGAAGGCGCCTTCCTGCGATTTGCCCTCGCGAATCGCGGTCAGGCCGAAGCTGGTCCCCTGCGCGGCAATCGCCACATGCGCGTTGGCCACCAGCGCGAGTCCTCCGGAAATGGCGACGCCCTGCACGGCGGCGATGATCGGTTTGGAAACGCCGCATCCGATGGAAAACAGGGCATCGTCGTCCGGCTCGGCCGCGGCGCAAAACACCTGGCCGTCGGCTTCAAGCAGAATCGCGCCAATCGCCGGATCGGCATCCGCGTTCCGCATTTCGCGCAGCAGCTCGCGGCAGGCCCAAGCATCCAGCGCGTTGCGCTTTTCCGGCGCGGCCAGAGCGATGCGGCACAACCGGCCGTCCTGCTCGATCCGGAGCGTCACAAGGTTTCTATCGCCAGATGCCGACGATTTCCATAGGCCAGGGCGGCCTCGAGTGCGAAGGAAAGTACGCGCCGCGTTTCGAGCGGATCGATAATCGCGTCGACGTGGCCGCGCGCGGCCGCGTAGCGGGCATCGAGCCAGCGCTCATAATCGGCGCGCGTTTGCGCGATCCGCTGCTTCAACTCCTCCGGGATCGGCTGGCCATTCTCCTTGTACCGCGCCAGCTCCGGCCCGTGGACGGCCTGGACCGCGGCATCTCCTTCCATCACGCCGATGCGCGCCGTCGGCCAGGCGAAGGTGAAATTGGGATCGAATCCCTGGCCTGCCATGGCGTAGTATCCCGCGCCGCTCGCATGATTGAGCGTCAAAACAATTTTCGGCACGGTCGCGCAGGCCATCGATTCGACCATCTCGGCGCCCGCGCGAATAATGCCTTCGCTTTCGGCTTCCGCGCCGACCATAAAGCCGGAGACGTCCTGCAAATACAGAAGCGGGACGCCGTGCCGTTCCGCGTTTTCGACGAAATAAGCCACCTTGCGCGCCGATTCGGTGTAAACGATCCCGCCGATTCGGGGACCGCCGGCGGTCTTCAAAAATCCGCGGCGATTGGCGATCACCCCGATATTCCGCCCGTGCAGCCGCGCATTGGCGCACAGCATCTCCGGCGCGTGCTCGGGCTGGAATTCCAGATAATCCAAGCCGTCGACGATGCGCGCGATCACTTCCTCGACGTTGTACGGCAAGCGGTGATCGGACGGCAGCAGATCGTAGAGACCCTCGGCCGGCTTGGCGGGCGCGCTTCCGCGAGGAATTTCCGCCGGCGGAGGCAGCTCGCGCGCAAGCTGCCGAATCAGATCGATGCAAGCCGCGTCATCCTTGGCCGAATAGTGCGCGACCCCGCTGGTTCGCGTATGCAAGCTGGCCCCGCCGAGCGATTCCGCGTCCACCACCTGCCCCACCGCGCCTTTCACCAGATTTGGCCCGCCGAGCCCCATGAAACTGGTTTTTTCGACCATAATGATCACGTCGGAAAGCGCCGGCAGATACGCTCCTCCGGCGATGCACATGCCCATGACCGCCGAAATTTGCGGGATCTTCAGCTTTCTCCGCATCAGCGAGTTGTAATAAAAAATTCGCGCCGCGCCGTACTGGCCGGGAAAAATTCCGTCCTGATAGGGCAGATTTACGCCGGCCGAATCGACCAGATAAACAATCGGAAGGCGATTGCGCATGGCGATTTCCTGCGCGCGCAAAATTTTGTGAATCGTCTCCGGCCACCACGCGCCGGCCTTCACCGTGGCATCGTTGGCGACGATCACGCCGGGACGCCCTTCGATGCGCCCCACGCCGGTGATCACGCCGGCCGCGGGCGCCTGGCCGTCGTAGCGGTCGTAGGCGATCAATAAACCAATTTCGAGCAGCGATGTTCCCGGATCGATCAGCCTTTGCACGCGCTCGCGCGCGGTAAGCTTGCCTTCTTTGTGCTGCTTTTCGATTTTTTTCGCGCCGCCGCCGCGCCGGAGCTGATCTTCGAGATCCTGAAGCGAGGCGACCAGCGCGCGCATGTGGTCAGCGGGCGTTTGGGTCACTCACAATTATGTTAACGGTGATCCGCCCGGATCATCAACGTGCGCCGCCCGCAATCGCGCCGACGATCAGGAACGGCTCGCGTCCCTCAGCCACCGCCTCCGGCAGCGGCGCATCCGGCGATTCGTGCGAAAAATCCTCGCAACAGGCGAAGAATCGCACAAAAGGACGCCGCTGCTGGCTCACGTGATCGCGAATCGCGCCGCATAACACCGGATATTGCCGCTCCAGCGCGTCGAGAATCGAGCGCTGCGTCACCGGCCCGGCGACCTCCAGCCTTACTTCGCCCGAAACCCGCGCGAGCGTCCGCAAATGCGCGGGAAGCACAACCCGGATCATGGGAGCGTTTGTACTTCGACCGAAAGAACCGCCGGAAGATCGCGCACGATCGGCGACCACGTCTCGCCCGCGTCCGGCGAGGCGTAAACCTGGCCGCCCGTCGTGCCGAAATACACGCCGCAGGAATCGAGCGAATCGACCCCCATCGCGTCGCGCAACACATTCACATAACAATCGCGCTGCGGAAGGCCGTTGCTCAACGGCTCCCACTCGTCGCCGCCGGTCTTGCTGCGATACACGCGAAGTTTTCCGTCGGGCGGGAAGTGCTGCGAGTCGCTCTTGATCGGCACGACGAAAACGGTTTGCGGCTCGTGCGCGTGGACATCGATGACGAAGCCGAATCCTTTCAAATCGAACGCCCGCGTATTTCCTTCCTTATCGGGATAGACCGCCTGATCGCCCGGCAGATTCCCGCTGATGTCGCGCCACTCATCGCCCGCATTGTCGCTGCGCAGAACGTTCCAGTGCTTCTGCATGAACAGCACGTCCGGGCGCGAGGGATGTATCGCCATGTGATGAATGCAGTGGCCGATTTCCGCGGTGGGATCGGGCATGAACGGCGAATATAGTCCCTTGGTGATCGGTTTCCAGCTCCCGCCGCCATCGTCGGTGCGGAACGCGCCCGCCGCCGAAATCGCGGTGTAAATGCGCTCCGGATTCTTCGGATCAAGAATGATAGTATGCAGGCACATCCCGCCTGCGCCGGGCTGCCATTTATTTCCGGTGCTGTGGCGGCGCAAGCCTGGCATTTCCTGCCAACTCTTGCCGCCGTCGGTGGTGCGGAAAATCGCCGCGTCTTCGACGCCGGCGTAGACCGTATCCGGATCCGCCAGCGACGGCTCCAGGTGCCAGACGCGCTTGAATTCCCAGGGATGCGGCGTGCCATCGTACCACTGATGCGTTCCCGTCGCGCCCTCGTAGACGAACTTGTTGCCCACGGGCTCCCATGTTTTTCCGCCATCGTCGGAACGCTGTAGCAGTTGCCCGAACCATCCCGTCGATTGCGACGCGAAAATCCGGTTCGGATCGGCCGGCGATCCCTTCATGTGGTAAATCTCCCAGCCGGCGAAAAACGGCCCGTTGACCTTCCAATCCTTGCGCTTTCCGTCGGCTTCGAGCACGAACGCCCCTTTTCGCGTGCCGGCCAACACTCGTACTTTGCTCATGTTTTCTCCCGTTCGTGGATTTAAGAAGTCCTGATTCCCAAGTTAAGACGAGCGAGCCCGCGCGGAATCGACAATCGCCTGAAGAATTCCTTTCTGAAAATTACCAGGATCAAACCGCGGAGCGCAAGTCGAGGACGCCGCGACTCAGCGGCTAATAGACTGAATCCTTTCTCCCAGATCCCGCCGCGCCGCTTCGAGCGCCGCCGGATCGCGGGTCCAGTTTCGCCAGTCCGGCGCGATCTTTCGCGCGCGCTCCAACGCCCAGCCGCCCGCGCCGCGCTTCTTCAGAATTTCGACGTATTCGTAATCCTGAATTCCCTGCCGGACCTGCTTGAGCCGCATCGACGCCACCACGCCCGGAACGCCGATCTTCGATCCCGGATAGACCAAAACCCCTTCGCCCGGATAATTATTCGAGCTGAAAACGCCGGAATTGTTCACCTGATTCCAGGGATCGTCATTCCAGCGATCGATTCGCCAGTAAAGCAGCCCGGTCAAGCCTAGCGTCTGGCTGAGAAATCCCGCTTGCAGCCGCACGTCGATCGGATCGAAATCGATGGTCCATTTCGGCGAATATCCGTCCTGCACCAGCGTGTTGTACGACCAGATCTCCGCGCCGTGCGCGCGCGCCTCCGCGATTTGCTCCCGCGCCTCGTCGTACATTTTGGGAAGCACCACCCAGATATCCACGGCGCCGAACAACTTCGGCACGGGCGTCATCACCATCAGATTTTTGATCCCGGCCGCGTGCATATTTGTTCCCCAGACAACGATATCGTCATATAGATTGCGGCAGGCGTCGATCTCATCGGCGGTGTAATTGACCAGCAGCAGCGATTTGTCATGCGGCGCTTTGGCCTTGCGAAACTCCGCGGTCGAGGGCGGCTGCTTCATGGTGCAGTGCCCGTTATCGGCGCCGCTCCACAGGCCGGTGGTCGTCAGGTTGAGGCCGAATTTGCGAATCAGCGTCGGCTCTTCGCGCGGCTTCACCGTTTGCGGCATCACTTTATGCCGCAGCAGTTCCTCGACGCCGGCTTCATCCAGCGGATTCCACGCCTGAAACACGGATTTCAACGCCGGCGAAAGAGGTAACGCGAAATTCCAGACCGCCAGCTTCACCGGAACGGAAACGGCGCCCTGGTCCGATGAAATTTGGATCGAGCCCGAATAAGCTCCCGCCGCCGCGTCCTCCGGAATATAGAGCTCCACCCAGACGGGCTGATTTTTTTTCGCCTCGACTTGAAACGGATCTTTGTAGGGAATCAGCGGATCGGGATACCAGCCGGGCCCGTGCGAGGAGTTCGATCCATGCCAGTCCGGGCTGGCGCGATCGACAAAGACATAGTGTTCAATATAAAGACTGAAATTGCGAGCCTCGATGGCGTGACCGCCCGCCTTGAGCTCGGACGCCGCCAGCCGGACATTCGTCAATCCTCCGGCGGGCGCCTGCATCACGATTTCAAACGCCGCATATTCCCGCCGCGCCGCGGCCAAGTCCGCCTGCGTTGCCGCGCCGGGTTTATCCGTGGGCCCGGTTCGATCCAGACTCGACGTGACCCAAACGGGAAACGCCGCCGCCGGGACGCAAAACAGGATGGCCAGAAACGGGCGTAGGATCACGGATGGCTTCCCGCACGCGGCTCGCCATTTCCGCGGGCCGGATTTCGATAGATTTAGAGAGCGAAGGAAAAAGGAGACGGCATTATGATTCTCTGGTTGAGGAAATCGTTTCCGCTCATTTTTCGCCGTCCCGGTTCTCGCGGCCAACTGGACGGTCTTTGAGGACCCGAACGAGCAGGCTTTCACCGTCGAGGTCCCACAGGGCTGGACGGCGAAGGGCGGTTTGTTTCGACTCGGCTACTCCGATTACCGGCCGATGATCGACTTGCAATCGCCGGACGGCAAAGTGAATGTGTGAACGGCGATGTGGCCGTCCCCACTCAAGGATTGCAAATCGCCGACCGGGCACCGCGCGGAGTGACGGCGACGTCGATCCGCCAGGCGATCATCGATTCATGTTGGCATAACGCTAGCGCCGGAACGTACGATCTTTCATTGCGTGATCTTGGATTACTGCCCCAGCTCCGTCAACAGCGGACCGGCGTCGTAGAGCTTCTTCAGCGCCTCCGTCATGGCCGCGGTGTGCACGGCAACCGCGCGGTTGCTCTCGATATCGTAAACGTAATCGCCCACCAGCGATTCGATATTGCCGTCGAAAATCAATCCCACGATTTCGCCCTTGCCGTTGACCACCGGCGAACCGGAGTTGCCGCCGATAATATCGTCGGTGCTGACGAAATTGAACGGCGTCGCCAGATTCAGCTTCGACTGCCCTTCCGCGAAGCGCGGAACCAGATCGAACGGGTGCTGGTGATTGAAATCGGCGGAGCGGTCATAAAGCCCGAAAAACGTGGTTTTCGGTGGCGCTTCCG
The DNA here is from genome assembly GCA_021325175.1 of Terriglobia bacterium. Classification (GTDB taxonomy): domain Bacteria; phylum Acidobacteriota; class Terriglobia; order Bryobacterales; family Bryobacteraceae; genus Palsa-187. The sequence goes on from JAJPHS010000036.1 coordinate 18,292, forward strand.
TTCCGTTGTAGGGATAGCCCTTCACGGTTCCGTAGGACAGGCGCAGCGTAAACGTCGCATCCGGATAGGTGCTGCGGCCGTAAACCGCGAAACGCGCGCGTCCAAGCTGCTCGCCGCCGCGCTGCTCGACGCTTTCCACGTTATCCTGCATCCATTTGATGTAGTCGCGCCGCATCGGATCAAGCTGGCGGGCCAAGACGATCATTGGATCGGTGGATGCCTTCACCGCCGCTTCCCCACCTTCGATCAGCTTCTTGCGCGCCTCCGGGTTTTCGAGCGATGTTCCGTTCACCAGCCAAGCCGCGACCTGATCGGGCGATTTCCCGCCAAGGACGATTTCGAGGAACGGATCGTTTGGTCCCATCTCCTTCAAATCGAGCTGCAAGGCGCCGGTGATGCGCGCAATTTCCATGTCTTTATAAATCGGCGCGGGGGAAAACAGGTCGAAGCGCAGCGACTCAAGCTGCGAATCGTGATAGCCCGGCAGGCGCTGTCCATCCGGCTTCTTGATTTCGGCCACGTATTGAACGATGGTCATGGCGATGCCGGCCAGGCGCGAATCCATCGCGTGGAAGAAGCGCTCCTTGATGCGCGTCGTGGCTTTGCTTTCGGCCGCGGCGATTTCATTCCACGCATTGCCGTACTTCGCTTTCCAATCGGGATTGGCATCGACCGCGGCCCGGAACTTTTCCTCCTGATCGCGCTTGGTCTGCATAATACGGGGATTCTGCAAACCGCTCAGCATCCCTTCAAGCGCCTTCTCGCTGTTGGAGTAATCGAAAATGTCGGTTTCCGCCTCCTGCGCGTGCGCGGGACTGGTGGCCGAGAACGCCCGCAGCGTGGCGATGCGGCTCTTGAGCACGGTCAAATAATCCGGCAACACCGAATCGCGCTGAAATTCGAGCTGCGCCAGCGTATCCAGGCGCGACGTCGAGCCGGGATTGCCGGACACAAAAACCAATTCGTTGTCCCTGGCGCCTTCCGGATTCCACTTCAAATAATTCGGGGTATCGATCGGCTTGCCGTTTTCGTAGACGCGAAACAGTGCCATATCGAGGCAATAGCGCGGATAGGTGAAATTATCCGGATCGCCGCCGAAGTACGCCACCTGCTCCTCCGGCGCGAAGACGATTCGCACATCGGTGTATTTTTTGTATCGATAAAGCCAATATTCACCGCCCTGATAGAGCGTGATCACATCGCTGCGCAAACCCGTTTTCTCCGTGCTTTCCTTTTCGATCTGCGCGATGATTTTCCGCCGCGCGTCGAACTGCTGCTCCGGAGTTTTCGCCGCCTGCACGGCCGACTGGACGCGCTGCGTCACGTCCTCGGTCGACATCAGCACGTTCACCTCCAGGTCCGGCGATTTCATCTCCTCGGCCTGCGTGCGCGCGTAGAATCCATCGCGAATATAGTTGTGCTCCGGCGTGGAATTTTTTTGAAGCTGGCCGCGCGCGACGTGATGATTGGTCAGCAGCAACCCATGCGGGCTGACGAACGATCCCGAGCCGCCGTCGTTCAAGCGAACCGACGCCAGGCGCACATGATCGAGCCATTCCTTGGTCAGCGTGTAGTGATATTTTTCCTGAATCTGGCGGATCGGGGGATTATCGAAGGTCCACATCCCTTCGTCGGCGGGAGCGGTCGCGGCGAAGGCGCCCGCTAAAACTGCGAAGGCGATCCAGTGCTTCATGATTTTATTCCAACATAAGTCATCCGCGATCGTTCAGCCAATCCAGCCCTCCCCGGCACGAATCCATGATCGTCGAGGCCGGATGCACGCCGGAAAGAGCGGACCGCCGCAAATTTGACTCTCGTCCCGATCAGTCTTGGAGGGTAACGCTCAATATCTGCGCGACATGATGCTGGCCGTGCCAGGCATACAAGGCGAGGTTCTGATCCAGACGCACCAAGCCCAGTTCCGGATGTCGAAACGCGCGCGCGAACGCCGCGTCATCCATGGATCGCAGCAGCCGCACCCAGCGATCGTGCAGCGCTTCCAGCATCGCGATCGATGTCTCGACCGGCGTCGCCGCCGTATCGGCAAGCTCAGCCCAGCGCGCCTCGTCATAGGGCTTGATCACCGGTTCATGTTCGGTTAGCGCCAGCTTGAACCGGATGTACGAATTCAGATGGCTGTCGGGGAGATGATGCACCACCTGCCGGGCGGTCCATCCGCCTTGGCGGTACGGCGTATCGAGCTGCGCGGCATTCATGCCGCCGACCGCGGCGCGAAGTTTCGCCGGCGCTTCGGCGATTTCATCGATCCATTGCCGCCGCTGGCTGGCCGTTACTTCCCGCGGGAACGAAAATTTCCCGATCGGATACCTGGGATCGGTTGCCATGATTTTCCTGGTCCTTGTATTGAAGTTGATACAGCGTCCAGTAAATTCCGCGCGCCGCCAGAAGCTGCTGATGCGTGCCGCTCTCGCGCAGTTGGCTTTTGTGCATCACCAGAATGCGGTCCGCGCGCTGGATGGTCGAAAGCCGGTGCGCGATGATCAGCGACGTGCGGCCCTCCACCATGTTCGCCAGCGCCTCGCAAACGCGAAATTCGGTTTCCGTATCGACGCTGGACGTCGCTTCGTCCAGAATCAAAAATCGCGGATTGTGCGCCAGCGCTCGCGCGAAACTGATGAGCTGCTTCTGGCCGGTGGAGAATCCGTTTCCCCGCTCGCGCACCGGATGGGCGAACTCCTCCGGCAGTGCGCGCACGAAATCGAGCAGATTCACCTGCGCCGCGGCCGAGGCGATCGCTTCATCGCTCACCTGCTCCGACCCCAGCCGGATATTGGAATCGAGCGTCCCGGTGAACAGATGCGGGTCCTGCAAAACCACGCCGAAATGCCGCCGCAGATCATCCAGCGCAAATTCGCGAATATCGACGCCGCCAATTTTAATCGAGCCGCGCTGGATATCGTAAAAGCGCAGCAGCAGGCTGGCGAGCGTCGTCTTCCCCGCGCCGGTGTGCCCCACCACCGCGATCGTTTCACCCGGCTCGATCCGGAAGCTGACGTCGCGCAGCACCCAGTCTTCATCCTTATAAGCGAACCAGACGTGATCGAATTCCACCGAAGCCGCCTCCTGCGGAAAAGGCTTGGGAACGCGCGGGGAGGTGATCGCCGCCGGCGTATCCAGCAGCTTGAAGACGCGCTCGCTCGCCGCCATCGCCGCTTGCAGGCTGTTGTATTTTTCGCTCAAATCCTGAATGGGCCGGAAGAAGCGCTGGCCATATTGAAAAAACGCGACCATCACGCCCAGCGACAGGAATCCGGAGCGGATTCGGAATCCGCCATAGGCGAGCAGCGCCGCCAGCGCCAGCATGCTTAAAAATTCGATGACCGGATAAAACCAGCCGTAAGCCTGGATGGCGTCCTTGTACGCCTCCATGTGATCGCGATTGATGCGCGTGAACTCCTGGCGGCTGCGCCCCTCGCGATTGAAGAGTTGCAGCACCGCCATTCCGTTTACGTGCTCCTGAAGATAGGCGTTGATGCGGGCGATCGCCACGCGGATTCGGCGGTAGCTTTGCTGCACCGCCTTGCGGAAGCGCGCGGTTACCAAAATCACGACCGGCATGACCAGCACCAGCAGCAGCGTTAACCCCGGGCTCATCCGAACCATCACCATAATGGCCAGCGCCAGCCCCAGCAGGTCCGCGGAAATCTCCACCAGCCCCGACGACCACAATTCATTCAGCGCGTCGACGTCGGTGGTGACGCGCGTCAGCAGCCGCCCCACAGGATTGCGATCGTAGTAGGACATATCCAGCCGCTGAAGGTGCGCCATCAATTCGCGCCGGAGGTCGAACATCGCGTATTGGCCGGTGCGCTGCATCAAATAAGTCTGCGTAAATTCGGCGGCGAAGGCGATCAGCACCGCCGCCAGGTAGAGCCCGGATATCTGCGCGAGACCGGTCCAGGTATTCGAGGAAAGCCAGCGATTCAGCACGGATTCGACCGGATGATCCGGCCGCGCCAGATATTTATCGATGGCAAGCTGCGTGAGGATTGGCCCGCAGACCTGCGCAAGAGATTGCACCACCAGAAACCCTAGCGAAACAATCACGGTGGCGCGATACGGGCGCAAATAGCGGACCAGCCGGCGCATCAACCGCGCGTCGTATGCCTTGCCTAGAATCTCTTCTTCCACGAGACTTGCTCATCCCAGCGTAGCGCGAATCGGCGATTTGTCGACCCCCGGCGGAAATTCCGGCTCGCTGGCTTGCGATTCCGGAATCCGCTAATTTGGACTGGTGGACGGAGTGATCGTAGTCGATAAGCCGCTCGGCTGGACGTCGCATGACGTGGTGAATAAGATGCGCCGCATCGCGGGGATGCGAAAAGTCGGGCATTTGGGAACTCTCGATCCGGGCGCGACGGGCGTTCTGCCTCTGGTGATCGGCCGCGCCACGCGCCTGGCGCAATTTTATACGCGAAACGACAAACTATACGAAGGCGTGATCCGCTTCGGATTTTCGACCAACACCTACGATGCCGAGGGCGAACCAACTTCGCCGGAAACGCCGGTTGTGCTCGATCGCGACATCGTCGAGGCGGCGCTCAGCCGGTTTCGCGGCGAGTTTATGCAGACGCCGCCGCCGGTTTCCGCGAAAAAGATCGCCGGTAAACCCGCCTATGAGCTGGCGCGAAAGAATCAAATCGTGGAGCTGAAGCCGGTAGCGGTTGAAGTTTACTCGCTCGACGTGGTGCGCGTCGAAGGAAATGAAGCCGAGGTGCGGGTCCATTGTTCGGCCGGGACGTATCTGCGCGGCGTCGCGCACGAAGTGGGCCAGATCCTGGGATGCGGCGCGCATCTGAAAAGCCTGCGGCGCACCGCCTCCGGTGATTTCAAAATTGAAGCCGCGCGGACGCTGGAGCAGTTGGCCGAGATCGGCGCGGCGGGAAAGCTCCAGGAGGTGCTGATCCCGGCCGCGCAGCTCCTGCCCGAGTTTCCGATGGAGATGGTCGACGCGATCACCGCCGGACAGATCCGAAATGGCCGCGATTTTCGCGTCTCGCCGTTTCAGGGCCGCCGCGGCTCGCGTTACGTGAAAGCGGTCACGCCGCAAGGCGATCTGATCGCCATCGGCGAGGCCCGTTTGCCGCATCTTTATCACCCGGTGCTGGTTTTATAAATAGACCTGTTCGGGTATTCTAATATGTCAGTGGCGAAATTCCTGCTTTGCGTCGGGATCTGCCTGATCCTCAGCGGATGGGCTCAGGCGCAGCAGTCCACGCCGGAGGAAAAAAGGCCCGACGCGTTCTTTTCAGGAACGGTGATCGAGAGCACGCCCCAGCGAATTTCGGTTTCGCGCCGCATCTCCGGAAGGCAGGAAAAGCGCACCTTTCGCGTCACTCCGGAGACCAAAATCGAAGGCAAGCTACAGGCCAAGGTCCGGGTGACGGTACAGTACAGCACTCAGGAGGACGGCTCCAGCACCGCCACGCGCATCGTGGTCCACAGCGCCGCGCCGAAAAAATGAAGCCGGCGTTTATTCTGACCGCGGGCCGCCGGCGCGCGCGCGTTTCTTCGCTACCCACCCCTCCTTCACCACCTGCCTGCCGCGTCCGAGCGCGAGAGCCTCGCCGGGCACCGCGTCCGTGATGACGCTCCCCGCGCCGATGTAGCTCGCCGCGCCGATCTTCACCGGGGCCACCAGGGTCGAATTGCTCCCGATGAACGCGCCGTCGCCGATTTCGGTCTCGTGTTTCTTCTCCCCGTCGTAGTTGCAGGTGATCGTTCCCGCACCTACATTGACCCCCTTGCCGATCCGCGCGTCGCCCAGATACGCCAGATGCTGGCTCTTGGCGCCCGCGCCCAAGCGGCTCTTCTTGACTTCGACGAAATTGCCGATGCGCGCCTCCGGGCCGACGTGGGCGCTCATCCGCAGCCGCGCGAAAGGGCCGATCTCCGCCCTGGACTCGACTGTGGATTCGCTGATGATCGTGTACGGTTTCACCACCGCGCCCGCGGCCAGCCGCGACGATTCGAGAATCGCGCCCGCACCGATCCGGCAGTCCTCGCCGATTTCCGTATCGCCCAGAAGACGCACGAACGGCTCAATCACCGTATCCATTCCGGCGCGAACGCGCGCGTCGATCGACACCGTCTCGGGACGCTCGATGGTAACGCCGGAAAGCATCAGCTCCTCGGCCTTGCGCGCGCGCAAAATTCGATCCGCTTCGGCCAGCTCGACCCGGGTATTGATCCCGAGCAGCTCCCGCGGATCATCCAGGTGCATGATGCGAACCCGATATCCGCGCGCGGTGAGAATCGCGGCCATATCGGTCAAATAAAATTCGCCGGAAACCGGATTCGGCTGGATCTCGCTTAAGTAACGCCACAACAGATCGGAGCGGAAACAATAAATGCCCGAATTAATCACGCGAATCCGTTTCTGTTCCGGCGTGCAGGCTTTATCTTCGACGATCATGGTCGCGTTGCCGCCGGCGTCCACCAGGACGCGGCCATATCCGGAAGGATCGTCGAGCGTGGTGGTGATCAATGTTGCCGCGGCGTCCGATTTCGCCTGCTCGTCGCGCAGGCGAAGAAGCGTCGCCGCCGAAAGCAGCGGGGTATCGCCGTAAAGCACCATCAGCAGATCGCCCGCTTCGCGTTCCAGAAGATCGCGGCAGCAGGCCAGCGCATCGCCGGTGCCGCGCTGCTGCTGCTGGCGCGCGAAGCGGACGCCCAGCGGGGCGAGCTGCTCTTCCACCTGCTCCGCCTGATGCCCGGTGACCACCACCATGCGATCGGGCGGCGCGACGGCGCGCGCGGCTTCGATCACATGCTCCACCAGCGCCAATCCGCCGGCGCGATGCAGCACCTTGGCCCGTCTGGACCGCATTCGCGTGCCCAATCCAGCGGCTAGAATCGCGACGTTCACGTTCATCTTTTTAGATTCGCACGGCCTTGCCGCGCCAGTTGCACGGCAATCGCGCCGAGCACCGCCGAATCGTGCCGGATCTTGCCATCCGCTCCGAATTGCGACATGCGCAGCAGGTCCTCTCCGATCACCTTCAATCCCATCTGTTCCAGCCGCGGAATATCGTTCTCAACGGGCCGTGCCGCGTGTCTTTGATAGCGGGCCAGAACCTTTCCCTCGATCGGACGCGTGTTAATCACGCACGCGTCGATCAGCGACCGGCCATAACGCCCGGCGTGACGCAGCAGCGCCGAGACGTGATCCGACGCGCGGAAATTCGTGGTCTCGCCCGGCTGCCACATCAGGTTCACGACGTAAGCCTTCAACGCCGGCGAGTTCGCGATCGCCCGCGGAATTCCTTCCACCAGCAGGTTGGGCACGATGCTGGTGAACAGCGATCCTGGACCGAGCGTAATCAGGTCGGCTTGCGCGATCGCCTCCAGAGTCTCCGGCAAAGGCTTCGGATGCGCCGGCCGCAGCTCGATTTTTTCGATTTTGGCGCGGCTGCGGCTGATTCGCGTCTCGCCCAGAACTTTCCTGCCGTCCTCAAGCGTCGCCTCCAGCGCAACATTCGCCGCCGTCGAGGGATAGATCCTGCCAAGCACGGCGAGAACTTCCGAGGAAAGCTTTACCGCCTGGCCGAAATCGCCGGTCAGGTGCGTCATCGCGGTGAGGAACAGGTTCCCGAAGCTGTGACCCTTCAATCCCCGGCCGTTGGAAAAACGAAATTGAAACAATTTCGTTAATAATGTTTCATCTTCCGACAGCGCCACCATGCAGTTGCGGATGTCGCCGGGCGGAAGCACCGAAAACTCGCGCCGCAGCCGGCCGGAGCTCCCCCCATCATCGGTCACCGTTACGACCGCCGTGATGTCCAGCGCCTCCGGCTGCGCCTTGGCGTAGCGCTTTAATCCGCGCAGCAGCGTCGAAAGACCGTTCCCGCCGCCAATCGAGACGATTCGCAGCGGCTGTTTCATCGTTGCCACTCGTTTCCCAGGATCTCACGTTCCGGGCCGCCCGGAACACCCCAACAAAAACTGTCACGAATGTTTTCAGGGTGGGAATCGCGGTTGTAACAATCTCCTGCTATAAAGGCGCATGAAGTGCGACCTCCATGTCCACACGATTCATTCCGGCATGTGCACCATCCCGCTGCTCCACCACATCTGCCGGGAAAGCTATAACGATCCGGACGAAGTTTACGCCACGCTGAAGCGGCGGGGCATGGACCTTGTCACGGTTACCGATCACGATTCGATCGGTGCGGCCGAGCCGCTGCGCCGCCATGCCGATTTTTTTCTGAGCGAGGAAGTAAGCTGCCTCACCAGCAGCGGCATGCGGCTGCACATGGGAGTCTATGGCATCGAGGAACGGGATCACGTCCAATTGCAGCGGCGCGCACCGGATATGCCGTCGCTGCTGGCCTATCTTGAAGAGCGCGATCTGCTGTTCAGCGTCAATCATGTTTTCTCCTCGCTTACGGGCCGCCGCTGCGAGGCGGATTTCGAGGAGTTTGCCGCGCGCTTTCCCGCCGTTGAAACCTTGAACGGCGCGATGCTCGAAATCGCCAACCGGAGCGCCGCCGCGCTGGCCGCGCAAACCGGAAAAATTGCGGTCGGAGGAAGCGACGCGCACACCATGGCTTCGCTCGGCCGGACATACACGGAGGTCTCCGGCGCGCGTAACGCATCCGAATATCTCGCCGGATTGAAGCTGGGGCGAACCAGGGTAGCAGGCGAATCGGGCGATTATCTTAAGCTCACGCGCGCGGTCGCTTCCATTGGCTGCGATCTGCTCAGGGAGCGCCGTGCCGCGCGGGTGCTGCTCCCGCTGTTGGCGGCCGTTCCGTTGATTACTCTGGTGAATCTCGGACTGGAATACGCGTTCGCGCAAAAGTGGAGCCGGCGGGTGTTATGGAATCGCGCGGCGCCGCGTTCGGACTTCGCGATGTAACCTCAGGACGCGCGTTTTCGGCGCGGCTCCTCTTCGTCTTCGTAAATCGGAACCTGCTCCAGGTCCTCGGCTTCAAAGACCTGATCGCACTCCAGGCATCGCAGGTAATCGACCCCGTCGCGCCGCATCAAAAATTCGGTGCGCTTGTGCTCACAACTCATAAAGACACGAGATTATCCCTATTCTAGTCAGCGCGTTTTTGTTGTCAAGCCCCCACCCGCAAATTGATAAAATCTTCCCGACTGACCACAAATCGAGGTGTTCCTCATGCATACGCGCCGCCTGCTCGCCTTTGCGCTATTTCTGCTGCTGCCCGCCGCAATTTACGCGCAAAAACGACCGCTAAATCATCGCGATTACGATTCCTGGAAATCGATTCAAACCCCGCTTCTCTCACGCGACGGGAAGTTTCTTGCCTACTCGCTGATGCCGGAGGAAGGCGACGGCCAACTCGTTGTCCGTAACCTGGCCACCGGCCGGGAGTTGCGTGAAAATTGCGGCGCCACGCCTCCGGCCGCCGACAATTCGAGCGAAGAAGCGCCGGCCGAGGCGCCTCCCACCCAGCGCGCGATTCACATCGCGTTTACGCACGACGGCGCGTTTGTGGTTGCGAGCGCGTTTCCGCCCAAAGCGGAAATGGATCGGGCGCGCAAGGAGCACAAGCGTCCCGAGGAGATGCCGCGCGACAGCCTGATCATCGTGAACCTGGCGAATCTCACCGCGTCCAGGATCGCGGACGTGTCGAGCTTTCAAGTGCCGGAGCTCGGCGCGAGCGTTGTGGCCTATCTGCGCGGGTCCAAGCCGGGCGCTTCCGCGGTAACCAGCGAGGCCAGTCGCGATCAGGGCCGGGGTCGCGGAAATGCGGGCGCCGCGCGCGGGCGCAACAAATTCGGTTCGGACCTGGTGCTTCGCGATCTCCGCTCGGCGCGCGAGCGCACGTTTGAAGACGTGGTCGAGTACTCGATCGCCAAGGACGCCAAAACGCTGCTGTACGCGGTTTCCTCAAAGAAAGAGGAGACGAACGGAATTTATTCGGTCACGCCGGAGACTGATGGCTCGCCGTCGGCGCTCCTTTCGGGAAAAGGCCGCTACATAAAAATTACCTGGGACCAGGCGCAGAATCGCGCGGCTTTCCTGAGCGATCGCGACGGCCAATCGTCCAAGCCCGCGAAATTCAAAGCCTATCTGTGGGAGCGCGGCGGCACGGCGGCGGAAATCGTCTCCACCTCGACCGCGGGATTCCGGCCCGGATACGCGATCCTCGACCGCGGCCCCCTCAGTTTTTCGCGCGACGGCTCGCGCCTGTTCCTGAGCTGCGCGCCGATCGAGGAGATCGAGGCTCTGGAAACACAGACTCCATCGAATGGACCTTCCACAGACGACAAAGTTCTGGCCGACCTGTGGAGCTGGAAGGATGATTACATCCAGCCGATGCAGCGCGTTCGCGCCGCGCAGGATCGCAGCCGCTCCTATCGCGCCGTATACAACCTTGGCGATCAATCATTTCGCCAGCTTTCCGATCCGTCCATGGCGGTCCTGACGCCGAGCGATGACGGCCGTTTCGCGATCGGCGCCGACGATCGCGCCTATCGCCACATGGTGGACTACGACGGCAATTACAGCGACATTTATATCGTTGACACCGCGACCGGATCGCGCAAGCTCGCGCTGAAAGAATTTCGCGGCGGAGGCGGGCGCGGCGGAAGCGGCATCCAACTCGCGCCCGACGGGCGGCACGCGCTGGCGTATCGGGATAAGCAGTGGTGGTCGATCTCGCTGCCCGACGGCGCGATGATTAACTTGACGTCGCGGCTGGGCCCAGCCTTCTGGAACGAGGACGACGACATGCCCGAGGCTCCGCCGCCGTACGGGACTGCCGGATGGACGAAAGACGGCAAATGGGCGATCCTTTATGACCGCTACGATATTTGGGGCGTCGCCGCGGACGGCGCTTCCGCGCGCAAGCTCACCGACGGACGCGGCTCCAATCTACAGTTCCGCCTCGTGCGGACCGAAGCGGAAAACGTCGAAGACGAACGCGGCATCGACCCGTCCAAGCCGCTGCTGGCGCGCGCCGAGAACCTCGAAACGCGCGATAGCGGATTTTATTCAGTTTCGACATTCACCGGCGGTCAGGTTCGAAAGCTGATTTTTGGACCGAGGAATTATCGCGTGCTCGGAAGAGCCAGGGACGCGGACGTGTTTATGGTCACCGCGACGACCTTCCGGGACCAGCCCGACATTTATATCAGCGATTCGTCCTTTCGGGAAATGAAAAAGGCCACGGATGCCAATCCTCAGCAATCGCAAATTCTGTGGGGGACGGGCGAGATCATTCATTACCGCAACGCCGACGGAGTCGATCTTGAAGCCGCGCTTTACAAGCCGGAAAATTTTGATCCCTCCAAAAAGTATCCGCTGATGGTTTATTTGTATGAGCGGCTGGCCCAAAATGTCAATAATTTCGTCCGGCCCGCGCCGGGCACCTCGATCAATATTTCTTATTACGTTAGTAACGGCTACCTGGTCTTGACTCCGGATATTATTTATACCATCGGATATCCGGGGCAGAGCGCGCTCAAATGCGTGGCGCCGGCCGTCGAGGCCGTGGCGGCGAATGGCTACGTGGATCGCGCGCGGATCGGCATCCAGGGCCATAGCTGGGGCGGGTATCAGACCGCCTACATGCTCACCCAGACCAATATTTTCAGGGCCGCGGAGGCAGGCGCGCCGGTGGTGAACATGATCGCCGCATACGACGGCATCCGTTGGGGCAGCGGCCTGCCGCGCCAGTTCCAATATGAAAAATCCCAGAGCCGCATTGGCGGATCGATCTGGCAGTATCCGTTGCGGTTCATCGAAAATTCGCCGATCTTTATGGTAGATCGCATTCATACTCCGGTGCTGATTCTGGAAAACGACGGCGACGATGCCGTGCCGTGGTACCAGGGAATCGAATTTTTCCTTTCGCTGCGGCGTCTAGGAAAAGAAGCGTACATGTGGAACTACAACGGCGAGCCGCATGGACTGCGCCATCGCGCTCCGCAGAAGGATTATGCGGTGCGGATGCAGGAATTTTTCGATCATTTTCTGAAGGACGCGCCGGAGCCGGATTGGATGCGGCAAGGCATCCGCTACATCGATCGGGAGCAGGAAAAAGAAAAGATCAACGCGCTCTACGGCGGGTCGGAAGACCGTAAAAAATAGCCGACGCCGCTAAAATTGGACCAGCCCCGGAATTTAGCGGCGATCATAAGTCGTCCCAGGCGCGCGGCTCGTCCGCGGCGGCCACCGGACGTACGATATCGACGACGATTGCGAACGCCAGAATCACGGCGGGGAGCGCTAGCGATTTGTATCCGATGCTTCCCCGCAGCTTGGCTCCGCTGAACGCGCCGGCGAAGAATGTGGCCCACAGGCTCGCGGTCAGAAGCGCGTGCTGCATGTAGGTCTGCCGTGGGGTGACGCGCAGCACTTTTCCCAGCCGCTGGCGCAGCCGCCCGCGCGTCCGGTCGCGAAACCAGAACCCGTACTCGACCACCGCTTCAGCGAACTTGCTCAGCGATCCGGTCAGGTACGTCGTGTAGATGCGCAATCCGGCGACGCGTGTGACAGTGACGGTCTGGATTCCCATCGCCGCCGCCAGAAGCGCGATCCGCAACCGGTCCGATCCGCCGCGCGAGCCTTCGAACAGAAACACCAGGACCAGCGCCAGTTCCACCGTCAGGGCGATCGAAAAGGACGAGTGCAGGTTTCTCCGGCGCGCCGCCGCCGTCGAAAACGCGGTGAAAATTGTGCCCGCGACGAACGGCAGAATGGGCCAGGCGTGATGGGCCGCCTCCGTCCAGTTCCCCTGCGCAGCGGAGATCCCGAAAGACGCCGTGTTTCCGGTCATGTGAGAAATATAAACGTGATAGACGAACAGCCAGCCGACCGCATCGACGAATCCGGCGCACCAGGAAAGCAAGTTGGCAAGAACGGCCTTGGAAAAATTCTGTAGCCGCCGCCGAGGGTCCACAAGAATTAGACGCGGTCTAAAGCGCCAACTTAGGTATCCGTGGGACTTCGCATCGTTACTTTGGACCGTTTGGTGAAAATAGGAAAAGGTGGAAGGTTTTCACTCGCCGCGCGTCCAAGTTAACGTGAGAATCAGAAGGTACGCCGCTTCCTGCTTATTCGCTTTTTTTTCACCTTTGTGGCCGCAGGCCGCCGCGGTCGAGCTGAGCGCGGCGGAAATCATCCACCGGTCCGTGGAGGTGAACGAGAGAGACTGGAAGGTCGGACCGTCGTTCTCCCACGTGGAGCGCGACATTGAAATCAAAGGCGGCGAAAAGACTGACCATACCTATGAAGTTTTCCTGATGGACGGCTCGCCGTATCGCCGCTTAATCGCCGTCGATGGTCAACCGCTTTCAGCGGCGCGTCAAAAACAGGAGGCGCAAAAAGAAGGACGCGAACTGGCGCGGCGCCGCGCGGAAAGTCCCGAAGAACGCCAGCAGCGCATCGATCACTACAAGAAAGATCGCGAGCACGATCACGTGCTGATTATTCAGATGGAGACGGCGTTCAATTTTCGCCTGGCTGGCGACGAGACGCTGGATGGTCATCCCGTCTATCTGCTGACAGCGGAGCCGAAGCCGGACTACCAGCCTCCGAACCATGAAGCCAAAGTGCTCACCGGAATGAAGGGAAAGCTCTGGGTGGATAAGGCGGAGTTTCACTGGGCGAAAGTCGAAGCCGAAGTGGTCCGGCCGGTGACGTTCGCCGGATTCCTGGCGAAAGTCGCGCCGGGAACGAAGTTTATGCTGGAAAAGCAACCCGTTGCCGAACACATCTGGCAGCCCAAAAAATTTGCGGACGAGGTCGTCGCGTCCGTGCTCTTCTGGTCAAAAAACTCGACCATTCTGAATACGTTCAGCGATTATCGCCCGAACGGCGCCATCTCAGGCCTGCTTCGGCTGCCGCGGGCCGCCGATCTCCAGCTTCAGCGACAGGAAGTCCAGCAGGTCCTTCAACGCGAGAACGGCAACCAGCTGCCCATGGTCGACCACCATTAGCCGGCTCAATCCGGTTTTGCTCATTTTGGCCAGCGCGGTTACGGCGTCGGCGTCGGGCGTGATGGTGTTGTCGGCCGAGCACGGCCGCATCATCTCCTGAACGCTATGCTGCCTCCATTCCTCCCGCGGAACATTTTTTACGTCTGCCGTGCTGATGCATCCGTTCAGGTGGCGCTCTTCGGAAACCACCGGGAACCATTTGAAGTGATAGCGGTAAATGTAATCGTTGATCAGATCGTCGATGGACAGATTGGGGGGGACGGTGATCGGCTCGGTGCGCATGAACCTGCGAATCGGCTCGCCCGCAAGCGCACTGCGCAGGATCACCTGCTGATAGGATTGTTGCGCCGCGTTTTTCAGGAACAGGCCCAGGATGAACCACCACACCGCGCTCACAAAATTTCCGAAAAAGAGCGAAATAATCGCCAGCCCGATCAGCAGCCATCCGAAGCCCTCGCCGATTTGCGCGGAAATTTGCGTGGCGCGCGAGAGATTTTTCGTCCTGCCCCAGATCGCGGATCGCAGCACGCGCCCGCCGTCGAGCGGAAACGCCGGGATCGAATTAAACACCGCCAGCACCCAGTTCAGCCATCCCAGATAATGAATCACTCCGACGGCGGCGGGAGGCCAGGAATCGGGCGCGGCGCGATAAATTCCGTAAAAAAGGCCGCCGAGCAGGATGCTGGTCACCGGCCCGGCGGCGGCCATCAGAAACTCGGTGCGGGCGTTGGGCGGCTCCCCGCTCATCTCCGCGACGCCGCCGAAAATAAATAACGTGATGCCTTCCATCGGCAATCCGTTGCGCCGCGCGACCACCGAATGCGCGAACTCATGCACGACGATGGAGCCGAACAAACCGAACGCAGCCGCCACGCCCATCCACCAGTAATCGGCATGGGGCAGCCCGGGGTCCTGATAAGGAAAGTACCCGACGGCAAGGGTCCAGATGATCAGTACCGCGAGCACAATCCAGCTCGCGTCCACTCGGACCTCAAATCCCATCAATCTGAAAAGCTTCATTCGTCCGGCAAACATAGGCGTGCAGGTCCCTACTCAAATGATGCACCCGCGCGCGCGATGATTTACCGGTGTTTCGCGAGTTCCTTAGCGGGCGACCAGCTCCGCTTCATTACGGAGCAATTCCGCCTCCAGTTCGGCGATCCGCTGCTCAATCTGCGCCTCCCTCTGCCGCCGCTCGATGATCACCTCGCGATAGCGCCGCAGGAAGTAATCGATCGTTTCCACACGAATGCGGATCGATCCGGAGGGCTTGTTTTCGTCCAGATCCTTGAAACAGAAATAGGGCGTGCCGGAGCGCTCGATAATTCCCTCGATTACGCCATAGATCGGCGCGTCGTGGCCGCATTTAAAATTGGAAACTTCAAGCGCCACCAGATTGGGATGCCGCGCGGTGAACTTCGCGGCCCACACTTTGTGATTCGTGCTGGCGGAATAGGAGTTTTTCCAAACATCGGAAATATCCAGCGGATGCTTGATCACGCCGGCGCGAACCTCTTCGCCGAACAGCCGATCGAGCAGATCCTCGTCCATCGGCAGAGTGCTCTGCGAAAAAATCGGATAACCGAGCTTCTGAAACTCCTCCATAATTTCGTGATTCAACCCCGGATCGTGATGATAAGGCCGGCCGAGCATCACGATGCCGATCCGATCTTCCCGCTCCAACTGGTCCAGTACTTTTCGAGCCTGTTTGCGAATGCCGGTTTCGTAATCTTCGAGAGCTTTGTACCCCGCCTCGATGGCGCGCTGATTTTCTTCAATCGAAAGACCCAGCACCGGATTCCAGGCCTTGTACATTTGATCGGCGAACAGCTTGCGGTCGGCGAAGTTCAACAGCGGGTCCATGTAGCGGATGCCGTGCTCGGCGAATACATCGGACTCCTTTGTGAACGCGGCTTTGACAGTATTCGGGCAGGCCGTCACCGTCGGGCAGGCGTTGGAGCCTTGCAGATTCACCAGGCTGCTGTGCAGCACATCCACCATTGGAAAGAAAATAATGTTGAACTGCTTTCGCAGGCCCTTGAGGAAGATGAGATTGTGGACGTGCGCGATGCCGATTTTCGCCGGGAAACACGGATCGATGGCGCCGCGGCTCGATCCGGCGCGGTACAGCTCGCCGCTGGTGAAATCGGAATAGACGATATTTTCCGCGGCTATGCCGAGGCTTTGCAGATAAGCGTTGAACAGCGGCGCGTAAACGTAGTTATTCAAGACGCGCGGGATCCCGATCCGCAAATTGGGGCGCTGCTTCATTCGCTCGACGCGCTCGCGCGCCGCCCTGGTCCAGGCGCGTGAGGGAATCGGATCGGCCACGATTTCGGTCTTGCGCATCTTGAAAGCGTCGTGCGCCGCGATATCGACGAAGTTCGGGTTGGCGTCCTTGATCGAATCGAGGCCGGCCTTGATGCCGCGCATATCGTTGACGTCCTCGACCGTTCCCTTTTCGCAGGTCGCGATGATCAGCCGCTGCTCGCCCGCGCGCAGCGGCACTTTCGATACCTTGCCGAGCGAAACAAAATCGCCCGATCCCGTGTGAATATCGATAAACGTGCGCAGGCAGTTGTTTTTGCAAAAATTGCAGCGGGTATCTTCGTTGCGCGTGGTGCGATACGTGATATTGCGCACCGCATCCAGCCCGATAAACGTCGTTTGCCGGCCTTTTCGCCACAGGCGAAGCGCCTCGATGGCCGCTCCAATGGCGCCCGATTCGCCGCAGTGTTCGTGAACGATGATTTCCGGCTGCTTTCCGGCCGCGCGGAAACTGGAGCGGATAAAATCCACTTCCGCCTTCACCACCGCCAAATTGTTCTGCGTTCCGCCTTGCAGAACGAAACGCGATCCGAGGGCCGCCAGATTCGGAATGCTCGCGACATAGAGAAAAACATTTTTTGGCAGCACCGCCGCCAGACCGGCCAGAATCTCCTCTGCGCGCCAGCCCTGCCTTTGAAAATTCACGATATCGGACTGCATGAACACCGCGCAGCCGTATCCGAAAACGGGCATCGTTTCCGCCGAAAATGCGATATCGGCGTACTGCTCGACCTTCAATCCGAAGCCTTCCGCCGTCGATTGCAAAAAATATCCGTTGCCGGCCGAGCACTGCGTGTTCAATTTGAAATCCTTCACGCGCCCGTCCTTAAGGACGATCAATTTGATATCCTGCCCGCCGACATCGACGATCACGTGCGGGTCGTCGTAGAAGCGCATCGCCGATTCGGTGTGAGCCACGGTTTCCACCAGCGCGACGTCCGCCTTCAACGTGTCTTTAAGGACATCCTTCGCGTATCCGGTTGTTCCGACGCCCAGCACTTCCATCCGCGCGCCCTTGCTTTCCACCTGTTCGCGAAGCGCCTCGAACATCTGCTTGGTGTCTTCAATCGGATTGCCATTTGAGAGCTGGTAGGCCTTCACTAACACGTCGCCGTTGGTCGAAACCAATACAGCCTTAGTCGAAGTCGAGCCGCCATCAACGCCCACGAAGCCCTTGACCACTTCGCCCGGATGAAATTCGGCGGGGATGAACTTCTTTCGCTTGTACGCTTCCTTGAACGCCTGGAGCTCATCCTCCGATTCGACCAGAGCTTTCCCGCCTGACTTCGCTTTCTCCTCCTGCCGTCCGACTTCGATGTAGTGAACCAGCCGGCTGGTCCCCTGATAGGCTCCGACGGAATCGTCTTCGTCTTTTCCGAATTCCACCGCTCCAATGGCCGCGAAATACTGCGCATTGTCCGGTACTTTGATCAGTTCCTCCGGTGTTGCGCCATCGGGTATTTCGACCTTGCGCTCCTTCCACATGCGCGGGATGTTCGCCTGCCAGGCTTCGCGCATTCCACGAATGAATGAATTCGGTCCGCCCAATAGCAAGACGTGCGGGCGCAGGGTATGGCCGCGAGTGAGAACCGTGAGATTTTGCAACACGATCGCTTCAAACAGCGAAGCCATCAACTGATCCGGAGGCGTGCCTTCCTTTTGCAGCCCGTTGATGTCCGTCTCCGCGAAAACCCCGCACTTACCCGCCACCTTGTGCAGCTTGATGCCGTGATAACCCTGATTGCACAATTCCTCCGGCGGAATCTTGAGCTTGGCGTTAATCTTATCGATCACCGCGCCCGTGCCTCCGGCGCACTTGTCGTTCATGGACGGGATTTTCTTTTTGCGCCCGCTCTCGGAATCCGCTTTGAAGACGATGATCTTCGCATCCTGGCCGCCTAACTCGATCACCGAGTACACTTCCGGATGCATCTTCTCGACCGCCAGGGAAACCGCCGTCACTTCCTGCACGAACTTCGCTCCAATAAGTTCCGCCAAAGTGCCGCCGCCGGAGCCGGTGATGAACACCCGCGAGTTTTTCTCATGAATCCCCGCTTCGGTTTCCATCCGGCGCAGAAACTCCAGCACCTTCTCCGGCTGCTTGGTTTCGTGGCGCTGATAATCACGCCAGACAATCTCGTCCGTCTTTCGATTAACTACTACGGCCTTAACGGTGGTCGAACCGACATCGAGCCCGACGGTAAAAAGGCTGGTCTGGTTTTCCATGTCGCCTCACGCAGCAGCGGTGGTGGCCACCGGCGATTTCCGCCAGAAGCGATTTCGTTTGTCCATGCGATCGCTTACGTGGAGCACGAACTGCGCCGCGGTTCCCGCAATCCCTGGCCGGTGAGGAACATGATAGAGCGGACGTTTCAGCTCGGGATGATCGTCGACAAAGGCTCGAATGTCTTCGAGTGACTTGCCGGTTGACTTCAGAACCGCCTCAAACTCAGCGCGGGCTTTTGCCTTGGCTTCGCCCAGCGCCATCTGAACGCGGCTGTGGGCATTCACCTCGCCTTCGCCCGATGTCTCAATCGGCAAAAAAATCATCTCCTTAAACCTGTTAATCACCGCAGACTGCACACCGTCGGATTGCGAAGACGGCATGCATCCGAATGGCTTTAGCGCCAGCACCATGTGACAGAGGTGATTCACCGTGTAATACACATTCTTGCCGACTTCCATATAGCCTTCGCCACCGCGGGCCAATTGATGATAGAAAGGATGCGCCAGCCGCACTAACTCCTGTTGCGGGACCAGCCGATGAGTCATTCCGCCGAGCTTATCGATGGTCCGATGATAAAAGTAACTCCACATCGCCTCGCCGATATCGAAGGCCATCATCTTTTTGCGGAACTTCAACTCATTCATGAGCCGCTTTTTCAGCTCCCAGCGGCCGGGATGAGGATATGGCCCATCCACGTCTTTTCGCTGCGCCAGACCTAATCCCGCGACGTGAAGCATATAGGCGACCCAAGTCGCGATGGGTTCCACCATCACCTGCGCGCCCTCGCGCTCCAGAAATCGGAAGATATGGAAATTGCCGTCGCCTTCCGTCGTCTGAGCCCAGAACTCGCCAGTGATCTTTACAATCGGTTTTACTTTGGTGCGATCGACGTCGATTTTGTTGATCCGGTCGCGGCAGGCTTCAAGGGCGCCGACAAACTCCTTGCCATAGATATGATCGTAAATCTTGCAGAGCACGCTGAGCGTGTTTTTCGCGATCTTATTTTTTCCAACCTGCCTGGTTAGCCATTCCGGGGCGTCCTCCATAAACTCAAACGGCTTTCTCTCGCGCAGAGTGCGGCATAACTCGCCCACCGCCTGCTCGAAAACGCGGTCAGCCTCGCCGGGGTTCGCTTCATAGGGGCGAATCTGAAAAATCATGTCATTGGTGACATCGCCGAGATTGAGGGCATTCAGCATCCCGAGCCCGAAGTTCACGCTGAACTTCAGGCCTGGCTCGCCTGAAGCGGCCTTGATTCCATCGGTTTGCTGAAACAGCAATACGCGGAAATCGCCGAAGCCCGCGTTCTGAAGCGCGTAGCGATATTCGGCCTCATACATTCCGAAGCGGCACGGACCGCAGGAACCGGCGGTGAAAAATACGTAGTTATCGACAATCTCCTGCCGGCTGAGCCCTTGTGACTCGAGTTTTTGCAAATAGCGAACCAAGTTGCCGACTGTAAAATACGTCGGATTGCATTGGCCGTTGTTCCCATATTCTTTGCCTGCCTGAAAATCCGCGACGCTGGCGAGCGGCAGGTTTTCGCAACGGTAACCGTTGCCCTGGAACACAGCCTTAATGAGCGCTTCGTGCTTCCAGGTCAATCCTCCAAACAGAATCGTGACTTTGTCACGTTCGTGCGCCAGAAACGATCGCTCCAGGGGACGCCGGAAGTGTTGCTGTGAAGCAAGACCCGCCTCGCGGCGTAGTCGGGCTTTTTCTTCCATAAGTTTCCGGCGAATCGTGTCCGTCGTTCCAGTAATGTTGACAAGAGTATCTTGCACGAAGCCTCCTTCTTCTGAGTGTCTTTGCGTTTGATGGCGGAACATTCGTTGGGGTTTCGGGGCTTTCGCGGCGAAATAACTTTCGCCTTTTGGACGCTAATCGGGATGCAGAGGAAAGCGGCGCGAAATTTGGCTGGTGATTACGCGACGGACAACGCAGATGGCATTTTGATTGCCGAAATTTCGCCGCAGCGCAGCTCCAGGCGAAGGTCGCAGCAGTCGAGCGTATTCAATCGATGCCCGATCAGAAACGTGGTGCGGCCGCGCATCAGCCGTTCGATCGCTTCCATCACCAGAACTTCGGTTGCGGCATCCATCGCGCTAGTAGGTTCATCCAAAATCAGGATCGGCGCGTCCTTAAGAAACGCCCGGGCGAGTGAGAGCCGCTGGCGCTCGCCGCCGGAAAGCTGAAGCCCGCGCTCGCCGCACAGCGTGTCATAGCCCTTGGGCAGATTCATGATGAACTCATGCGCGTTGGCGAGGCGAGCCGCGCGAACGATTTCGGCCGGCGTCGCGCAGGGTCTGCCGTACGCGATATTTTCCGCGATCGAGCAGGAGAACAGAACCGAATCCTGAAGCACGATCGCGAACTGGTTGCGCAGGTCGGCCAGCCGATAGTCGCGAACGTCCACGCCGTCGATGAAAATTGCGCCGCCGGTTACATCGTAAAGGCGCGTCAGCGCGGCGACTAAAGTGCTTTTGCCGGAGCCGGACGGCCCTTGAATGCCGACGCGCACGCCCGCGGGCGCTTCAAAACTGACGCCGCGCAGGACCGGTCGCGCCGGGTCGTATCCGAAGCTGACGTTTTCAAAACGCACATCGCCGCGGACGCGAGCGGCGGCGCGGGCCTGGGGGCGATCCGTTATTTCGGTCTTTTCGTCAAGCAGCGCGAAGGCGCGTTCGGCGCTGGCGAGCGCGCCTTGCAGCTCGGCGAGCTTGCGGCTGATCGCCTTCAGCGGTTCGAAAAGCTGGACCACGTAGGCCATCAGCAGCGTCAGCTCGCCCAGGCTGAGCGCGCCAGCGCGGACATGCAGGACGCCGATGTAAAGCGTCGCGGCCGAACCCGCGCCGATCGTGATTCCGATCAGCACGTCGAAAGCGCCTTGCAGAAAGGAGACGCGAAGCAGCTCCCGCATGCGGCGCGTCGAGCGGCGCACGAAACGCGTGTGCTCATGATCTTCGCGCCCGAACGATTTCACCAGACGCATCGACGAGAGCACTTCCTGAACCACGGCGTTGGCCGAGCTTTCCAGTTGCCGCACGCCCTTCCAGCGGCGGCGCAGGCGGCCGCGAAACACGTGGGTAAACAGAAACAGCAGCGGCGAAATTCCAATCGCCACCAGCGCCACCATCGCGTCCATCCGCGCGGTGACGTAGATGAGTCCGGCGAGCGTCCAAACCGAGGCGATCAGCGGAATCACACCGTTCACGGTGAGGAACTGGAGCGACTGCGCGTCATGCTCGATACGATAGGTGGAGTCGGCCGTGCCCCGCGCGTCGTGATAGGCCAGCGAGAGCCGCTGCACGTGCGCGAAAAGCTTCGCGCGAAAATCGAGCACCATCCCCTCGCCGGCGCAGGTTTGCAGCAGCCACGTGCCGGAGCCTTGCAGATAAGTAAGCAGCGTCACCAGGATGATCAACGCCGTGGCGCAGATCAGCAGCATGCCCGGCGATCGCGCGGCGCCGGGCGCGGCGGCCTGAATCCAGCCCGGCAGCGGCCTCCCGCCGATCAGATTGTCGATAATTATTTTGAGCGGCATCGGCGCAAGCAGCGCGACCGGCGCGGAAAGCAGGCTGAGCAGGAAGATTCCGAAAACGTGCGGCCAGTAGGCGCGGGTTTCCCGGGCGATGCGCTGGAGCAGCGCTCGATCTGAATACTGAGGCTTCATTCTTGGCAGCGAGTTCGCGGGCAGTAACGCTGGCGAGGCGTCAATTTTAAAGATGAATCGCCGCGCGTCATTGTTGCGCGGGATGCGCCTTACCAATCCCCGAAAAGCGCCCTAGCACCGGGGCGCAGGATTTATCCCGGTCTTCGCTGCGATCCGGTTAATGCGTGGGCTCGATGACCAGAAGAGTGAACGTGCCGGGGAGGACCGGCGGGCGGCGCGCGCCGTTTGCTGGACCGAATTCGGCCGATGGGACGAAGATCTGGTGCGTACGGGGATCGAGGCCCATGTTTCGCGAACGCTCCGGCGTGGCGACTTCCTGGACGATCTTGTACTGATCCGGGCTGTCCTCATGAATTACGGTGAGCTTGCCGTCGGCGGTCGAGGCGAACGCGTCGCTGGTCGAGGGATCAAAGCCGGCGCCGTCGACGCCGGTTCCGATGGGGACGGTCACGACGATCTTTCCGGCCTGATAATCGGAAACGGCCATCATCCCGCCGCGGCACCCGCTGAACAGGCGGTGATGCGCGGTATCGATCGCCATCGACACCGGCTGCTTGCACGGCGCGGCTGGCCAACGCCGCGTGACCGCGGCTGACTTGGCGTCGATCTCTACCACCTCGCTGATGTCGGTCAGATTTGCGTAAACCTTGCCGTCGCCCGCCGAGACGCCATACTCCGGCTTGCCGCCAAGCGGAACGGTGGCGATGCGCTTCCCATCCACCGGGTCGATCACCGTGGAGGAGTGCGCGTCGCCGTTGAGCGTGAACACCCGGTCCGAAGGAGCATCGTACAAAATGGCGTCGGCATCCTCCGCCGCGGGAATGTGGCTGAGAACTTTGTAGGTTTTCAGATCGAACATGGCGACGGATTGGCCGTGCCCTTCGGTGGCGAATCCGTGACCGGACTTCGCGGCGATCGCGGCGCCGTGCGCGCCGTCGATGCCGGTCACCTCGCCTAGCAGTTTGCCGCTCTTTTCATCGACCACCATGATCCGATTCTCGCGAGCTATGAACACTCGATGATTCAGCGGATCCGGCACGACGTAATCCCAGCTTCCATCGCCGCCGAGACGATAGCGATGGACGATCCGATAGCCCGGCGATTGCGCGCAGAGGCACGCCGCGGTTAACACGAGAAAAAGACTGGCGCGATACATGGCACGGCTTATTATAAAATCCTTAACGAAGGAACAACGATCCAGCGGGCTTGCTTTCATTTCTCGAAGCATCATCGATCAATCGCCGCTCGCTCTGTCCGGAAAATCAAGGTCTGCTATGATGAAGATTCGCGCCAACACCGCTGTTGTTGTCGTTTTGCGCGACCAGCGAGGATCGTTTGTCGCTGGCCGGTTCCCAGGCTTGCTGGGCGCGAATCATCCGTTCCGACCAAAGGAGGCCGTATGGCTGGACGTGGCCCACAAACTTTCAAAAAGCGCCAGAAGGAACAGCAGCGAAAGGAACGCCAGCAAATCAAGCTGGAAAAGCGTATGCAACGCCGGCAGGAAAGCGAGAAGCGGGAAGAGCCGGGTCCGGAAATGGGACCCGCAGAGCCCGCCGCCGGCAGCTAGCCGCGGCAAGTGGCATGAATCCGCATCCGCAAAGAGAACCCGAGGATATTCCTGGAGATTCTCACAGCTCTGTGGTATAGTGCAATTAGTATAGTTTTGGCACTGTCGCATTAGTCCGGTCTTGGCCGTCCTCGTCCGATCCTGCCCCGATTCATCAATTAAACGTAAAGAAGAAAACAATGAAAAATATTTTTGTAGGTAATCTCAGCTTCGGCGCCACCGAGGATTCCGTCCGGTCGGCGTTTGAAGCGTACGGGACAGTAGATCGCGTGAATATGATCACGGATCGCGATACGGGCCAGGCCAGGGGCTTCGCTTTCGTCGAGATGAGCAACACCGCTGAGGCGGATCGCGCCATCGCCGAGCTCAACGGCCGCGAATTGGAAGGGCGCGCGCTCAATGTGAACGAAGCACGTCCCAAACCGGAACGCGGAGCGGGCGGCGGCGGATTCCGGCCGCGCGGCAACGGCGGCTCGCGGAACCGCTGGTAAGCGAATTTTTTCGCGGAGGAGGGCGCGCCGGATTTTCCGCGCGCTCAACCTCTCCGGTGACGCTCGTTCATTCTGCCGTCCAAACGCCCACGGCGCCAGGCATGGCTCGGAAGGAATCCAATGCAATATTTTGTCCGGTCGATGGAAAAACACAGGGACAGTGACCGGGTTTTTGGTCCCGAGCTTCCATGCGCGGGCCTCGACATGGCGAAGACCGCCGCCAAACGCATCGTGCTCTCCGCCGATCCCGCCATCCGCATGCAAGCCGATGCCTGCGTCCGAAATCGCGGGCAGGTGCTTACCAAGTATAGATGTTGGATCAACGAACGCGGCGATTTTCTGGAAAACGTGCTGGGCTAATCTGAAGCGCGGCTAGCGGGCCGGCTCGATCTGCTCCGGCGTTTCGCTGGACTCCGGGCGCCGCGGCGGACGTCGTTTCGAGCTCCGGCTGCGCGCCGCTTCCCGCTCGGCGCACGCCATCATCTCCGCTTCGCTAAGCGTCATCGATCCGCTTCGATCCCACTCTTGGCAATCATCCAGAACCTTGCGGCAAAGCAGCGGCAGTTCCTGAACATGGATTCCGTGCTTGCGGACCAACATCAGATCGGCGCGAACCGTATGCCGGGTTCGAACCTTGCCATTCTCAAGACAATCGAATTCGAATATGCGGAAGCCCAGATCGTGCGAAAATCCGCTCAGAACGAAGGATGTTGTATGGTTCTTCACACAGGCTGCTTTCTACCGGCCGCAAACGTCATTCGCCAGGAAAATATTTTCACCGGGAACTCCTGTTGTTGACGATTAAAATTCGGGGCAGGATCGGATGAGGGCGGCAAACACCGACGAATGCGAAGCTACCAAAACAACTTTATTATATCACGGAAAGCGCCGGCAGCGTGAGCGAATTTCGATCAGCGACGGGATTCGATTGATCTTAATATCGAACCGATTCGAGGAATAATCCCGAGGCGGGCGCGGTCCACGCCGCTACATCCAGCTTCGGGTTCTTCCCCCTTTCGAGCAAGCCGCGAAACTCATCCATTGTGAGTTCGCCCAACCCGATTTTCACCAGCGCTCCGGTAAGGCGTCGGATCATTTTCCATAAAAAATGCGACGCCTCAATACGAAACACGATCAGATGCTCGTCGCGGCCGATCTCGGCCGAGTTCACCACGACGATGGTCGATTCATCGCGCTTTGCGGAATCGACCGCGCGGAACGCCGCGAAATCGTGCCGCCCGGCGATCAGCGACGCCGCCTGGCTCATTTTGTGAATGTCCAGCGGCTGCTTGATCCACCACACATAGCGCTTGGAAAGCGCGGTCTTGCGCGTCGAAATCTGATAGAAGTACGAGCGCGCGATCGCATCGTGGCGGGCGTGAAAGGTGGACGCCGCTTCTGCCGCATCTACGATCGCAATCGACGATGGAAGGCGATCATTCAGAACATCCAGAAGCTCTCCGGGCGCGAGCTTGCGCCGCGGATTTCTTACTTTGACGTGCGCCACCTGACCCAGCGCGTGTACGCCGGCGTCGGTTCGGCCCGAGCCCTGGACATCGGTCGCCACGCCGAAGAGTTCATCGGCGGCGCGCTGCAATTCGCCTTGCACCGTGCGCGCGTTGGTCTGCGTCTGCCAGCCGGAGTACGTTGATCCGTCGTATTCGAGTGTGAGCTTGTAAGTCAACAAGCGGAGCGAAAACCAATATCGCACATCGCCTGCGAGTTTCGGTGATCAAAATCCGCGCCGCTCGGGTATCCTAAACCTTCTGGAGAATGCATGAAGCACTGGTTGGTGTTGATTTTGACGATCGCTGTGCACGCGCAGGATCGCGGACCCCGCATCGAAGCGGCCGCGCCCGGAATCTTTCGGCCCTACTCGCCGGAGAACGTCGCGCTCCCCAGTTTTGAAAATTCGCCGCGCTTTCACGATCTGCTGCGCGGCGGCACGCTGCCGCTTTCCTTGAGCGACGCGATTTCGCTCGCGATTGAAAACAACCTCGACGTACAGCTTGAGCGATACGCGATTCCGCTGGCGCGAACGGAATCGCGTCGCGCTAAAGGCGGCGGACTGCCGCGAGGCATTCTGTTCACGCTGGCGCAGCCCCCGGCCGGCGTCGGCGGACCGCAAAGCCCGCTGTTGACGCAGGCCGCCACGCAGTCTACGCCGGGAACGACGGTTGCGAGCAACGCCCTTGAACTGGGCGTGCTCGGCGAGCCGCAGGTGAATCTTTCGATGCTCGGAACGATTGCTCTGTCGGCGGGATCGCCGCTTCCGGCGTTCGATCCGCTGCTGGCGGCCAACTATAGCTGGACGCATCAGACTACAGACGAAGTGGTTCCGATCTCAACCGGCGTTCCGGTGCTGAAAAGCAATGTCACGACGGGCAATGTCGGCGTCAATCAGGGTTTCAGCACCGGCGCCAACGTCAATCTCTCCTTCAACAACACCGAAACCAATTCCAACGCGACGACGTTTGTCGTGAATCCTTATATCACCTCCGACGTGGCGCTCACCTTGACGCAGCCGCTGCTGCGCGGTTTCGGCCGGCGCGTGAACCGCCGCTTCATTCGTATCGCCGCGGGCGAGGAGAAGATTTCAAGCCTGCTGTTTCGCCAGCAGCTCATCGAAGTGGTCTATGGAGTCGTCCGCTTGTATACGGATCTGGTCGCCCTCGCCGAGGACGTGAAAGTGAAGGAGGAAACGCTGGCGTTCGCGCAAAAACTGCTCGAGGACAATGAGGCTCAGGTGGAGGAAGGCACGCTTGCGCCGCTGGAGTTGAGCCGCGCGCGAGCGCAGGTATCGGCCAGCCGCCAGGATCTCATCAACTCGCGCGGCCTGCTCGCCGAACAGGAGGCGATCCTCAAAAATGTCCTCACCCGGCGCGGCGCCGAGGATGCCGAGGTTCGCAACGCGCGCATCATTCCCACCGATTCCCTGCCGGTTCCGGACGCCGAGCCGCCGCAGCCCATCGAGCAACTGCTCGCCGGCGCCTACAAGCTTCGTCCCGATCTTCAGCAGGCCGGAATCCAGGTGGAAATTTCGCGCGAAAGCCTGGAGGGATCACGCAACAATTTGCGGCCGGATCTGGATCTGGTCGGCGCCGCGCAGAACAACGCGCTTGCCGGACAGCCGCTGGTGATCGGCGCGCCGGCCGGGTTCAGCGGCGGCTACGGGACTGTCCTCGATCAGCTGGCGACCCGCAAAAACCCCACCTACGCCATTGGCTTTCAGCTCAATCTGCCGCTGCGCAACAGAATCGCGCGCGCCGATGCGGTCCGCGATGAATTGCAGGTGCGGCAAACGCAGATCCGGGAACGGCAGTTGCGTAATCAGGCGCAGCTTGAAGTGCAGGACGCGCTGATCGCCCTGGAGCGCGCGCGAGCCTCCTACGAAGCGGCCGCCGAAACGCGCAAGCTCCAGGAACAATCGCTCGCGCTGGAGCAGACTCGCTACAACGAGGGCGTATCGACCACATTTTTCGTCATCCAGTATCAAAGCTACGTCGCGCAGGCGCGGTCAGCGGAGGTGGCGGCGCAAAGCGCCTATGCCAAGGCGAAAGCGGCGCTGCAACGCGCGGTCGGCTCCATTCTGGAAGATCGGGGCGTGCAGATCCCGACGCCATAGCGGCTAATACTGGTCGAGACCCTCGGTCAACTCGACATAGGTCCCGAACGGGTCGGTTAAGAACGCGATGGCGATTCCAGCCGCGGGGATTTTTCGATACGGCACGTCGAGCTTGACGCCATTGACTTCCAGACGTTTGCAGAACGCCTCCAGATTTTTTACTTCGAACCCGATATGATCCGTCGACGTGCCTTTGGTCCCGGCTGACGGCGCCTCGCGCGCGATCCCGAAGGTCAGATTCATGCCCGGAATATCGGCGGCGTCGTGCTGGCCGCGCTTTTTGACGACCGCGCCGAAATTTTTCGCGTACCAGTCCCGCAGCTTGATCTGATCGCCGGATGCGTTCATGAAATGCAAGTGATAGGCGAGCGCGGGAGCGGTCATCGACGCGTCTTCCTGCAATTCGATCTTCACTTCATCCGGCCCGATCACGTAGGCGTTCGGAAACCCTTCGGTGCCTTTGAACTCGCGCTCGATCTTGTATCCCGCCTCGCGAAGGCGCGCCACAAGTTTGGAAGTGCTCGGCACCTTGAAGCCGAAATGATCCATCGAGGTGCCCTCGGCGCCCCGCGTGTAGGCTTGCTGGCGAAATAAGATCAGTATCCCGGGAACTTTTACGCCCGTCAAGCCGGACCTCTTCAGCGGCTCCGCGCCGAAGTAGGTGGTCCAGAAAGTGCGTTGCGTTTCGATATCTTTCACATTCAGGTGAACGTGGCCCATCGCCACGCCGAGCTCGTTTGGAGGCGCGATCTGCGCGCCCGCGGGCCAACTCATCGCCGCGGCGAGCAAAAGCAAAAGCGATGGAAACCGGGTCATCGCAGCGTAGTATACACCCGCCGCCCATCCGGTGCGGCCGGCTTGCTTCGATAAAATCGAATCAGCCCATGGACAATCGCGCGATTGCTCGGCTTCTCTATGAAACCGCGGATCTGATGGAAGTGGCCGGCGAGGATTCTTTCCGCATCCGTTCTTATCGCAACGCGGCCGGCGTCATCGAATCCCACCCCGAGCAGATTTCCTCCATCCTCAAGGATCCTGCGCGAAAAGTGACCGATATTCCCGGCATCGGCAAGGGTATCGCCTTGGTGCTCGCCGAAATCGAAGAACGCGGCAGCTTCGAGCGCCGCGATGAGATGCTTGAAAAGTATCCGGCCGGCGCGCTGGAGCTTTTAAAGATCCAGGGACTCGGACCGAAAAGCATCCGCCTTCTGTTTGAAACCTACCGCTGCGCCACCATCGACGATCTCGAACGGCTTTGCCGCGAGCAGAAGCTTCGCGGGCTTCCGCGAATGGGCGCCAAGCTCGAAGAAAAGGTGCTCCGCTCCATCGCCAATTACCGCCAGCGCGCCGGCCGTTTTCTTTTAAGCTTCGCGCAGGACGCCGCTGCCGAATTGACCGGATATTTGAGCGCGCCCGGCATCGAAAAAATCACGCCCGCGGGCAGCCTCCGCCGCGGCCGCGAAACTGTGGGCGACCTCGATCTGCTGGTCACCGGTCCCGCGGCGCCGGAGGCGCTCGAAAAATTCGTCGCGCATCCGAAATGCCAGGAGGTGTTGGGACGCGGCGTGAACAAGGCGAGCATCCGCTACGGCCACGAATCGCTGCAAGTCGATCTGCGAGCCCTGCCCGCGGAAAGCTACGGCGCCGCGCTGCAATATTTTACCGGCAGCAAGGATCATAACGTCGCGCTGCGGCAACGCGCCCTGAAAATGGGACTGACCCTGAGTGAATACGCGCTTGCGAAAATCGAAAACAATGAGCGCATGGCCGGCGCGACGGAGGAGGAAATCTACGCGGCCCTGGGGCTCGCCTGGATTCCGCCGGAGCTGCGTGAAAATTGTGGTGAAATCGAAGCGGCCGCCGAAGGCCGGCTTCCGGCGCTGATCGAAGTGGCCAATATCCGCGGCGATCTCCACATGCACACCACCGAAACCGACGGCCGCGCGACGCTTGAAGAAATGGCCGCGGCTTGCCAGCAACGCGGCTATGAATACCTCGCCATCACCGATCATTCGAAAGCGCTCGCCATGGCCAATGGGCTGGATGAAAAGCGCGCCATCGAATTCGCGCATCGGGTTCGCGAAATGAATTCTCCCGGCATCCGGATTTTTTCCGGAATCGAATGCGATATCCGACGCGACGGCGTGATGGATTTGGACAACGATGCTTTGGCCGAACTCGATTTTGTCATCGGCAGCGTGCATAGCTATATGAACATGGAAGCGGCGGAAATGACCGATCGCCTGATGCGCGCGCTCCAATGTCCATACCTAAAAGTGCTCGGCCACCCCACCGGACGCGTGTTGCTGCATCGCGAGCCGTTTCCCTTCGACTGCGATTTGATTTTCGCCGAAGCCGCGCGCCGCAACGTGTATCTGGAAATCAACGCCAGCCCGGAGCGTCTCGATCTCGGCTCGGCCATGGTGCGCGCGGCGAAAGCGAAGGGCTGCAAGTTCGTCATCTCCACCGACGCCCATCATCCCCGGCATCTGCTCAATATGCCCTACGGCGTGCTCATGGCGCGGCGCGGGTGGCTCGGGCCCTCCGATGTTTTGAACACCCTGCCCCTGGCCGAATTTGAAAAGAAAATTCACAAAAAATGAAACTGATTTCTTCGGAAGAATTGATTCAGACGCCGATTTTTCGCGTCACGCTCGATTACGCCCTCGACCCCGGCGGATTTGAGATCAAGCGCGCCATCGTGCAGCACGGAGGGTCGGCCGTGATGATGCCGGTGGATGAAAAGGGCCGGATTTTGTTGGTCCGCCAGTATCGTCTGCCGGCGCGCCAGTATCTCTGGGAGCTGCCCGCCGGCCGCGTCGATGAAGGCGAAACGCTGCTTCAGGCCGCCCGTCGCGAATTGCTGGAAGAAACCGGTTATCGCGCGAAAAGATGGAAAAAAATCGCCGAATTCTATCCCAGTCCGGGCTTTTTGGCGGAGAAAATGACCATTTTCCTCGCCATGGATCTTACCGCCGGCGAGGCAAAGCCGATGGAAGATGAGCGCATTGAAACCCGCTGGTTCACTCGCCGCGAGCTTCAGGATTGGATGAAAACCGGAAAAATCAAGGATGCGAAAACGATGATCGGCCTCTGCCGTTATCGTGAAAAATAGGGCGGCTTTTCCGGCCGCGACACGCTAGCGACGTTGCGCCATCTTGCAATGCGCCGCCGCGCGCCGGGAACTACCTATGGCCTTCACGCGGCGCCTGAACGCGCCACGCACTCGCGCGATGTACCGCGCGCCGATTTTTTCTGTGCCCATTTAACACCAGGCAATTTGTCACGACCTGAAGGAATACGGCACGCGTCGAAAACGGAATGCCGTCCTCGTCCTTCCGGTCCAGGCGCCGGAGCTTCCAGCACCGGCCATGATCGAGGTTTTCGAGGAAGCTGTATTGGGCGCCGGTGGGTGGACGCGTCTCTACTGGATTGCCGCCATCTTGCCGTTGCAGCCAGATCGCCTTCAGATGCCCCCTTGCACCCATAGGACGGCTTCACGAAGCCACTAGCGATGAGGCGCTTCGCGCCCGCGAGCGAACGAAAGCCAAGCGATGTTCCCTCGGAGGCGTTACACCGGAAGAAAATCCACCTTTCCCAATCCCTCGCCGGACAGGCCGTCCGCATCCGACTCATCGCGGACGATGGGCAGGGGCGCTCCGGCGCCCCTGGTGTTGCCGCACAGCTACCGCTGCAAAAAAACACATCGGACCGATAGATCGCCCATGCCTTGGAAAACTCATTGGCCTCAGACCGATTCTGCTGCCGACGCGAACCCGCCCCGCGCAGACGGCTCCCAAATGGGTTACCTATGTCTCAGGAACGTTCTGTTACCTATGTGTCCGGTCCGGACAGGCGTGGTTTGGCTGGGAGGCAGGGACTCGAACCCCGATACGCAGATCCAGAGTCTGCAGTCTTACCATTAGACGACCTCCCAGCGGAGTCTCTCTTATTTTAACATCCTAATCGATTTTACCGTCCCTCCCAAGGTTTCATTCCAAGGCCGATGTGCAGCCGGATGCTATAGATCATCACCGGACCTCGCGCGTGATTGTACGCCGGATTCGTATCGCGCTGGACGTCAAAGCTGGCGTAGAAACCGGGCGCCACGCGCGCCGAGTAGTAGCTCTCCCAAACATATTCGGGACTGTAGAGCAGCGTTCCGTCCCCGATCAAAAAATCCAGGCCGCCGTGCGCCAGATATTCAGCGTGCACGCCGGAAATTCCGGAAGCCGTGAAGGACGTGGCGGCCACGTCGTTGTTGCGATGCCACCGTCCCCCCTTCACCTGGACGCCACCGCTGGCTAAGCGATCGATGGCGGTGAACGCGAAGCTCTCCGTTTTTCCATCGTTCCAGCCGAGCCGCGCGAAAACACCGACATCGGCCGAGATGGCCTGCTGAACGTTGATTCCCAGCCCATATTTGAGCGTCCCCACTCTTCGCGTCGCCACCACGCTAGGAGTTGTTCCAGTCTGCTCGGCAAGCTGCAAGGCTTCGCCATAATTTCCCGCCTGGGCGCGATTCCAGTAGGGCATTACGCGAATCGCGCCATCGCGGCGCCGGATCGAATAGCGCCGCTCCAGCTCGGCCTGCTGGCCATGATCGCGGAACAGCCGCCGGTCGAACTGCGGGCCGTTGGCGACCCTCGGCTCCGCCGCGATTCCGTAGCGAAACGCCCAATTTCTCGTGTGAAACTCCTGCACGACGCCCCAGGTGTAGCCGCGCGTATCGGCGGCGTAATCCCAAGCGCCGTTATACATGACCGCCCAGGCTTCAAACTGCGTTCGCGGATCGTGCGAATAGTCGTTATCGTCGAAAAAATCGGTCAGACTAAAGCGGCCGGCGTAAATCGAGTAGCGAGTCATCGGCCGGTCGCCGGCAAGCTGATTGAAGTCGCTTTCCTGACGTTCTTTTTCCGGGCCAAATCCGAAATCGTGCTGGAGATACAGCCGCGCGATGTAGGGCTTCGGCGTTGCGCTGGCGACGCGCGGAAGCTCGCCGTTGGGCGGATTCGCCAGACCGTTTACTCCGCTAAAACCTTTGCCACCGGCGATTTCCGGATCAAACACCAGAATCGTATTTTGTTCCAGGCGCGCGGCGAAAAACAGCGTGGTGGTAAGCGACACGTCGCGCTCGGGATAATCCTGAAGGCTCAGCGGGCCGGAATAAGGCGCCCGAAACGTTCCGTGGTAATCGCCGATCGAAGTTGCCTGATAATAAAGATTCCAATTTTCAGGCGAGTCGGCCGGCGGGTCCGCGGGCGCAGTCGAGGGCTGCCCCAGCAGGAAAAGCGGGAGGGAGAAAACGGCCGCGAACCTTAAGAGAACGGGACACTCCTCCAGTTTATCTTTTGCTCCAAGGCCGCCGCATTAAAATTCGATGACGATTGCGCGAAACGATCCAAGTTCGAAGGCGTGGATGGAACCACGATCACATTTTCGGCGCGCCTGAATCTGCCGCCCAATTCACGCGGAAGCTCACAGTTTCAGCAGCGCCCGCAACCGCTTGGTCTGGACCCGGCTCACCGGAATTTCGGTCTGCTTTTTATCGTCCATGCGGAGCTGAAAACTCGATTTGAACCATGGAATCACTTCTTTAATGCGATGAATATTGACCAAATACGAACGATGAACGCGCCAGAACATATCCGGATCGAGGTTTGATTGCAATTCCTCAATCGTGCGGTAATTCGACTGGCCCTCCATCGTCGTGGCGACCACGGTGATCAATCCGTCATCAATGGTCGCGTAGACCACATCCTGCGCGTCAACGATGAAGTTCCGTTGATTGTTCTTGATCAACAGCTTCGTGCGTTGCAGGGACGGCTTCGGCGGAGGCGGCTCCGGCTGCGCGTTCTTTACCCGGTCGGAGATCGATTTGCGGGCGCGCTCCACCGCCACGGCCAGCCGGTCTTTTTCGACGGGCTTTAAAACGTAATCGAGCGCTTCCCAGCGAAACGCCTCCACCGCGTACTGATCGTAGGCCGTCGCCATGACGAAGTGCGGCAGTGGTATCTTCCTTTCCCGCAGCTTGCGGATGACCCCCATGCCGTCGAGGCCCGGCATCTGAACGTCCAAAAACACCAGGTCCGGCTCCAGATCCTCAATCAACTTGACCGCTTCCAGACCGTTGCTGGCGGTCGCGACGATTTCGATATCCGGGAATTCGCGTAATTGATAGGCAAGTTCCTCGGAAGCAAGCTTTTCATCATCCACCAGAATGGCGCTGATGACGGGCTGCGAACTCAAGCCAGTCGCGCGATTGAGCATAAAGTGTTAGTATATATTAGTCAGAAAAACCCCCTGCTGTTCGAAGTTAGTGGAGCCCCTGCGCTTTTCGCGCCAAGGTGCCGCAAATGATGCTTTAGGAGCAAACGTCTTGCCCTCAGAAGATAAGGTTCAGATTGCACCCGCGAACGGAAAACTCGGGGTCTTAATCCCTGGAATTGGCGCCGTGACCACCACATTTATCGCGGGCGTGGAGGCCGTGCGGCGCGGCATGGCCGTGCCGGTGGGATCGCTGACGCAACTCGCCACCCTCCGGCTGGGTAAGCGCACCGACAATCGCACGCCGAAGATCAAGGACTTTGTTCCGCTGGCCTCGCTGGACGATCTGGTGTTCGGCGGCTGGGATATTTACGAAGACAGCGCGTATGAAGCGGCGCTCAATGCCGCGGTGCTCGATCGCGCGCAGATCGAGCAGTTCAAGGACTCGCTTTCGGCGATCCGGCCGATGAAGGCGGTTTTCGATCATGATTACGTACGGCGCATCGATGGTCCCAACGTCAAGCAGGCCGCGACGAAAATGGAAAAAGCGGAGATGCTGATGGAGGACATCGCCAATTTCCGCAAGCAAAGCAACGCCTCGCGCCTGGTGATGATCTGGTGCGCGTCGACCGAAGTATTTCATCGTCCGGCGGCGGTTCATCAGACGCTGAAGGATTTCGAATGCGGCCTGATGAAAAACGATCCGGAGATCGCGCCCAGCCAGATCTACGCGTATGCCGCGCTGAAATCCGGCGTGCCGTTCGCCAACGGCGCTCCGAATCTGACCACGGATACTCCCGCGCTGCTCGATCTGGCGCGGGACCGCAACATCCCCATTTGCGGTAAGGATTTTAAGACCGGCCAGACGTTCATGAAGACGCTGCTCGCGCCGGGATTGAAGATGCGGATGCTGGGCCTCAACGGCTGGTTTTCGACCAACATTCTGGGCAACCGCGACGGCGAGGTATTGGAGGATCCGGGCTCGTTCAAATCCAAGGAAGAAAGCAAGCTCGGGGCACTGGAGCACATTCTCCAGCCCCAGCTTTATCCGGAATTATACGGACATTTTTATCATGCCGTGCGCATTAATTATTATCCGCCGCGCGGCGACGCCAAAGAAGGCTGGGACAACATCGATATCTTCGGCTGGCTCGGCTATCCCATGCAGATCAAAATTGACTTCCTGTGCCGGGACTCTATTTTGGCTGCTCCGCTGGTTCTGGATCTGGTTCTTTTTCTGGATCTGGCCCAGCGCTGCGGGATGCGGGGCATCCAGGAATGGCTGTCGTTTTATTTCAAGTCGCCGATGACGGCGCCGGGGCTGTATCCGGAGCACGACATTTTTATCCAGCTCATGAAGCTGAAAAATACGCTTCGCTGGATGCGCGGCGAGGACTTAATTACCCATCTCGGCCTTGAATATTACGACTAGTTTGTAAAACTTCGCATGAATTGTCTGGTCATCGGAGGGACTCAGTTCATCGGCCGTCTGCTCGTGGCGGAGCTGCTCAAGCAGGACCACTCGGTCACGGTTCTGCATCGCAAACCGAAGCACGATCTGGGCCGGCGCGTGAAAAATATCGCGGCCGACCGCAACGATCCCGCGGCGATGAAGTCGGCCCTGGCCGGAAAAAATTTCGACGTCGTCTTCGATAACGTCTACGATTGGGAGCGCGGCACCAGCGCGGCGCAGGTAGAGGGCACGGTGCGCGCCGTGGCCAACCACCTTCATCGTTATATTTTTATGTCGAGCGTGGCCGCTTACGGCGATGGTCTGAATCATCATGAAGGCGACGCGCTCGCCCCCGACGACACGCCCGATTTGTACGTGCGCAACAAGGCGATGAGCGAACGCGCTTTGTTTCGCCTGCACCAGCGCATCGGCCTGCCGGTGGTGACCCTACGGCCGCCCTATATTTACGGTCCGGGCAATCCGTTTTATCGCGAAGCCTATTTCTGGGACCGCCTGCGCGCGAACCGGCCGATCATTCTGCCGGGCGACGGCCGCCGCCTGATGCAGTTTGTTTATGTGAAGGATCTGGTCGCCGCCGCGCTTAAATCCATGCAGGAGCCGAACGCGATCGGCCACGCCTTCAACATCGCCAACGCGCGGCCGCTTTCGCAGATGGAAGCCGTGGAAGCGTTCGCCAAAGCCGCCAAAAAGCCAGTGAAATTCGTCCGCATTCCGCGCGAGTTCATCTTGCGGGCGGGCGGCCATCCGATGGGGCCGAAGCTGTACTTCGGCTACTACATGGATAATCCGCCGATCACTCAGGTCACCGCGAAGGCGCAGCGCGTGTTGAAATTCAAGCCGGTCGATTTCATCGCCGGATTGCAGGAAACCTATCGCTGGTACCTGCGGCACAATCCGTTTCCCAAGCAGGATTACGAATTCGAAGATAAGCTGCTGGCGAATGCTCCGGCGATGATTCCAGCGAAGGTGTGAGCCGTTTCCGGCCGGATCGTCTATACCGCCGCGCGCATCTTCAACGCCGGTTGCGGGCATAGCGCCGCGCGCCCGCGCCGCGTCTCCAGCATCCGTTCCGCCGCCAAAGCGGCCGCTTCCTCGATCGCTTCCCCACTCACTTCAACCCCGCCCCAACTGAACACCACCGGCAGCGTCCCCAGGGAGCGAAGCTGAAAATCCCACAACTGTTGCGCGATGCGATTCAAGCGCCGCTGCGATGCCGCGCCGCGCTCTCCCGGGCAGATCAGGATGAACTCGTCCTCGCCGCGGGCGCAGGCAAACTCATCCTGCCGGATCATGGACTGGATCAAATCGATCACCGCTTCTCCGATTTTGCCGCCGGACCGCGCGCCGCTTACGCCGATCGAAACGATCAGCCCGCTGATCCGCATCTGTTGCGCAAACAGCCGGTCGAGCGTGGAACGGTCATGATAACCTCGCGGGAGCCCCGCGTCTTCCGATTTGCGAACGATCGTGATTTTTTTCTCCAACGGACCCGTCTTCACGCTCGATTTGGCGAGCAGACCGCTCCAGTCTTTTTTGGGATGTCTCACCGCCGGCGCAATTGGCTCTGGCCGCGGCTTCGGCGCAAGCTCGATCCTCGGCGCCGCTTTCACCGCCGGGGGCTGCCATACCGCGGCCGGCCGCGGGCGCACCGGCGGCGCGCTTCGCGGTTCCCGCACAGGCAAAGCCTCGCGATTCACCGCGGTCCCGGCAACCTCGGCCCGCCGTGGACGCTTCAGCTCTTCTTCACGGCCGGCGCTTAACTGGATCACCAGTTCGCGAAGCTGTTCGTTATTTCCCTTAAGGAAGTCGCAGATCAGCGCGACAAACGCCGCGCCCATGATCACCACCAGGCTGATCAAAATTTGAAGCTCGTATTGGCCGAATTCCATGGCACACCAATTTTATGGCGGCCTGACCCGGGCCGGGAATAGTCCGGACGCTATCGAACCGATCGTTTTCGTTTTAGAACCGCGGTACCAGCGGCATCGCGGGACTATATGGCGATTTGGAGGGCGGGATTTATGCCGCGCGGCGCTTCAGCTCCGCTCGAACAGCAAGGCTGAAGCCCTGCGCGGATTAAAATGCGCCCTCCGCTGAGGCGCACACTGGAGATTTCGGGCTTGGCACTCCGCCCTCCCTGTAGAAGCGATCCAGTTCTTCGTCCGTCAGGATTCTATCCGGATCGAGCAGCCGGCGGGGTCTTCCGGTGATGCGGACGCGATCCTTGCGCACCTGCGGCGGCCGCAGCTCGATCACCTCGGAGACGCGATCGGCGATGAACCCGATCAGCCGGGCGCCCCGTATCTCCACCGCGACGATGCACGGCTGCCGGCCGATCGCGCCCGCTGGTATGGCCAGCTTCTTTCGCAGATCCACCACCGGAAAATCGTGGCCGCGGATGGAGGCGGCGCCGCAGATCGCCTCCGCCGACGAAGGCAGGAAGGTCATTTCATGCAGCGGCAGAAGTCCCCGGATGCGCATCGCGTCCATGGCGAAATCCTGGCGGGCCACGCGGAATGTGATGTATTGCCGCATATTCCGCTCATCGGCGTGGCGGGGGCAATTTTTTAGCGGCCCAATTTTTCGATCACCGCGGCCGCGACCTCGCGCGTCGAGCTCGCGCCGCCCAGATCCGCCGTGCGACAGCGCCCTTCGGCCAGCACCGCCGCGACGGCGTGCTCGATCGCCCGCGCTTCGTTCGCCAGCCCCAAATGATCGAGCATCATCGATGCGGAAAGAATCATCGCCAGCGGATTCACGATTCCGCGTCCGGCGATATCGGGCGCCGAGCCATGCACCGGCTCAAACATCGAGGGATGCTTGCGCGCCGGATTGAGATTCGCGCTCGCCGCCAGCCCGATGCTGCCGGTCAGAATCGCCGAAAGATCACTCAAAATGTCGGCGAACAGATTCGATCCGACCACCACATCAAAGCTGGCCGGCCGCCGCACGAAATTCATCGCCGCCGCGTCCACCAGCAGGGATTCGGTCGAGATGTCGGGAAACTCCGCCGCCACTTCAGCGAACACCCGATCCCACAGCACCATCGAAAATCCCTGGGCATTCGATTTCGTGATCGAGGTCACGCGCCGTTTTTTGTCGCGCCGGCGCGCCAGATCGAAGGCGTAGCGCACCACGCGTTCGATGCCGCGGCGCGTGAATACTCCGCTCTGAATCGCGACCTCTTCCGGCTGCCCGGAATGCAGAAAGCCGCCGACCTGAGCGTATTCGCCCTCGGTATTTTCGCGCACCACCACCAGGTCGATCGCGCCCGGATTGGCCAGCGGGCTCGCCACGCCGGGATACAGAAACGCCGGCCGAACGTTGGCGTACTGATCGAAGCCGCGGCGGATCGGCAGCAGCAGGCCATTGAGCGTCACATGATCGGCGATTTGCGGATGCCCGATCGCGCCGAGCAAAATCGCGTCGAATTCCTCCAGCGTCTCCAGCGCGTCCTCCGGCATCATGCGCCCGTGACGAAGATAATATTCGCTGCCCCAATCGAAGCGCCGGTAATCGAGCTTCGCCACGCAATCGACGACGCGCAGCGCCTCCGGCATCACCTCGCATCCGGCGCCGTCGCCGGCGATCACCGCGATCGAAAATTGACCCATGAATCAGAGCATAATGGAACCGCTTCGCTCAGGACACTTATAATGAAAACTATGTGGCGAATTCTGCTCCTTTCCGCGATGCTGTTCGCGCAGCAGACCGCCACAACTCCGCCCGCCAGCCAAACCGCCCAAGACGACGTCGAATGGGTGTGCCCGATGGATAAGGACGTCCGCTCGAAGACGCCGGGCAAGTGCCCGCGCTGCGGCATGACGCTGGTGGCCGGCATCCCGGACCCGCGCGAGTTTCCGGTGCGCATCGTGACCCGGCCACGCGCGCTCGACGCCGGCAAAAATATCGATCTCGAATTTCATGTTGAAGATCCCGAAACCAACAAACAGGTGAAGGACTTTGTCATCATGCATGAGCGCCTGTTTCACCTGTTCGTGGTGAGCCAGGACATGAGTTTTTTCCGCCATGTGCACCCGCAGATCGAAGCCGACGGCAGCTTCAAGCTCAATCTGAATTTTCCGCACGCCGGCGAATATCGCGTGCTCAGCGACTTTTATCCGCAGGGCGCGACGCCGCAGCTCATCTCCGATACTCTGTTCGTTCGCGGCGCCGATTTCAAGCTCCAGCCGGCCAAACTCACGCCAGACGTCAGCCCGAAAAAGACGGAAAATCTCGAGATCGAGCTGGCGACCGATCCTCCCCAGCCGCTGGCCGGATTCAAGACGCTGCTGTTTTTTAGGCTCAAGCCGAACGATGGGATCGAGCAGTACATCGGCGCCTGGGGCCACATGCTCGCCGCCAGCTCCGACCTGATCGATTTGATTCACACCCATCCTTTTCTGGTCACCGATCCGGAAAACGGCGCGTACAAACAAATTCAGTTCAATTTGATTTTTCCGCGCGCGGGCGTTTACCGCCTGTGGACCCAGTTCCAGCGGAAAGGCGTCGTGAACACGGTGGTGTTCAACATTCCGGTGAAAAATCTCGACTGATGTTGCGGCTCGCACTTGCCATCACCGCCGGCGCGATTTTCACGTCCGTGGTCGCCTTCTGCGCGGACGCGATCGCGGCCGACGTGCTGCGCGTTTTTCCGTATCTCGATCTGACGCTGGCTTTCCCGTACGGAATCTGCGGAGGTCTGCTGGCCGCGCGCCTGGCGCCGGACAAGGAGATGTGGGCGGGAGCCGGGGTCGCGATGCTCACGGTGTTCGTGGGTTTCCTGTCGTATCGCATGAATGGCTCTCCGGGAGCGGGATGGTTCTGGATCGCGATGACCTCGTCGTTGGCGGGCGGCGCAATGTTCGGCAGCCATCTTGGCGCGACGCGCGCCGCGCGTGCCCGGGCTTGGCAAAAACGCCCCGCGAAGCTTCGCAAGGCGCGTTCGTAAACGGATGCCGCCGCCCACGCTCCGGCGATTTACCGCTTGTTCGTACGCCCGCTGCTTCGGAAAACGTCGGAAACAGCGATCTGCGATGATTGAAAAGAACGTGCGGCCTGGTCTGGCGAACGATATTATTCATCTCACCTCCCAGCATCTGATGTTGGTCGCCGTGGCGATGTCGATCGCGATCGCCATCGGCGTGCCGTTGGGCATTGTGCTCACGCGGCGCGCGTCGTGGCGGACGCCGGTGCTCGGCGCCGCCAATATTTTGCAAACGATCCCCAGCCTGGCGCTGTTCGGATTCCTGATTCCCATCCCGCTGATCGGCGGGATCGGGCCGCGCACCGCGATCGTCGCGCTGGTCGTCTATGCTCTGCTGCCGATCCTGCGCAACACGCTCGCCGGAATCCTTGGGGTCGATCCGGCGGTGCGCGAATCCGCCGTGGCCATGGGCATGACCGCGGCGCAGATTCTGCGGCAGGTGGAGATGCCGCTCGCGGCCCGCACCATTCTTGCGGGAATCCGGGTGGCCACCGTCACCACCATCGGAACCGCGACCATCGCCGCGGCCATCGGCGGTGGCGGACTCGGCGTTTTTATTTTTCGCGGCGTGGCCTCGGTGGACCCCGCGCAGATTCTCGCCGGCGCGGTGCCGGCGGCGTTGATCGCATTAATTTCGGACGGAGGCTTAGGATGGGTCGAAAAGAAATTTGCGGTTTGACGCTGCTCGCCCTCGTGAGCATGGCGCTTGCCGGCTGCGGCTCGTCCCCGAAAACGATCGTCGTCGGATCCAAAAATTTCACCGAGCAGGTGGTGCTCGGCGAAATCATCGCACAGCACCTGGAGCATCGCCTGGGACGTCCGGTGCGGCGCCAGCTCAACCTGGGCGGCACGCTGCTCACCTATCAGGCGCTTTTGAATGGGCAGATCAGTCTTTATCCGGAATACACCGGCACCATCGAAGCCGAAATTTTGAAAGAGCCGCCGTCGCCGGATTCCGCGCAGGTTTTTGAGCGATCGCGCCTGGAGATGGCCCGGCGGGAACAGCTTGATCTGCTGCCGTCGCTCGGCTTCGACAATTCCTTCGCGATGGTGGTTCGCGGCGAGGACGCGCGCAGGGAAAAAATCTCGACGTTAAGCCAAGCCGCCGGGGTGAAGCACGGCTGGAAGCTGGGCATGGGCTACGAGTTCGCCTCGCGCATCGACGGAATGCCCGCGCTCAACAAGTATCATCTGCCGATGTCCGCGCCGCCGCGCAGCATGGATCTGGGTCTGGTGTACAAGGCGCTTTCCGATGGCCAGGTCACCATGATCGCGGCCAACGCCACCGACGGCCAGCTCGCGCGTCATGACTGGACCGTGCTCGCCGACGATCAGCATGCGTTCGGATCGTATCAGGCATGTATTCTCGCGCGGCAGGACGTGGAAGCAGCCGAGCCGCGCCTCAAGCCCGCGCTTCTCGAACTATCCGGAAAACTCAGCAGCGAGACCATGCGCAAGCTCAACGCCGCCGTCGATGTCGATCATCGCCCGGCGGCGCAAGTCGCCGCGGAATTTTTGGCGCAGTCCGGCTTGAAGTGAATACTGCGCGACCCCTTCGCGGTTACAACTCCGCGACAAAAAGAATTCGAAAAAAATTTCAAAATTGGAACAAACGCGCAAGGGTCTACGTCCGTCTATATAACTAAAGCAGCTAGCCTCCGTGCGGACCCTTTCCCCAACAACAAACCCCCGCACGGAGGCCCCTTTTTTCTTGACTAAAGTCTACTCTTAATTCCGGAACCGGTCAATACGGACACCGCCCTGTCCGCATCCGCACACTCAGGCGCGAGCTGTCTCTTTGTTTCGAATCGCAAGCTCGCTGTAGATCTGCTGAACAGCGTTAACCCCGTCGCCGAGATTCACTGGAAAACCCTGGGCCTGCAAGATTAGCTCGAGCTCGGCAACGATCGCGAACAGATCCGGAAAATCGAAATAGCCCAAATGGCCAATGCGAAAAATGCGGCCCTTCAACGCTCCCGGACCGTTGGCGATCACCGAACCGAAACGGTTTCGAAACTCTTTTACGATCACGCCCGAATCCATTCCATCCGGCGCTTTGATCGCAGTCACGGCGGCGCCCGGATTTTCGGCCGCGAAAAGTTCCAGACCCATCGCAGCGCAGGCGGCGCGCATGGCGCGCGCAAGCTGCTGAGCATTGTCCACAAGCCGCGCCATCCCGAGCGTCTTTATATACTTGAGCGCTTCGGCGAAAGCCAGCAACAGCGCAATCGCCGGCGTCCAGCTCGATTCGCCGATCGCCGCCATCTTGCGTTCTCTCTTCAGATTGAAGTAATAGCGCGGCAGCGCGGCAGTCTCCATCGCCGCCCAGGCCTTTTCGCTGATGGAGAGAAACGCGATGCCGGGCGGCGCCATGAACGATTTTTGCGATCCGCCAATGACGATGTCGAGGCCCCAGTCGTCGATTGAGAGCGGCATCGTCCCCAATCCGGTGATCGCGTCCACGATGAAGAGGGCGCCCGTCTCTTTTACCGCGAGCCCCATGGACCGCACGTCGTGCGCCACGCCGGTCGAGCTTTCGGTCGCCTGCACCAATACTCCTTTTGTATCGGGATTGGCGGCCAGCGCTTTTTCCACCGCCTCCGGCGCGACGGCTTTGCCGTAGGGTTCCTCAAGGATTGTGACATTCAATCCGTAGGCTCGCGCGATTTCGGTCCAGCGCTCGCCAAACCGCCCGGCGGAACAGACGATCACGCGATCACCCGGCGAAAAACAGTTGGTCACCGAAGCTTCCATCGCTCCGGTGCCCGAGCACACCAGCACCAGCACGTCGTGGCGCGTGCCCATCACCTCTTTGAGGTCGCTCAGCAGTGTTTTGTAAATCTGGCGAAAATCCTCGGTGCGATGGTGTATCTCCGCGCCGAGCATCGCGTACAAAGCCTTGGGATAGAGCGGTGTGGGTCCAGGCGTAAGCAGGCGTTGTTTGCGAATCATGAGGGCTTTCTTTCAAGGTAGACTATTTTTCAAATGGCCCTCATCGATCAAGTGCAAAGCGACATGACCGCGGCAATGAAGAGCAGCGATCAGGCGCGGCTGGACGCGCTGCGAATGATCAAGGCGGCGCTAATGAAACATAAAGTGGATACGATGAAGCCGCTGGACCAGGCCGCGGAGCTTCAGATC
This sequence comes from Terriglobia bacterium, assembly GCA_021325175.1. Classification (GTDB taxonomy): domain Bacteria; phylum Acidobacteriota; class Terriglobia; order Bryobacterales; family Bryobacteraceae; genus Palsa-187. The sequence continues at coordinate 62,010 of JAJPHS010000036.1, forward strand.
CTGAATACGATCATCAAGCAGCGGCGGGAAGCCGCGGAGATGTTTCGCAAGGGGAATCGGCCGGAGCTGGCGGAAAAAGAAGAGAACGAATTGAAGATCGTCGAATCCTACATGCCGGCCGCTCCATCGGAGGAGGAAATCGAGGCGGCGATCGCGTCGGCGATTTCCGAAACGGGCGTGACAAGCCTGAAACAAATGGGCCTGGTGATGAAGGCCGCGCAAGCCAAGCTCGCGGGCAAAAGGTTGGATGGAAAAGCGCTGAGCGACCGCGTGCGGGCCAAGCTGAGCTGATTCCGCCGGCGCCAATTCGCCCCCGCCGGTTGACTTGGCCTTCCGGCGCGGGATAACATTCCTCATCCATGGTCCCTCCCGCGGCGGTCGCCTCTGCCGATATTCTTCGCACCATGGCGCATGAGCTGCGGCAGCCGTTGAGCACAATCGAATCGATCGCGTACTATCTCGCGCTTGTCCTTCCCCCGGAGGACGAAAAAGTTCACCAGCATCTTGATCGTATCCAGCGGCTCGTCGAGCAGTCCAGTTGGATCGTAACCAGCGCGCAGCAACTCGCCGAGCCGGTGCGGATTTCCGTCCAGCCGGTTCGAATCGACCGTTTAGTGGAGGAAATCCTTGCGGAACGGTCCACGGCCGGCGACGCGGCGGAGACCGAGATTCAAAGCGGCCTGCCGGCGGTGAATCTGGATCCGGCAATGGCGCGCGCGCTGCTGATCAATCTGCTGACGCTGTTCCGCTGCATTGCCAAGCCCGGCTTTCCGCCCCAACTCACGCTTCGCGCCGACGACGTGGTGACGCTTGAACTCGCCACCGGCGCGATCGGCTACAAGTCGGAATCATCGCTCGGTCCCGGCGCGACGCTTAGCCTTGAAAGCGCGCGGCGCATGGTCGCGGCGCACGGCGGATCCATTGATCTGCGGATCGATCCCGGCGAGGGAGTACGCCTGCGCGTGCTGTTTGCCGGCGTGGTGTTACCATGAAATTTTTCCCGCATGGTCAAGGCGATTCCCGACATTCTGGCCCGAATTGTCGCCCGCAAGCGGGCCGAACTCGATCAGGCGCGCCCGCATCGCGCTGAGCTCGAAAAGCTCGCGCAATCGCGCCGTGATTTTCGCGATTTTCGCGCCGCGCTGCGGGCGAATCCCCCGGCCGTCATCGCCGAAATAAAGCAGGCGTCGCCGAGCAAAGGTTTTCTTACCGCCACCTTCGATCCCGCGTCAATCGCACGCGAATATGCCGCGGGCGGCGCGGCCGCGCTCAGCGTGCTCACCGACCGCGATTTTTTTCACGGCAGCCTGGCGGATCTGCAAGCCGCGCGCAGCGCCGCGCCGGTCCCGGTGCTGCGAAAAGATTTCACCATCAACGAATTTCACGTCTTGGAAGCGGCCGCCAACGGCGCCGATGCGATTCTGCTGATCGCGGCGATTTTGGACCAGCGGGAAATGTGCCGCTTCCGCGAGCTCGCCGCCGAATTGGGAATGGCCGCGCTTATCGAGGTGCACGAGGAAGCGGATCTCGCCGCCGCGCTCGCCTCCGGAGCGGAAATTGTCGGCGTCAACAATCGCAATCTGCATACGTTCGAAGTGACTCTGGACACTTCGCTGCGTCTGCTCGAAAAAATTCCAGCCGGTCTGGTCAAAGTGGCCGAAAGCGGCATTGAATCGCGCGAAGATGTGCGGCGCCTGGCCGGCTACGATGCATTTCTGGTGGGCGAGCATCTGATGAGATCGCCCGATCCCGCCGCCGCGCTGCGGGCGCTCCGCTCATGATGGTGAAAATTTGCGGGATCACGCGACGCCAAGACGCCGTTGCGGCGGCGGAAGCGGGAGCGTCCGCGCTCGGGTTTATTTTTTATTCGAAGAGTCCGCGGTACGTGACGCCAGAAAAGGCGCGCGAGATCGGTCAGGGGCTGAAACCGTGGAAAGTCGGCGTGTTCGTGGATGAACCGGCGGAATCGCTGGCCCGGATTATGGCGGAAGCGGAGCTTGATGTCGCCCAGATCTACGGCGCCATTTCCATCACAGGTCCGATGCGCTTCTGGCAAGCGCTACGCATCCCGGCCGCCAGCGGAGGTTTTGCGTTCAGCTCCGGTGGCGGCGAGGCGATTTTTTTGGACAGCGCCGGCAACGGAGTTTCGTTTGACTGGAACACGGCGCGGTCCATCGCGCAACAACAGAAGGTCATCGTCGCCGGCGGATTGAATCCGGAAAACGTCGCCGATGCGATTCGCATCGCAAAGCCCTGGGGCGTGGACGCCAGCTCCGGTCTGGAAATTTCCCCGGGGATCAAAGATCACGAAAAGGTGCGGCGATTCATAAAAGCCGCGCGGGAAGCATGGCTATGATACGTTCACTGCCCGATTCGACCGGGCACTTCGGCCCTTACGGCGGCCGGTTCGTTCCCGAAGTTTTGATGGCGCCGCTGGAGGAGTTGGAGCGAGCCTATCTCGAAGCCTGCGCCGATTCGGGGTTTCAATCCGAGCTGGCCGATCTTCTGGTCCACTACGCCGGGCGTCCCACGCCGCTTTATCAGGCGCGCCACCTGAGCGAATCCCTGGGCGGCGCAAAAATTTACCTGAAGCGCGAGGATCTGCTGCACACCGGCGCGCATAAAATAAATAACTGTCTGGGCCAGGCGCTGCTGGCGCGGCGGATGGGCAAGCGCCGCATCATCGCCGAAACCGGCGCGGGCCAGCATGGCGTCGCGACGGCCACCGTTTGCGCGCTGTTCGGCTTCGATTGCACCGTTTACATGGGCGAGGAAGACATGCGGCGGCAGCGGCTGAACGTGTTTCGAATGCGGATGCTCGGCGCCAAAGTGGTGAGCGTGGCAAACGGCAGCCGGACCCTGAAGGACGCGATCAGCGAAGCGATGCGCGATTGGGTGACCAACGTCGAGACGACCCATTATCTGCTTGGCTCCGCGTTGGGCGCGCATCCGTATCCGATGATGGTGCGCGATTTCCATCGCGTAATCGGCGAGGAAACGCGCGAGGAAATCTTGAAGCGCGAAGGCCGCCTGCCCGATTCGATCTTTGCCTGCGTCGGCGGCGGATCGAACGCCATCGGTATGTTCCACGCGTTCTTGAAAGATGAAAACGTGCGGCTGATCGGCATTGAAGCCGGAGGCCGCGGAGATCGCCTCGGCGAGCACGCGGCGCGCTTCGCCGGCGGATCGCCCGGCGTGCTGCACGGCGCGCACAGCTACGTTTTGCAGGATGGCGATGGTCAGGTTGCGGCGACGCATTCGGTTTCGGCCGGGCTCGATTACGCGCTGGTCGGACCGGAGCATGCCTGGCTGCACGATCAGCGCCGCGCCGAATATACTGCGGTGGGAGATCGCGCCGCGCTGGACGCGGCCAAGCGCCTGGCGCGAAGCGAAGGGATTCTTCCGGCGCTGGAATCCGCGCACGCGGTGGCGGAAGCGATCCGCCGCGCGCCGGCCGAAAAAAATGCGCTGTTTGTGATCAATTTGTCCGGCCGCGGCGACAAAGACACCGATATTTACCGCGACAACTTCCCCGAACTCGATGCGCCGAATCCAGTCAATCTTTAGCAAACGCAAGGCGTTGATCGCCTACATCACGGCCGGAGATCCGGCGCCGGAGTGCACGCCGAAATTTGTGGCGGCGCTGGAGCGCGGCGGCGCGGATCTGATCGAGCTGGGCGTACCGTTTTCCGATCCGATCGCGGACGGGCCGGTGATTCAACGGGGCGCCGATCGCGCGCTGAAATCCGGCACCAACGTTAAAAAAGTGCTCGAAATCGCGCAAAAAATACGCGAGAAATCGTCGATTCCGCTGCTATTATTTACGTATTTGAATCCGGTGCTGCGCTATGGCCTGGAGGCGCTCGCCAGGGACGCCAAGGCGGCCGGCATCGACGGATGCCTGCTGACGGACTTGAGCGTCGAAGAAGCATCGCCGTACGCGAATGCGATGCGATCGGCGGGGCTCGATACGGTTTTTTTGGCCGCGCCGACGTCGACTCCGCGGCGGCTGAAACTGGTGGCGGAATATTCGACGGGATTCGTTTATCTGGTTTCGCGGACGGGCGTGACCGGCGAGCAGGCGTCGCTTTCGGGTTCGATTTCGCCGCTGGTTGAGTCCATGCGATTGGCGACGAAGCTTCCACTGGCGGTCGGATTCGGGATCTCGACGCCGGAGCAGGCCCGCGACGTTGCCCGCCTGGCCGATGGCGTGGTGGTCGGCAGCGCGTTTGTGCGGCTGATTGAACAAGGCGGCGATCTCGAAGCCTTCGCGCGATCGCTGCGGCGGGGGATGGATTCATGACG